>JBBQNY010000013.1:0-35328 GCA_038330365.1 Lysobacterales bacterium | reverse complement strand
GACTCGATACCGATCTGCGCCAGCTCGATACCGAACCGGTGCTGGCGCACGTTGCCGTGTGCACGCTCGTGCTGCAGGGAGGATCGGACACGCTGATCGACGTCGATGCAGTCAGGGACATGGTGGCAAAGGCGGGCAATCGGGTGACCTACGTCGAAGCACCAAAGGAAGGACACTTGACGCTTCCCGCCCGAGTCGACTGGCTCGGAAAGCCCGTTGCCGATTGGGTGGACAAGGCATTGGGCGATTCCCGCAACGGCACCTGCCCCTCTCTGAAAGCGCCGCGAGATCGCCTGCGCCGTCAGAATTTGCAGTCCGGCGGGTAACGCCTGGCGCCATCCCCCGGTGGGCGGCGTGTCTGGGTCGAAGGGATGGTGGTGGCGGCGACGGGAGCAACCCCCGTTCATCGCCCGTAGCGGCGTGGAAGCGGAAGCTGGCGCAGAAGTCGACTGACAGGAACGTATTGATTTTGCTCACCACGGCTATCGCTCACGGATTTGTGCCACGTCAGTCCGCCGTGCAAACGGTGGGATCGTGCTTGCGGTTGTTGGCGCTCGCAGCGCTGGCTGCGCTCGCCGGGTGTAGCGACTTCCCGCGCGACCCGCAACACACACTCGATCATGTACGTCACGGCAGCCTCCGCGTGGGCGTGTCGCACGACCCGCCCTTTGTGATTTTGCGCGAGGACGGCGCGCCCGAAGGGCGTGAGATCGCGATGCTG
This sequence comes from Lysobacterales bacterium, assembly GCA_038330365.1. GTDB lineage: Bacteria > Pseudomonadota > Gammaproteobacteria > Xanthomonadales > Ahniellaceae > JBBQNY01. The sequence goes on along the minus strand of JBBQNY010000013.1, from coordinate 34,607 downwards.
GAGGATTTTGCGCGCACGCTCGATTCCCGCATCGTGTGGATCAAGGCGGGACACTCGGATCTGATGCTGCAACTCGAGACCTTCCAGCTCGATGCAGTCGTGGGCGGCAATGCGCATGACTCTCCCTGGGAAGAACACGTTGCCCTGAGTCGGCCCTACCTCGTGACGGGGCCGTCGGTCGTACCGGAGTCGCGGCGGCTTGCGCTGCCTCCCGGCGAGAATGCCTGGCTGATGGCAGTGGATCGTTTCACCAGTGGGCGCACACCGGATTCTGTTTCCCGCGACGCGACTGTGGCTGCTCCATGACCGCGGTCCGTCAAGCACGCCCGCTGCCGGAGGCGCAGCAGCGCACGCTTGCACGCGCGCAGCGCGTCTGCGTCTGGAGCATCGTGCTGCAGACCGGTGTGGTTGCGCTGATGTTTGCCGTGATGGGGGGTTCCCACGCGATGCGCACCGCGCTGGTCGAGGACGTGCTCAGTCTGGTCCCTCCAATCGCGTTCCTGATCGCCGCACGCTTCGCGCATCGTGACCCGGACACAAAATATCCCAATGGCCGCTGGCGCGCGTTCGATCTCACCTTCATGGTCGCTTCGGTTGCTCTGACCTGCGTCGGAATCGCCCTGGTGTACGACAGCGGCACGGCCTTGCTTGGTCAGGAACATCCCACCATCGGCACGGTGCAGTGGCATGGACGCACCCTCTGGCTGGGCTGGTTGATGATGGCGGCCCTGCTGATCTCGTCCATCCCTCCGGTGGTGCTCGGTCGCATGAAGTCGAAGCTGGCGGCAGAACTGCACCTCAAGTCGCTGCAGACCGATGCCGACACCAGCAAGGCCGACTGGATGACCGCGCTCGCAGGCATCGTCGGTATCACCGGGCTGGGCTTCGGATGGTGGTGGGCGGACGCCGCAGCGGCGCTGTTCATCGCGGTGAGCGTGCTCAAGGACGGGCTCGGCAACCTTTTGCATGCGACGCGCGACGTGCTCGACTCCAGGCCCGAGACGACGCAGCGGGAGCGCGCCGATCCGATCGTGGGTCGTATCCGTACTGCGGTGGGGGAACTGGGCTGGGTGGAACATTGCGATCCGCGTCTGCACGAGGAAGGCATGCGGATCTCAGGCGTGGTGCTGGTCGCGCCACGCGAGGGCGAGCTCAGCATCGCCCGGTTGCGCGAGGTGCGCAGAACGGCCCAATCCGTGCACTGGCGCGTGGACGACATCGTTGCCACCGCGTATCCGGATGAAGGTGCCGAAAGCGGGTAACTCGGATCCGCATCCACGATGCCCTCAGGACAGCGCGACCGCCCGCAGCGCCACGGCGTTGCGGCGCGATCGCACGACGCCTTCCAGTGCGAACAACGCGAGTGCGGCCCAGATGAAGGAAAAACCGATTGCCCGGTCGCGGCCGAAAGATTCGTGGAACACGAGTACGCCGATCAGCAGCTGCATCGTGGGCGCGATGTACTGCAGAAAGCCGACCACAGACAACGGCGCGCGGCGCACCGCATAGGCAAAGCCGAGCAGCGGCAGCGCGGTCAGCGGACCTCCCACGATCAGCAGGGTGACGATGCCGGCACTGTAGCCACCGCCAAAGGCGCCGGGATTTCCCGTTTCCATGAAGGCGAGTGCAGCGATCACCGGCAGCAGCAGATACGCACTCTCGACGCCGAGTCCGGGCAGCGATTCGACTGCTGCGATCTTGCGCAGCAGACCGTAGCTGGCGAAGGATGCGGCCAACGTCAACGCGATCCAGGGAAAGTTGCCGTAGTTGAAGGTCAGCCACAGCACGCCCACGGCAGCCAGCGCCACCGAGGACCATTGCAACGGCCGCAGTCGCTCGCGCAGAAACGCGACACCGAGCACGACATTGAGCAGTGGATTGATGAAGTAGCCAAGGCTGGCTTCGACCACGTGGCCGGCATTGACCGCCCAGATATAAAGGCCCCAGTTGACCGAGATCAACACACTGCTGATCAGCAGCATCCAACCGACGCGCGGTTGCGCAAGCGCCGTCCGGAACCATTGGCGGCCCTGGGTCGCGAACAGCCAGCCCATCACGACAATTGCACTCCACGCGATACGGTGCAGCACGATTTCGATGGCAGGGACTGACTTCAGAAGATGCCAGTACAGAGGCATGACGCCCCAGATCAGGAACGCACCGAACGCTACCCACAAGCCGCGTGCGGACTCGGTCACGAGGCCACCGGCGTGCTGTCGCGGCGCATCACCACCAGCGCCACGCCCAGCACGATGACGGTCGACGCGATGCCGTCCAGCAGCGTGATGCGTTCGCCGGCCAGCAACGCACCAAGCAGCAGTGCAATGGGTGGATTGACATACGCGTAGCTCGTGGCCAGTGCGGGGCGCACGTGCTGCAGCAGCCACACATAGGCGCTGAAGGCAACGATCGAACCGAACACCACCAGATACATCAGCGCGAATCCGGCGCGCGGCGTAGGAGCCCTGGTCGGCAGCGAGCCCAGGCCGATGCTGAGTACCAGCAGGGCGACGCCCGCGACGAGCATCTGCACTGCCGTATTCATGAGTGGCCCGGGCAAATCCTGACGTCGACTCCAGACCGATCCGAATGCCCAGGCCACAGGTGCGAGCAGCAATGCGATGGCACCTGTCGGTGAGGCCCGCAGATCGCCATCGAGATTGAGCAGCACGACGCCGACGAACCCGATGGCGAGCCCAAGCCCATCACGCCGGTGTGGCCATTGGCCGTAGATGCCGGCAAACAGCGCAGCCCACAGCGGCATGGAAGCGACCGCCACGGCTGCAATGCCGGAGGCGACCGTCTGCTGCGCGATCGCGACCAGCGTGTTGGCGGTGCCGAGCAGCAACAGTCCGGTGATCGCCGCATTGCGCCACTGCAGTGGCGTGGGCGCGGGGCGGCCCCGCAGTCGCAGGAATCCGTAGAACGCGATGCCGGCGGCAAGAAACCGCACTGCGCCAAGTCCGGTCGGCGTGAAACTCTCAAGCGCGAAGCGGATGCCGAGATAGGTCGAGCCCCACACGAGATACACCAGCGCCAGCGCCGTGGCCGTGGCGATCGCATGGGTTGGAGCGACGTGTGTCGCGCTCATGGGGCATCCCGAGTGGGTTGAGATTCCGCAGCACGCGGGCGCGCCATTCTACGCGGCGCCGATGCGACTGCCCTCACGCTCGCGCGCTGGGCACGCATTCCGGTGCAGGAGCGTGCCCCAAGTTTGTCGGCGCGCTTTCGCGCAGCGAACCAGGTGCGGTCGGCGTACGAGTCGTTGCGGAATGTGAGTCTCCCTTGTCCCGTTCGTGGTGAGCCTGAGCCCGCCCTGAGCCTGACGAAGGGAACCGTGAGCGGCCCGGACTGAAAAGCTCCGTCGGTGCGGGATTCACCTGTGTGCGGTCGAAAACCGAAACGTCACAGCGCATTCAACCGGCCGCCAACCCATCGCTGCGCGCAGCCCTCTCCCCGCTGTCGCGGGGCGCGGGGCAAAGAGCCAGGCCACAACCCCACGGCCCGTGCTTTTGCAGGAGCGCGCTGGCGCGCAATGGCGGCATGCAAACACCTGCCGCGGGCTTCGTTTCGGCATGACGCCATCGCGCGCGAGCACGCTCCTACAGGGGCGCCCTGGGGTCGGCATCGGTATCCACACGACGCGGGCTTCGTTTCGGCATGACGCCAGCGCGCGCGAGCACGCTCCTACAGAGGCGATTGGCGGTCGGCGTTGGGATCGACGATGCGGAACTCCCCTTCGATGACGCGGGCATCGGCCGTGGTATCCGTGGTGCGATCAGCGGTCGTCCGGGCCGAGCGGTGAATCTGCACTCCCCGCAACCTGCCTCCAAAGCCCAGCGCCCGTGCGACCCACGCCACCAGTACTCCTGCCGCGAGCAGGATCGCGGTCACGATGGCGCCGCCGATCGCCAGCAGGGCGACCAGGATGGCAAGCAGGAAATGCACCAGCGAGGGTACGAATCCGGATTGCGTGCGGACGGACATCGCGATCTCCATCAAATTGCGGCAGGCTGTCCAGCATTGGGCGCGCGTCGTGCCTCCGCAAGTGCCAGAAGGAACCCGCGTTCATGCAACGGCTTTGCGCGCTTGAGGAAATTGCCAACGACGGCCTGCTGGCAGTCGAGTTCATGGCACCGGGCGGCGTTGCCGCGTCCGTCGAAGTTGGCCGCGATGTGCCCGCGCCGCTGATCGCGCCGGGCGCTTTGTCCGCGCATGCAACTGTCCCGCACAACGCTCCGGAAGTTGCGGCAGTGGCGCCTGCTTCGCCCCTGATGGACGCTCCCGACCGTGCTGCCGAAGGTGTGCAGGCCGGGGACGATTTGATCGCCTATCGCTGCGGCGACGAAGTCCGGGTCTGGCGCAACATCTGTCCGCACGCGGGTCGCCGGCTCGACTGGGCGCCGGGCCGCTTCCTGCGCGATGGCCGCGATCTGGTCTGCTCGCATCATGGTGCGGTGTTCGAACTCGACGGGGGACGCTGCACCAGCGGTCCCTGCCGTGGACAAGCGCTGACAGCCATTGCGTGCGAGGTGAGCGAAGGCGTTGTATGGCTGCAGTCGCGAGCCACGTAAAGAGCGCTCAGAAAACCAGGTTCACCATGATCATCGAGATGACCAGGTACAGGATCGACAGCGGCACGCCGCAGCGCCAGAGATCGGCCGCGCGGTAGTTGCCCGGTCCCGCCACGATCCCGATCGTCGGATTGGACGTGGTGAGAAAATTGTTGGAAGCGGAGATCGTCACCAGCATCGCGAACACCAGCGGGTCCGCCTCCGCGGCGAGCGCGAGGTTGACGCCCATTGGCACCATGACGACCGTCGCTCCGACGTTCGATATGACCTGCGTGAGACCCGCGGTCAGCACTGCGACGGCGAGTTGCAGCGTCCATATGGGCACACCATCCAGACCGATCACCAGTTCCTGCGCAATCCAGGCGGCAGCGCCGCTGGCGTCCATCGCCCAGCCGAGTGGAATAAGGCAGGCCATCAGGAAAATCGTCTTCCAGTTGATGGCGCGATAGGCCTCGTCCATGTTGATCACGCCGGTCAGCACCATGCCGATTGCGCCCACCAGCAGCGCCACCGGCAGCGGCAAGTCGGTGATCAGCGCGAGCCCCATCGCGAGCGCGAAGAATCCGAGTGCATTCCACAATTTGTGCGGGCGCTGCTCTTCCTTGGGATAGTCGGTGACGACGACAAAGTCGTGTTCCTCTGCGGCCTCGGTCAGGCTCTTCCAGTAACCGTGCAGCACCAGCGTGTCGCCCTGGTGGATGTTGACCTCGCGCACGTTCTCGCGAAAGATGTTGTCGCCGCGATTCACCGCCAGCACGGAAATGCCGTGTCGCGTGCGCAGCCGCAGATCACCGATCGACTTGTTGACGTAACGCGAGTTGGGGGGAATCACGGCCTCTGCGATGCCGGCGCGCGCGGTGTTGAACATGTCGCCGAAATTGCGCAGGCGCGGCAGCACACGCAACGCGTTTTCCTCGGCCCATCCGGAAATCGCCTCGCGCGTGCCCATGACGCCGAGCACGCTGCCGACCCAGATCATCTGGTCGCCTGTGGGTGAGAGCTTGGCGTCCTCGCCGGTCTTGAGCGCCAGCAGAAGCGGGACACCGGGAGTCATCTCGAACTCGGCGATGGACTGGCCGACCAGCGGCGAATCCGCCGTGACGATGGTCTCGAAGACATCGCCCGCGATGCCATAGGCATTGGCGAAGTAGGTTTCCGTACGCGCTGGTGTCGCGCCGGTGCCGGTCTCTTCCTGCGGCAGTACGCGATCGGCGAACAGCCAGAAGTACAGGAGCCCGGCCGCGAGCAGGGCAAGCCCGATCGGCACGATCGCGAACGGTGCCACCGAGTGCATGGCGGCTGCGCCCGGGGGCAGGTTGCGGTTGACCGAATCGATCAGGTCATTGAGCAGGATCTGTGGAGAGTTGCCGACCATGGTCAGCGTGCCGCCGAGCATGATGCAGCTGGCCATCGGCAGCAGCAGGCGCGCCAGCGGAATGCCGGTGCGATTCGAAAGGCGCGCGGCGACCGGCACGAAGAGGGCGGCGACCGCCGGATTCTGCATGAACGCCGACAGGCCGCCGCTCATCGCGCAGAGCAGCAGCATCAGCCGCTTTTCGTGACCCTTTGATGCGCGCAACAGCCAGCCGGCGGCTAGCGACAGCACGCCCGTGCGATCGAGGCCGGCGCCGAGGATCATGGTCGCCAGAATCGCAATCACCGCGTTGCCCGCGAAGCCATCGAACAGCCGATCCACCGGCACCACGCCGGTGATGCCGAGGGCCACCAGCACGATGATCGCCGCCACATCGGCGCGCATCCATTCGAGCGAGAACATCAGCATCGCGAAGCCGGCGAGCGAGAGCACCAGCATCATTTCGGGGCTGAGTCCGATACTGCCTTCCATGCCAGTCAGCCCGCGCGAGCCGTCATGCGGGCGGGCCCGCAATCCGGGTCGCGATGAAGTCGCGGACGCCGTGGCCCAGGCGCAGGCCACGGCGTTCGAAGTGTGTGCTCGAACGTGCGCCCGTGACCGCGGCATCGCCGTCGAGAATTTCGACGTGGAACTGCGGCTCGGCGCCGAGCACGGCGGCCATCTGCTCCGCGTAGTCGGCCCAGTCGGTAGCCAGATGCAGGACTCCGCCCGGACCGAGACGGTTGCACGCGAGCTGCACGAAGTCGCGCTGGATCAATCGACGCTTGTGATGGCGCAGCTTCGGCCATGGATCCGGAAACCACACCCGGATTTCGGCCAGCGAGGCAGGTCCGATTTCATGCCGCAGAACTTCCACCGCGTCGTGCCGGTACACGCGCACGTTGTCCAGTCCGTCCATGGCCACGGCATTGAGCACACGACCCACGCCTGGGCCATGAACTTCCACCCCGATGTAGTCACGGGCGGGATCGTCGCGTGCACTGGCATGCAGCGCTTCGCCGTTGCCAAAGCCGATCTCGAGCACGCGCAGCGCATCGCGCCCGAACGTGGCGGCGAAGTCACGTTCGCCCCCGCCGAACGCGATGCCGTAGCGATTCCAGTGTTGTTCGAATGCGCGTTCCTGCGCGGGTGTCATGCGACCTTGCCGCAGCACGAAGCTGCGCACCGGTGCGCGGTGGTCCGCAGAATTCCGGACCGGCGCGCCGGGATTCACGCGATGGTGCCGTCGATCGGGCTCGAAGCACTGGCGTGGCGTCGCCTGGGAATGCGGCCGGCGAGAAAGGCATGGCGACCGGCCTCGATGGCAAGCCGCATGGCGTGCGCCATGCGCACAGGATCCCGGGCACCCGCGATCGCGGTGTTCATCAGAACGCCGTCGCAACCGAGTTCCATTGCTATGGTCGCGTCCGACGCGGTACCGACACCGGCATCGACCAGCACCGGCACCTTGGCGTTTTCGACGATCTCGATGAGGTTCCACCGGTTCTGCACGCCGAGCCCCGATCCGATCGGCGCCGCCAGTGGCATGACCGCCACGCAGCCGATGGCTTCGAGTTCGCGCGCGATGATGGGATCGTCCGACGTATAGACCATCACGTCGAAGCCGTCGTCGACCAGTTCGCGCGCAGCGCGCAGCGTCTGCACGACATCGGGAAACAGCGTGCGCTCGTCGCCCAGGACCTCGAGCTTCACCAGCCGGTGTCCATCCAGCAGTTCGCGCGCGAGCCTGCAGGTGCGGACGGCGTCCTCGGCGGTGTAGCAGCCTGCGGTGTTGGGCAGGATCGTGTAGCGATCCGGCGGCAACACATCCAGCAGGTTCGGTTCGCCCGGATGCTGGCCAATGTTGGTGCGCCGGATCGCGACAGTGACGATCTCGGCGCCGGCGGCTTCGGTGGCCCGCCGTGTCTCATCGAGGTCCCGGAATTTGCCCGTGCCGGTCAGGAGCCTGGAGGCGTAGCTGCGGCCAGCAATGACGAGGGGATCGGGCGTTGCCGACATGTCAGGTTGATCGTTCATCGCATCATTATCACCACCCGTCCTCGCGACAGCCAGCAACGATAGAACGGGGAGGCAGGACAAGCCGGCGCGCTCGTGCTTGAATCGGTAGGCCGTGCCGCCGTGAGTGAGCGCGGCTCCGCCGGAAACCGGTTGCAGGCTCGCCTGCGTGCCGCGCCGGGTCCGGCATCCGTTCACGCTTCAATGCGAAAGGAAATTCCCATGCGCTACGTCGATGGTTTCGTGGTTCCGGTGCCTGAGGACAAGTTGCCGGAGTACAAGAAGATTGCCCGCAGGGCGGGCAAGGTCTGGAAGGAGCACGGCGCGCTCGAATACATCGAGTGTGTGGCGGACGACGTCAAGTCCGGCAAACGCACCTCGTTTCCGCAGAGCGTCAAGCTCAAGGAGGGCGAGGTCGTGGTGTTCTCGTGGATCATCTACAAGTCGCGGCGTGAACGAGACCGCATCAACAAGAAAGTGATGGCGGACCCTCGACTCAAGGACATGATGGACCCGAAGGCCATGCCTTTCGACGGCAAGCGCATGTTCTGGGGCGGCTTCAAGACCATTGTGGAGTTGTAGGGTTCGAGGCAGCACTTGCGCGGCACTGCCGCGCGCTGACTCGAACGCCCGCACACGGATGTGCGGGCCGGATGCAGGCCGCAGGCACGCCTGCTCGGCTCAAGCTGCGTTTTTCCCTTCTCCCACCGGGAGAAGGTGGCGCGCAGCGCCGGATGAAGGTGCGAGGCGTGCGTCATTTCTCATCATGTCGCCGAACCTGATTTGCGCAGTTGCAGCCATGACGCGGGGCCTTGGACCCTCTGCAACCCCTCTCCCGGCGGGAGAGGGTCTTCGATCCGGTGCGCTATATGTGCTTGCCGCGTTCCCAGCCTTGCGCGCCCAGCCATTGGCTGCCGGATTCGGCGGCGGGCGCCTCGAGCGTCGTGCCCATGCTGTCGTTCCATCGGTTCAGATAGCCGAACAGCGCGATCACGCCGAGCATCTCGACAATCTCGCCCTCATCCCAGTGCGCTCGCAGCTTCGCCGCAATCGCCTCGTCCACCGCGTTCGGAACCAGCGACGAGGCGCGGGCGAAATCGAGTGCCGCGCGTTCCGCTGCGTTGAATGCGGGATGGGATTCGTATTCCCAGACGTGCTGCAACTGCTCCGCGCCAGCGCCGTAGCGTTCCGCAGCGCGAATGGTGTGCGCCTGGCAGTAGCGGCAACCCGCCACATTGCTCGAGACGTATCCGATCAGGCGCTTGAATGCACTGGTGACGCGTCCGTGGTTCTCCATGACCGCCATGTTCAGCGCGATGAATGCACGAGCGATGGCCGGTCGGTGCTGCATCGTGAGCACACTGTTCGGACAGAAGCCGAGCGTCTCGTTGAAGAAACGGGCCAGCTCCGCCACGTCGGGATTGGCGTCGGCGGGCAGCGGTGCGATCAGCGGCATGCGAAGTTCTCCATCACGGGTCCAAGGGCGCCATTGTCGCCGACGCCGGGGACCGCGTTACGGTCACTCTGCGGCGCAGGGCGCTCCGGCTGCGGCCCAGGTCTTGAACGCGGCCACGAATTTGGCGTGCGCAGTGCTCACAGGCTTGCGCCCCACGCCGGGATCCCATCCCCACAGCACCAGCGCGTCAGCTTCCACGTGTTCGATCAGGGCCGCCATGTCCTTGCCGCCGTTGTGATCGGGATCCTTGAGGCCGCGGCAAAGCGCACTGCTGCTCTGGCCAATGAACACCATCTTGTGTTCCGGCGGCGGCAGCGACCACTTCGGCGCGCCCGGCGGCTGGTGTTCGCCGTAGGACGCCGGTGGGTTGCGTTCGGCATGACAGGTGCTGCAAGGCAACCCCGGTGCGCCCTTGCCTTCGGGGCCGCGCTTGACGTTCTGGTCATGCGTCAGGCCCGCATCAAACTGAAGCGGCGCATCGCCGGGAATGTGGCAGTTCTGGCAACGCGGATGCTGCAGCACCACGCGCACCGTCTCGAAGGCGGCAAGACCCTCCGATTCTGAAGGCGGCTCGGCGGCAATGGCGAGCGCGCCCACGGCGAAGAGACCCGCGGCAAGCCAGCGGCGAGAGACGTTCATGCGCTGCCCTCCGCTGCGGGCATGAGCGGCAGCGAGCGCCGACGCGTGCCATCCAGCGCGAACAGGGCGTTGGCGACCGCACCCGCAATGGGCGGCGTGCCCGGCTCGCCCGCACCGCCCGGGTTTTCCATGCTGGACACGATATGCACGTCGATCTCCGGCATCTCCTGCATGCGCAGCACCTGGTAATCGTGGAAGTTGGATTGCTGCACGCGACCGCCCTTGAAGGTAATCGCGCTGTGCAGCACTGCCGCAAGGCCGAACGCGATGCCGGACTGCATCTGTGCCTTTACGCCAGCCGGGTTGACCACGACACCGCAGTCGATGGCGCAGGTGACACGATGCACGCGCGGTCTGCCGTTCTCGATCGAACACTCGGCCACCTGCGCGACGAAGCTGCCGAAGGACTCGTGCACGGCCACGCCGCGCGCGCGACCGTTTGGCACCGGCGAGCCCCATCCGGACTTGTCGGCGACGAGATCCAGCACGCCGCGATGCCGCGCATGATCCTTCAGCAACAATCGCCGATACGCGACCGGGTCCTTGCCGCTCAGCGCGGCCAACTCGTCGATCAGCGATTCCATGACGAACGCGGTGTGACTGTGACCCACCGAGCGCCACCAGAGCACCGGAATGCCGTTTTCGGGTGAGGTGAGTCCAATCCGATACGCGGCCACCGACGCGAGATAGGGCGAATCCGCCACGCCTTCGACGGAAGTCGAATCGATGCCATCCTTGATCATCATCGGCTCGAACGGCGTGCCGGCAGCGATGCTCTCGCCGACGATGTGGTGACGCCACGCAACCGGCATGCCTTCCGCATCGACGCCGATGCGCGCGCGATGCACGAACATCGGCCGGTAGTAGCCGCCGCGTACATCGTCCTCGCGTGTCCATACGGTTTTAACCGCAAGCCCGGATGCCTTGGCGACATGCACGGCTTCGCTGACGAAATCCGATTGCGGATTGGCGCGACGTCCGAACCCGCCGCCCAGGAACTGTGTGTGGATCAATACCTTTTCCGGCGGCAACCCCGTGATTTTCGCGGCTGCAGCCTGATCGGGCGTCTGGAACTGGGTGCCGGTCCAGATTTCGCAGAGTTCGGGCCCAATGCGCACCGCGCAGTTCAGTGGCTCCATCGCGGCGTGGGCGAGGAACGGCACTTCGAACTCGGCCTCGATCGTGCGGGCGGCCTCATCGAAGCGGCTGGCGAGATCGCCCTGTTCCGCGGCCGGAAGTCCTTCGCCCTTCGCGGCCTGCCGGTATTCGCGTTGCAAGACCTGACTGTCGAGTCCTGCGTTGGGACCCTCGTCCCACTCGATCACGAGTGCGTCGCGTCCTTTTTTCGCGGCCCAGAAGCCATCGGCGACCACAGCCACGCCACTCGGCACGGCAACGACTTTGCGCACGCCCGCAACGCGCAAGGCTGCAGCGGCATCAAAGCGCGCAAGCGTTGCACCGAAAACCGGCGCGCGCGCCACGACGGCAGTCTTGAGACCCTCGAAATCGACATCCATGCCGAAGCCGGCGCGTCCGCTGATCTTCTCCGGCGTGTCCATGCGCGGCGTGGATTTGCCGATCAGCTTCCATTCGCTGGGATGCTTGAGCGCGATCTTCTCTGGCGCGGGCAACTTCGCGGCAGCCGCAGCCAACTCGCCATAGGTCGCGCTGCGATCACCGGCGATGACGACGCCATCGCGCGTGCGCAGCCGGGCCACGGGCACGTTGAAGCGATCGGCGGCGGCCTGCATCAGCATCGCGCGCGCCATGGCGCCGACCTGGCGGTAGCGCTCGAATTCCGACGCGGTCGAGGTCGAACCACCGGTCATCTGTGCACCAAACACGGTGTGTCCGTATACCGGCGCCGCCGGCGCGTGCTCGACCCGGACGCGCGCGAGATCGATGTCGAGTTCCTCCGCCACCAGCATGGGCAGCGCGGTCCAGATGCCCTGGCCCATCTCCGAGTGCGCGAGCAGTACCGTGACGGTGCCGTCGGGCGCAATGCGCAGGAAGGCATTGGGTTGGGGCAGCGTCGCCCGGACCTGCGCGGGCTGCGCGAGCGCGGGCGTCGACACATGAAAACCGATGACCAGGCCTGCGCCGGCCAGTGCGCCGGCCTTCAGGAGGGTGCGACGGGAGGTGGTCATGACGCGCCCTCCGCCGCCTTGTGGATGGCTGCACGAATGCGCTGGTAGGTGCCGCAGCGACAGATGTTGCCCGCCATGGCGGCATCGATATCGGCGTCGGTGGGCTGGGGTTTGGCGGCGAGCAGGGCCACCGCCGACATGATCTGGCCGGACTGGCAGTAGCCGCACTGGACCACGTCAAGCTCACTCCAGGCGCGTTGCACCGGATGTGAATTGTCTGCCGATAGTCCCTCGATAGTGGTGATCGATTTGCCGGCAACCGCCGCCAGCGGGATCACGCAGGAGCGCAGCGGCTTGCCGTCGACGTGCACGGTGCACGCACCGCAGCGCGCGATGCCGCAACCGAACTTGGTGCCCGTCAGCTTGAGCGTGTCGCGCAGCACCCAGAGCAGCGGCGTGTCGTCTTCATCGAGGACTTCGCGGACCTTGCCGTTGACCGTCAATTGCATTGCCCATCCCCCATCGTGCGCAAGTCCGGAAGACTACTCCGGCAGGCGCCTGCCGTGGAACGGCGACTTCAGTTTCAGCGGCGGCAAGGGAAGATTGCTGCGGTCGGAATCAACCGCCGCCGAGGGCGTGCACAATCTCGATGGTGTCGCCTGGCCGCACTTCGCGCGACGCATGCGCGCTACGCGGCACGATGGCGCCATTGGCCTCGATGGCGACGCGCGCGCAGCGCAGGCCCTGCGCGTCGATGAGCGCCGCAATCGTGATCCCCGCGGCTACTTCGAGCAATTCACCATTGAGCTTGATCTGCATGCCTGAATTGTAGACGCAGCGCGCCGGACGAATCGCAACTCGCCGGCGCAGCCGGCAACGCCCGCTGTCAGTGCGTCGAGGCCTGCTTGCCCCAGACTTCCTCGAGCCGCTTGTCGCGGCCGCAGTTGAAGCGATAAAACTTGTAGCGCACCGGATTCTTGACGTAATAGTCCTGGTGATAGTCCTCGGCCGGATAAAAAGTCGACGCCGCGACGATCTCGGTGGCGATGGGCCTGGTGAGCTTGCCCGAGCTGCGAAGCGCGGCCTTGCTCGACTCGGCAACGCGGCGCTGCTCGTTGCTGGCGACGAAGATGGCGCTGCGGTACTGGTTTCCACCGTCGCAAAACTGGCGGTCAACCGCATACGGATCGATGTTGTGCCAGAACACGTCAACCAGCTTCGCGTAGCTCACGCGCCGCGGGTCGTAGGTGACCTCTACCGCTTCGGCGTGACCGGTGCCGCCGGCAGAAACCTGGTTGTAGGTCGGATTCGCGACCGTACCGCCGGTGTATCCGGAAATGGTCGATATCACGCCCGGCAACTGGTCATAGGGCGGCTCCATGCACCAGAAACAGCCACCCGCGAACACCGCCTTGGCGCTCGATGGGGTTGATGCCGCCGACTTCGCCGCGTTGGCCGATCCCGGCCTTGCGCCCGCGTCAGCGGTGGCAGACGGAGACTTTGCGCACGCCGCCATCGACACCGACAGCAGCGCGGTTGCGAGGAGGCGCATCGCGCCCGTGACGAAAGCGCCGGTTTCGCGAGGGGTACTCAACTGCGCAATTCCGGCAGCGACTCGCCCTTGGGCACGAACATGAGCGCAACGCCGTTGTTGCACCAGCGCTCGCCGCGCGGGGGCGGGCCGTCGTCGAACACGTGCCCCTGATGACCACCGCAGCGCCGGCAGTGATACTCGAGTCGCGGCAGGATCAACTTGAAATCTCGACTGGTGCCGAGATGACCGGCGATGGGCTGGGTAAAGCTCGGCCAACCGGTGCCGCTCTCGAACTTGTGCGCAGCCTCGAACAGCGGCAAGCGACAAGCTGCGCAGACATAAGTGCCGTCGCGCTTTTCGCGATTGAGCGGACTGCTGAAGGCGGCCTCGGTGTTCTCATCGAACAGCACCCGCCATGCGGATGGGGAAACCTCATTGCGCCACGCCTCGGCGGTCTTGGCCAGCGGCTTGACCGTAGCCTTGCCCACGCTCGATGGCGGAACTTCGGCGCGCGAGCAGGCGGGCAACAGCGGCAGCACGGCGAGGGCGGAAAGACGCTGAAGTGCGGTGCGACGGTTCATGCGGTATCTCCAGGGAATTCGGTGTGGGCGCAAGCGCGCTTGTGCGTGACGCGGGCGTCCTGCGACTGAACGAGAGCGCAGGTCGGGGTTCCAGAAGCGAAGGAATCCCTTGCAACGTTGCTGCTTTGACATGCGAACTTGGCAAAAGCTCCCGTGTCGGTGTTTGGGCGGAACGCTGCGGGCTTGCGTTTCGAGGTTCGGGCAGGATTCAGATGGCAAGGGCGTGGACAATTGCCTCACCCGGACGGAGATAGCCTGCGGATCCCCGGATCATGCATCCGGTTCCGACAATGGCGCGTCAAAACCCCGCAGTCGAAACGTGAGGATTGTCGTTCTCCAGCCACCACCCATCAGGAACGCTGCGACATGAGCAAAGCCGCCGATACCCGATCCGGATCCGGATCCGACGCGAACAAGGGCGCTGGCAAGTCCTCGAATATCTGGCGCTGGGTGATCATTGGCGTGATCGTCGCCGCCGTGATCGCCGCGTTCGCCACCGACACGCTCACGCTCGAGAACCTGAAGGCGCAGCAGGGACAACTGGGTGGTTGGGTTGAGGCCAACCCTGTCATGGCCGCTGCCGCCTTCTTCGGCACTTACGTGCTGGTGACGGCACTCTCCATTCCCGGCGCCGCGGTGATGACTCTGGCTGCGGGCCTGCTCTTTGGTCTGGTGGAAGGAACGCTGCTGGTCTCGTTCGCCAGCGCGATCGGTGCGTCGCTGGCCTTCCTGGCGGCGCGTTTCGTGTTTGGAGACAGCTTGCGATCGCGCTTCAAGGAGCGCCTGAAGAAGATCGACGAGGGCATCGAGAAGGATGGCGCGTTCTATCTTTTGACCCTGCGACTCGTCGTGGTAATCCCATTCTTTCTCGTCAATCTGCTGGCGGGCCTGACCAAAATTCCGTTGCGGACGTTCTATTGGGTGAGTCAGCTCGGCATGTTGCCGGGCACGCTTGCCTTCGTGTTCGCCGGCACCCAGATCGCGAAGATCGAGAAGGCCGGCGACGTGCTCTCGCCCGGACTGCTTGCCGCTTTCGGTGCACTCGCCGTGCTGCCCCTGATCATGCGTTTCATCCTGCGCCGGGTCGAGAACAAGCGCGGCAAGTCGTGAACGACGCCGTGCACGACGCAGCGCATGCGACCCGTCGACCGCGCCGGTTCGACTACAACCTGATCGTGATCGGCGCCGGTTCGGCGGGACTGGTCGCTTCGTATATCGCGGCCACCGTCAACGCCCGCGTGTTGTTGATCGAGAAGCATCGCATGGGCGGCGACTGCCTCAACACCGGCTGCGTTCCTTCCAAGGCACTGCTGCGGACCGCGCGGCTGCTGGCCGAAGCGCGCGAATCGAGCCATTACGGTGTGCGCGCAATGAAGGTCGACTTCGACTTCGCCGAGGCCATGGAGCGCGTGCAGCGAGTGATCGCCAGGATCGAGCCACACGACTCCGTGGAGCGCTACACGTCGCTGGGTGTCGAGGTCATCAAGGGCGAGGCGCGGATCGTCTCGCCCTGGGAGGTCGAAGTCGACGGGCGCAGGCTGAGCGCGCGCGAGATCGTGCTGGCGACCGGCGCGGGTCCGCTGGTTCCCGCTATCGACGGACTCGACGACGTTGAATTCGTGACCAGCGACACGGTGTGGTCGCTGCGCGAATTGCCGCGCCGACTGGTGGTGCTCGGCGGCGGTCCGATCGGATGCGAGCTCACGCAGTGTTTTGCCCGCATGGGCAGTGATGTCACGCAGGTCGAGCGATCCTCTCGCCTGCTCTCGCGCGAAGACGCGGACGCATCCGCGGCCGTGGCCAGTCGCTTCGCGCGCGAGGGCGTGAGGATGGCCGTGGATCACGAGGCCGTGCGCGCCCGCGGCTCGGGCAGTGGCAAAGGCGGCGTGCTCGTCTGCATGCACAACGGCGAAGAAGTCGAGTTCGAGTTCGACGTGCTGCTGGTGGCACTCGGCCGCAGTCCCAATGTCGCAGGCTTCGGGCTGGAGGATGTCGGCGTGCGCCTCACGGACAAGGGCACCGTCGCGATCGATGAGTTCACGCGTACCAGCGTTCCCAGTATCCGTGCCTGCGGTGATGTCGCCGGTCCCTACCAGTTCACGCACTTCGCGTCGCATCAGGCGTGGTATGCGTCGGTGAATGCGTTGATCGCGCCCTTCTGGCGCTTCAAGGCCGACTACCGGGTGATTCCCTGGACGACGTTCACCGAGCCCGAAGTCGCGCGGGTGGGGCTGTCGGAGGACGAGGCGCGGAACCAGGGTGTCGCGTTCGAGGTCACACGCTATGGCATCGACGAGCTCGATCGCGCGATCGCCGACGGCGCCGCCACGGGTTACGTCAAGGTTCTCACCGAGCCCGGCCGTGATCGGATTATCGGCGTCTGCATCGTAGGCGCGCATGCGGGCGAGTTGCTGGCCGAATTCGTACTCGCCATGAAGCACGGCATCGGGCTCAACAAGATACTCGGCACCATCCACGTCTATCCGACCATGGCCGAGGCAAACAAGTACGTGGCAGGCAACTGGAAGCGCGCGCATGCTCCGCAACGCCTGCTCCGATGGGCACAGAAGTTCTTTCGCTGGCGAAGGGGAAACACATGAGGATTTTGTTGCACGGGTTCCTTTTCGCCCTGCTGGTCGTGGTCGCGGCTCCCGCACCTGCGGCCTTCGACCCGGGGCACAAGGCATGGACGGAACTCCTCGCCAGGCACGTGCACTGGAACACCGAAGGCACCGCGACCACCGTGGACTACGGTGCGTTCGCGCGCGACCGCGCGGCGCTCGATGCGTATCTCGCGTCGCTCGCTGTCGTGCAGAGGTCGCGCTTTGATCGCTGGGAGTGGCCGCGACGGCAGGCTTTTCTGATCAACGCCTACAACGCGGCCACGGTGCAGTTGGTGCTCAGTGAATACCCGGGTATCGATTCCATCAAGGACATCGGCGGACTGTTTTCCACGCCGTGGAAACAGAAGTTCGTGATGCTGCTGGGTGAGAAGCGATCGCTGGATGACATCGAGCATGTTCTGCTGCGGGGCGCTGCCGAATACCGCGATCCGCGTATTCATTTCGCCGTCAACTGCGCTTCCATTGGTTGTCCGGCGCTGCGGCCGGAAGCCTTTGTAGGCGCGCGGCTCGACGCACAACTCAAGGACCAGACGCGGCGCTTCCTGCGCGATGGCGCGCGCAACCGCTACGACCGGGACAAGGATCGTTTTGAGCTCTCTTCAATATTCGACTGGTACGGCGATGACTTCGACAAGCACAGCGGCGGCGTGCGTGCCTTCGTCATCCGCCACGGCATCGGCCCTTCCGCGCCACCACCGCCGGCTGCCGCGGCGAAGATCCGGTTTCTCGAGTACGACTGGCGGCTCAATGACATGCTCACCCCGGTAAAGGAAAGACGATGACACTGGATCAACAGTCGCTCGACGACGTCCGCAATTATTACGGCGAGGTCCTGCAGGCGAGCGGGGATTTGAAAACCGGGGCCTGCTGCACCGCGGACGCCGCGCCGCCCGCGCTGCGTGCATTGCTTGCGGACATCCATCCGGACGTCTCCGCGCGGTTCTATGGCTGTGGCTCGCCGTTGCCGCCCGCGCTCGAGGGCTGCACGGTGCTTGATCTCGGTTGTGGCAGCGGTCGCGATGTCTATCTCGCGTCACGGCTGGTGGGCGAGAGCGGACGTGTCATCGGTCTCGACATGACGCCCGCGCAGCTCGACGTCGCGCGCGCACACCAGGACTGGCACGCGCATCGCTACGGCCATGCGCGATCCAACGTCGAGTTTCACGAGGGCCTGATGGAGGATCTTTCCTCTGCCGGCATCGCCGACGGCAGTGTGGACGTGGTGGTTTCCAACTGCGTGCTCAATCTCTCTCCCGACAAGGCGCGCGTATTCGCCGGGATCATGCGCGTGCTCAAGCCGGGCGGCGAGCTGTATTTCTCGGACGTGTTCGCCGACCGCCGCATCCCTGCCGCCCTGCGCCGCGATCCGGTGCTGCTCGGCGAATGTCTTGCCGGTGCGCTCTACGCCGAGGATTTCCGCCGCGAGATGCAGCGCCTGGGCTGCCACGATGTGCGCCGGGTGACGCAGAGCCCGATCCCGCTGCTCGATGCCGAAGTGGAGGCAAAGATCGGCATGGCGGCATTCCGCTCGGTCACGATCCGCGCGTTCCGCATGGATCTTGAGGATCGCTGCGAGGACTACGGTCAGGTCGCGACCTATGAGGGCGGCATTGAGGGCACACCACACGCCTTCGTCCTGGACGACCATCACCGTTTCGAGCGGGGGCGCCCCATGAGCGTCTGCGGCAATACGGCGGACATGCTCAGCCAGTCGCGTTACGGCCGTTACTTCGAGATCACCGGCGACAAATCGACCCATTTCGGACTGTTCGATTGCGAGCCGTCGCTGGTCGCCGGCACCGGACCCGCCGCGCCGTCCGGCGCCTGCTGCTGAAGCATGGACGCCGGCGCGGCGCGTCTGTCGGTAATCGTCCCGGTCGGTCCCGGCGACGGCATCGATCCCGTGCTTGCCAACGCGTTGGAACGGCTGCCGCTCTCGTGCGAAATGCTCGCGGTCACGTCATCGGATGCAGAAGCCGTGGCCCTGGGTTCGGGGCTGTCTGCGCGCTGGCACGTGTCGAGCGCTGCTGCGGGCCGGGGCCGGCAGCAGAACGCGGGAGCTGCGCGCGCGGATGGACGTTGGCTGTGGTTCGTGCACGCCGACTCCCGTTTCGGCCAGCGTCTGTGGCAGGTGCTGGATCGCTTCACACAACGCGAATCGCGTGCGCTCGGATACTTCGACCTCCGTTTTCGTGGCGACGGGCCGCCGTGGATGGCGATCAACACGTTTGGCGTGTTCTGGCGCGCGCGGGTGCTGCGGATGCCTTTTGGCGACCAGGCGCTGCTGGTGCCACGGGCGGTATTCGAGGAGCTCGGTGGTTTCGATGTGTCGCTCGCGCGCGGCGAGGATCACGATCTCGTTTGGCGCGCGCGCCGCGCCGGTGTGCCCGTGCGACCGGTGGGACAGTCACTACAGACCAGTGCGCGACGCTACGCCGAACATGGCTGGTGGCGGACAACGGTCGAACACCAGCGCGAAACGTGGCGGCAGGCGCGCTCGTTCTCGCGCGCCACCGACCGCGGATCATGACGTTCGGGCTGCACAAGGACCAGGACAAGGCCGCGCACAGGGCAGGCGAACTACCCGCGAGTGCGATTGCGCGATCCGCCGGCATTGCGATCTTCGTGAAGACGCCGGGTGTGTCGCCGGTCAAGAGTCGTCTGGCCGAGTCGATTGGAGAGCGCGCCGCAGTGGACTGGTATCGACGCGCGGCGGCAGCGGTGGCCTCGGTCGCGTCCCTGGCCTGTGATTCGAACGCCGCCGCCGCGTACTGGGCCGTTGCGGAAACCGACGGACTTGATGCATGGCCCGACCTGCCGACTCGCCTGCAAGGTGAAGGTGGACTCGGAGAACGCATGGCCCGGGTGCATTCGGATCTCGTGCGGCGTCATGGTGCGGCCCTGCTGCTGGGCGCGGATGCGCCGCAGATCACGGCCGAGGATCTCGCAGCCGCACTCGGCTGGCTCGATTGCAAGGCGCCGCGGATGGTGCTCGGACCTGCCCGTGATGGCGGCTTCTGGTTGTTCGGAGCCAATCGCGCGGTGCCGCTTTCTGCGTGGACCAGGGTTCGCTACAGCACCGGCACCACGGCGCTCGAATTCGAGCGCGCGCTGGAAGGGCGGGGCGCGTGGTTGCGCCTGCGCACACTGGACGACGTGGATCGTGTGCAGGATCTTGCGGCGGCGCGCATCGATCTCGAAGCTCTGGTTCATCCGACGCCAGCGCAGTCAGAGCTGCTGCGCTGGATGCGCGGCGCGCCGGCGAGCACCGCGTGAACCTCCTTGATGCGGCACTGGAACACGAAGGCGGATTGCGATTCGCGGCGTTCGTCGCGGTGTTTCTCGTGTTGACGGTGGCGGAACGGCTGATTCCCGCGCGCGGTGATGCGCGTCCGGCAAGGCGGCAGGCGTCGAATCTGGGCCTGGTGTTCCTGGATACCGTGCTCCTGCGGGTCGGGTTTCCGCTGCTCGCGGTCGCGTTTGCCGCGAGCGTGCATGCGCGTGGTGGCGGCCTTTTCGGCTGGCTGGAATGGCCGTTGTGGATCGAGATGGTGGCGGCCGTACTGCTGCTCGATCTGGCGATCTATGCGCAGCACCGCGTGATGCATCGCGTGCCGTGGCTGTGGCGAATCCATCGGGTGCATCACAGCGATATCGCCTTCGATGTCACCACGGGCGTGCGCTTTCATCCCTTCGAGATCGCGTTCTCAATGGCGATCAAGCTCGGACTGGTGTTCCTGCTTGGGCCACATCCGATCGCGGTGCTGGTGTTCGAAATGCTGCTTTCCGCCGCGAGCCTGTTCACGCACACCGATGTCGCACTCGCTCGGCGCGCGGAAGGCATGGTGCGCGCCATCCTGGTCACGCCTTCCATGCATCGCATCCATCATTCTGTGCTGCGAGCGGAAACCGACAGCAACTATGGTTTCCTGCTTTCGGGCTGGGACCGGATGTTCGGCAGCTATCGCGCCGCGGCGAAAGCCGATCCGATGCTGATGCCCATCGGTCTGGAGCGCTGGCGCGACGCCCGCGCCCTGGGATTCCTCCAACTGCTGCGGCAACCTTTCGAGGGCGAACGCGCCAAAGGCTCATCCTCAACCCCTGCCGAATCACGGAAAGACTCCAATGCATGACACCTGGCCGCTGCTGCGCGCAAGCACGTTTCCCCGCATCGAACGGAATCGTTTCGAGACGCTGCAGCTCAACCTCGGCTACCTCTGCAACCTTTCGTGCATCCACTGCCATGTGAATGCCGGTCCGCGCCGTACCGAGCTGATGGACCAGCCCACCATGCAGCTGGCGCTCGAAGTGGCGGCACGGCACGGTCTGCGCACGTTCGATCTCACTGGCGGTTCGCCGGAGATGAATCCGCATTTCCGCTGGCTGGTCACACAGGCGAAGGCGCAGGGCCTGCACGTGATGGATCGCCTCAACCCCACCATCATGGAAGAGCCGGGCTATGAGTGGGTCGGGGGCTTCCTGGCCGAGCACGCGGTCGAAGCCGTCGCGTCGCTGCCGTGCTACAGCCAGGAGAATGTGGACGAGCAGCGCGGCAGCGGTGTGTTCGAGAGTTCCATTCGCGCGCTCAGGCAGCTCAACGAGCTGGGTTACGGGCAAGCGGACAGCGAACTCGTGCTGAATCTGGTCTACAACCCGAACGGCGCGTTCCTGCCGCCCGATCAGGCCCAGCTTGAAGCGGACTACAAGCGCCTGCTGGAGGACAACTTCGGTCTGCACTTCAACCAGCTGTTCGCACTCGCCAACATGCCGATCCAGCGCTACGGCTCATGGCTGCTGTCCAAGGGCAAGTTCATCGATTACATGACCACGCTGGAGGATGCGCATCAGGATGCAAACCTCGATGGCGTCATGTGCCGTTCCATGGTGAGTGTCGACTATCAGGGTCACCTGTACGACTGCGATTTCAACCAGATGCTCAAGTTGCCGCTGGGAGCCGCGTGGGACGAATCGGGCGAGGGCACTGATCCGCCGCGGCCGCACCTGCGCGACCTGCTCGACGCCCCGCCTTCGAATGCCATCGCCACGGCGCGGCATTGCTTCGGCTGCACCGCGGGACAAGGATCGAGCTGCGGTGGCGCACTGAATTGAAGAAGCTTGGCTCGATGCCATGTCGACGGCATGATATTTGGGGAACGCCAGACCGAAGCCGAGTTGCACGCGGATCCGCGATTCTGCTTTCGAGTCGGTCCAGACAAGTGATCCGGAATCAATCCCGAGAGGAGGAGTCATGAACAAATCCCCGTACCCGAAGTTCGCAGCGATGATTGCCACGTCGACAGTGGTGATGTTCGGTCTGATGTATCTGAATACGTACGCGATCGAACACGCCACTTTCAGCGAGACGCGCGCCTACATGGCGTTGCTGATGGGCGCCGCGATGGCGATCGTGATGCTGCTCTTCATGCGTGGCATGTACACCGACCGACGCAGGAATCTGCTGATCCTCGTTGCCGGTGCAATCGTATTCTCGGCTTCGCTGTGGCTGGTGCGGAGCCAGGCCACGGTTGGTGATGTGGCGTGGATGCGCGCGATGATCCCGCATCACTCGATCGCGATCCTCACCAGCGAACGGGCGCAGATAAAGGACCCCCGGGTGCGCAAGCTGGCCGACGGAATCATTGAAGCGCAGCGACGCGAAATCGCGGAAATGCAGGCGTTGATCGAGGATCTCGACAAGTAGGCCGCTTGCCGACGCACTGCGGGAGGCAGCCATTGCTGCGGACTGCATAGCCAGGCTCTCGTTCCGCCAAGTCTGGTCGCGAGAAGCGTCGCGTGAGTTGGAGCCCTGCGCGAGTTTTCAGTGTGTGGCACCGGCATGCCTCGTGGAGTAGCCATGCCTCAGGCTTCAGGACCGCCGGTAGCCTGCGAGCGCTGCTGGCGACTTGGGTCGAACGGACCGAGCTGCGCGCGCCCATCGAAGCGGTGTGACGTGTGCGGACCATCGGCGGCGACGTAATGCAGAAACACCTGCACCCAGAGATCGCCTTCGAAGCGATCGCGCCAGTGCGGAATGTCTGCACCACGATAGGCGAGCATGTCGCCCGGCCCGAGTTCGATCGCCGTGGCGCCCTTGCGGGCACCCACATGGATCGGCCACTGCGCGGCCCCGCTCGATCCAAGCGTGATCGACGTGCTGATCTCGCAGGATGGTCGATCCAGATGCGCCGGCAGTTCGGCGCCGCGTCGGTAGATGCGGAGGTAGGAATAGCAGGGCAGCAGGGCCGCCCCGTGCACCCGCTCCATGATCGGCAGCACGCGCACCAGCAAGGCCTCGCTGAGCGCGTCCGCGTAGCGCCCATATGAGGTCAGCGCAGGTTCTTCGGTGAAGTAATCGGGCTGGCTCGACTGCAGCAACGCGTAATCCGCGCACAACGCCGCTTCGGAAGGCGCCAGCACGCCGCGCAGCACGGCGTAGCCCTCATGGCCGAAATACACGCGGGCCGCGCTCAGCGGATCGGCAACCGTCATCGCGAAAGTCCTCGGGATTGGCATTGGACGAGAAGCAGACTAGCGCCAGGTGTCAAGCGCTCCTACTTTCCACTATCCCGATGGTGGGACCGGCGAGGTCTGCCGGAGCGGCAAATCCTCAAGCGCGCCCATTGGACATGCTGACGATGACAATGCCGTCCGCGGCGCGCGATTCGTCCAGCGTCCATCCCACCTGCCGGGTCAGACGACCGATCAACGTCATGCCGAGGCCCGAATCGCCGGGCCGCGCGCCGCGATGTTCCGGTGCGGGCGGTGATGGCGTTTCGGCCCGGAATTGAAAATGGACTTGCTGCTCCCTCGCCGTCACGCGCAGCGTGCCGCGCGCGTCGGAAGGCATCATTCGACGCAGCAGACAGGAAAAAATGAGTCCGGCCTCGGGCAATGAGAAGTGCCAGTCGATGCCGGTCACTTCCACCTCCGCCTGGACGCGCCCGCTCGCGACGCGTTCGTTGCGCGCAACGAGGTCGCACAGGAACGCATCAAGTTCGATGGCCTGCGGAGGGTCAATCCGTCGCCGCGCCAGTCGCAGCAGCGCGTCCACAAGGTCCGACAGTTCGCGGATGCCGCGATCGAGGCGGCTGAGTCTTGGCGCGAGTTGGGGAATGTCAGCGCCGTCCTCCAGCAGGATTTCGGTGGCACTGCGCACGACCGCGAGCGGTGTGCGCAACTCGTGACTCGCATCCGCGAAAAACTGGCGCTCCGCCGCTTCCGCCGCGATGAGCCGAGCCTGGTAGTCGTCGAACGCTCTTGCCAGTCGTCCAAGTTCGTCTGCAGGCATGCTCATCGCGAGGCGTGTCTGTACCGGTTGGGACGGCAGCTCCTGTACGGCATCCGCCAATCGGCGCACCGGTCTCACAACCGCACCAGCGAGCAACCAGCCGAGCCATGAGCTGAGCAGCGTGCCGGCGATGATGACGATCACCAGATTGCGTTCGAGATGAAATTCCACTGCCTCGATTTCATGCGGGTCGAGTCGCAGATAGATGCGGCCGACCCGGGTGTCGAACACGCCAACGTGCACCTCGTCTTCTTCTCCGCGTTCGACCTCCTCGACTCCGACTCCCATCGCTGCCAGTTCGGGCGGCACTTCTCCGCTGCCGTCAGCGCGCCGTAGATAGGCGCTGAACTCCCTGCTGCGCGGCAGGACGGTGTCTGGATCCAGCCCGATGCCCGTGGCGAGCTCATCGGCGCGGCCCTTGAGCGTCGATTCGAGCAGCGCGCGCTCGTAGTCCTCTCCGAACCAGTCCATCGCGCCCGCGAACAGCAGACTGAGCACGAGCCCAAGCAGCATGTACAGCAGCGTCACGCGAACCCGCAGCGGCACGGCTCTATGCATCGGGAACCACCAGCCGATAGCCGACGCCGCGCACCGAACGGATCAGCGCCCGGGAAAAGGGCCGGTCGACGAGCTGGCGCAATGCGTAAACGTGATTGTGCAGCGTGGTCGCACTGCGCAGTTCGTCGCCCCACACCCGAATGGCGAGCGCATCGTGGCTGACCACGGCAGGGGAGCGCCGCATCAGTTCCTCGAGCACCGCGCACTGGGTCTGCGAGAGATAGATCTGGGCTCCTTCGCGGCGCGCGATCATGGCTTCGGGTTCGAGGCTCAGGGGACCTGCGACCATCAGCTTGCCGACGGGTGGATTCTGTCGTCGATGCAGGGCGCGCAGGCGCGTTTCCAATTCGCGCAGCTCGAATGGCTTGACCATGTAGTCGTCCGCGCCTTCGGCGAAGCCGCGGAGCTTGTCCTCAAGCGTGTCCCGGGCCGTGAGCATCAACACCGGCACTCCGTGACCCGCTGCGCGCAAGCGCCGGCATAGTTCCAGCCCATCCAGTCGTGGCAGCCCCAGATCCAGCACCACCGCATCGAACCGGTTGGCCACGGCCTGCGCGAGTCCGGACGCGCCATCGGCCGCGTGATCCACGACATGCCCGCGCCGTTCCAGGAAATCCCAGATGTTGGCGGCCAGATCGTGCTGGTCTTCTACAACGAGTATGCGGAGGCCGGCCATGAAAACCTGAAGTGCGCGCGCTGCATCATCCTACTCAATCGGACGCGGCTTCTTAACGGGCGCGAGAGATTCGCAGGGAGTTTCCTAACGCCCGCCGGAACAGGATTGGTCCGAGCCGGGTTGCAACGGCATCGGGCTCCTTTCCGCCACCGGCCGTTCGACATGAGTGCAGATCTCAACTCGGGGCTCGTCGGGAACGCGCCCCGCAGGTCACTCGCGCGCGGCGTGATACCAGCGCTGCGCGAAACTCCAATGCCCCTGTCGACCGCGTTCTTTCTGACGCATGCTGTAGCGCCGCTGCTCGCCTTTGTCGCCATCGCTGCGTATCTCTCGGCGGCGCACGGCGATTTCGCGCTGGCGGATGCGCTGTACCGCCTGGAGGGATCGGCATGGTCGCTCAAGAATGGGCTGCTCACCGAGGTGATCCTGCATAAAGGCGGTCGCTGGTGCAGCGTCCTCGCCAGTGTGCTGGCAATCCTTGCATGCGTCCGCAGCTGGAAAAACCCGGATCTGGCGGCGTGGCGTCGCCCGCTTGCCTATCTGCTGACCGCAACGCTTGGCTCGATGGCACTGATTTCGGTGATCAAGCATTCAAGCGGCATGGATTGTCCGTGGGATCTGGTGCGATATGGAGGCGACCGGGCTTCTGTCGGGCTCTTCGAGATGCGGCCACACACCATGCCGAAGGCCGGTTGCTTCCCCGCCGGCCACGCCAGCGGAGCATTTGCATGGGTTGCACTCTATTTCTTCTGCCGCGCCGCCGCGCCGCGATGGCGCCACGTCGCGTTGATCGGCGCACTGGCCGTGGGCGTGACCTTCGGGGTTGCACAGCAACTGCGCGGCGCGCATTTTCTTTCGCACGATGTCTGGACCCTGGCCATCTGCTGGTTCGTGTCGTTGCAGCTTTACCTCATGATGCTGAGACCCGAACGCTCTCGTTCGAATCTCATCCATCACGCCCCGGGCGGGACCAACGGGCCGTCCGGCCTCGAGCACGAAATTCCGCTGGCGACGACGCCCGCCGGGCTCGGATCGATCGCCACGCGTTGAGCCTCGCTTCATGGCGGCCATGTGAACCGCCGCGGGAAACGCGGTGTGCTTTAGCACTCCGCGCCCACCTGGGTGACCACCTTTTGATCGGCCCCGGCTGCGCCTGCCCCGACCCGCCTGAGCCGTTCGACGTGCTGCGCCTGCCCGCACCCGCAAAACATGAGGGTAGTGAAATCAAAGGCTTACGGCGTCAACTACCAAACTCGTGGGGCGACATGCGCGGCCCAGCGAATCGAGGTCCCGCTCCGTTCGGATGCCACGCAGCCGCTGAAGGATCGAAGAGTGGTGTCAACGTTTGCTTCCTTCCGTCATTGTCCATGATTGCCGCGCATGGTTGCCCGTCGACAGGCAGTTCCGACTTGACTTTGCGCGCGCTGGGGGAGCATGTTAGTCAACCAGTTAGCTAAGTCAGATTTGCGATGGCGCAGGCCAGCATCCACGAGGCAAAAACGCATCTATCCAGACTGATCCAGCGGGCGTTGGCGGGCGAAGAAGTGATCATCGCCAACGACGGCAAACCCGTCGTGAAGCTGGTGCCGATTGGCGCGCCTGCGAGACGAGCCCGTCTGGGTGGTTGGGAAGGCGAGTTCTGGATGGCCGATGATTTCGATGCGGAGATTGGGGATATGGCGGACCATATGCCGCGATGAAGCTGCTGCTGGACACGCATGCCTTGATCTGGCTGTTCGCGGACGACGCGCGCCTGAGTACGGCAGCTAAGCAAGCAGTCCTGCACGACGATGCCGCCAACTGGATCAGCATCGTCAGTCTGTGGGAACTCGCCATCAAGCTCTCGCTGGGGAAAATCCGCCTGGGGCCCGACGCGTTGTCCCGGGTGGGCGCGCGCATTGACGCCGATGGCATCCGCACGCTGAGTGTGGAGCGTGCGCATTGCTCGCTGGTTGCGAGTTTGCCGTTTCATCACCGGGACCCATTCGACCGCCTGATGTTGGCCCAAGCCATCGAGGGTGATTTCACGCTTGTCAGCCGCGATACCGCGTTCGATGCGTATGGCGTCGAACGCATCTGGTGACGCAAACAGAACGGGCGTGGTGGGCCGTCCGCGGCCGTTTGAAAGTAAGGAAGCGGGGCGTACCTATGTACGAGGAGTGGGTGTCCGCGTGAATCGTTAATGTAGACCACGAGCTGCCGCTGACCGCGAACGAGAGCGCACTCGTAGCCATCGTGGCGCGTTGAATGCCACTTCCAGGCTGCCAAGGAACCTCTGATCAACCTCAAGTCGACGGCATCATGCCCAGACTTGCCCGGTGCCTGAATTCCCGGAGCGGGTGACCGCTGTTACGGCCGTTTGGGTCGCTGCCTCGCAGACTGCGCGCTCAAGGTTCGAAGCCGTTGGCAAAAAGTCCGTTCGTATCGAGGGGTAGACCCGCATCCGACAGCAGGGCCCTGTCGAGGGACGAGATGGTGTAGCGGGAGCCTCGAATAAAGACCACGCCGTTCATGAGCCCGTCAATCAGCGTGCCGCCCAGCGGCTGCCGGGATCCTGCCGATCCGGGCGGCGGCGCGTCGATGGACAAGGGCCCGTCGCAGTGGGCTTGAGGTACGGGCGCGCCTTCGCGCCACAGCACCGGCGCTGCGAGCTTCGCCGGGGTTTGCGCCTGCAGCGCGGCGTTGCCCCAATGCGTGTAGTTGTTGGTCGTGAGATCGGGGCGCGAACCCCAGGTCGGCACCACCAGAGGGCCGTCGAACAGCGGTGGAGTTCCTGGAATGATCCAGCGATCGAACGTCGACCAGAATGTCGCGGGCGGAACACCAGTGCCGTTCGCAAATCCGTTGTAGGCGAGCGCATGACCGAGTTCGTGCAGCGCGAGGCTCATGGCGTCGGTGCGGTCGACCGGCACCGGGTCGATGCGCGCGATGGGATTCGGATCGAACCACATTTCGGTGCGCAGGTAGGTCAAGTTGACGTTGATGATCACATCGCGAGTGGCGCCGTTGGGATCGATGCCGGCGCGAAGCTCGCGCGCGGCACCTTGCTCGAACGTATCGCGACCCCCAAACACACCGAAGAAGAACGACGTTTCGCTGCGGCCGTTGATGCGCGCAATGGCATTGTCCACGCCGATCTCGATTTCGATGCTGCGCGGCCCCGCAATTTCAATCTCCGCGGCCCAGCGCCGACCGGCTTCCTGAAAATGCGAGGTCAGCTGCGCGCGTTCACCGACGGTCAATGCCGATGCCGAGCCGTTGAAGGTCACAGGCCATGTCACCTGCGCCGCCAATGGGGCTGCGCCGAACAGGCATGCGCTGCAGATCAGACGTCCCGCCAGGGGCAATGCGTTCACTTGTGAATTCCGCAGAGCGAGAGGCCCCGATTCTTGCGCTGACCGGGCGACATAGCAAACGCGCCGGCGGGCAGTCCGGGTGCAAGGGTCAGAGACAGCTATCTACGAACCCCGCCTCCTCGCACCCGACAAAATCACGGCGCTGCGTCATTTTTCGCTACGCGGCGCTGGTGAGATCAACGCTTGCCGGAAGCGGTCGCCACCCGTTACCGGGCGGCCGCCGCGGGAGCGGATGAAAAGGCATTTGGTCTACACGGCCGCGGGCGCTGATGGGGCCAATGGAGTATTTGATTCGCGCCGGTGGCGGCGGACTTCGAACACCAGCGACACGGCGAGCACCGCGGCGAAGAACACCGATGCGCCCAGCGTGCCCAGATCGAGGCCGCCTGCGCTCACGGGTTTGGTCAGGAGATCACCAAAGGTCGCGCCAAAAGGCCTCGTCAGAACGAACGCGAGCCAGAACAGCACGATGGGGGAGATGCGCGTGAACCGGTGCACCGCGGCGATCGCCACCAGAATGCCTCCGATCAGCAGACTGCCCTGCAGGAATCCGAAACCGGCGTCGTCCGCCAGATAGTCGCCTGCCGCCGTTCCAAGCGTGTTGGCGACCAGAAATGCCAGCCAGTAGAACGTCTCCGCGCGCGCCGTGGTGATGCGTTCGACCGACAGCGAGCCCTCCTGCCGATACCAGAGGACCAGTACGCCGATGAGCAGAATCACGAGCAGCACCGATCCCAGTGCGTAGCCGAGTCCCAGAGTTCGGTCGATGTAATCCGAGAACGCGGTGCCCGCGATGGCCGAAGCCGTAAAGGTCGACCAGTACAGCACCGGCTCGTAGCGACGCTGCGCCAGCTTGGCCGCAAGCAGGATCCCAAACACGGCGAAAAACACCAGGATTGTGATGCCATACCCCATTCCGAGGGTCATGGAGAAGTGATCGGCCCCGGTCTCGCCGAGCGTGGTGGCGGCGATCTTGATGATCCAGTAGAGCAGCAGGATGGGCGGGACGCGCGACGCAATCAGGGTGTTCATGGGGAGATGCTCCGGTCAGGCTCACGTCACGGCGCGCCCCCGACGACTACGCAGGGACTGCCGCTGGCCCGTTGGCCGCGCGATCCGCCTTTTACCCTTGAGTCCGTTTGCGCTGCCTGCGTTGAGACTCCCGCTACCGTTAGCGTGCCGGGAACTCCGGTTCGAATACGGTCCGGATCGCAAACCGGCGATGCGTCCGCACGAAGGCAGACCCGCGCCGGCTCTGGCACCATGTCGGCCCACGAACTTTCCGGATGCCCGGTGCGTCAGGGGCCCTCCGAGGTCCTGCAAGTCGCACCCGCCCAGCAATCGCGTGAACCGAAACCTTTCGAGCAACTCCTGGCGGCTTTGCGTCGCGCCCATGATGGACTGGACCGACCGGCACTGCCGGGTGTTCCATCGCCTGCTGGCGCCGCACGCCCGGCTTTACACGGAAATGCTCACCGCCGCTGCGGTCGTGCACGGCGACCGCGCGCGTCTCCTGCGCAACGATGGCGTCGCCGGTCCGGTCGCGCTGCAGCTCGGAGGCAGTGATCCCGTCCAACTCGCGCTGGCCGCCCGGCATGGGGTTGAAGCCGGATTCCATGAGATCAACCTCAACTGCGGTTGTCCTTCCGACCGCGTGCAGTCAGGCCGCTTCGGTGCCTGTCTGATGCGCGAGCCGGGACTGGTCGCCGAGTGCGTTGCCGCCATGCGCGCGGTGACGCCCTCGCAGGTGCCAGTGACGGTCAAGTGCCGCATCGGTGTGGACGACATGGACGACGACGAGGGACTGCAGACCTTCGTCGACACCGTGGCGGCAGCGGGCTGCGATATCTTCATCGTGCATGCGCGCAAGGCATGGCTGAGCGGTCTTTCGCCGAAGGAGAACCGGGAGATTCCGCCACTGGATCACGAGCGGGTCATCCGGCTGGCGCGCGAGCGACCCGCGCTTCGCATCGTGCTCAACGGGGGCATCGACTCGATGGAAACCATCGCATCGATGCAGGACGCCGTACACGGTTTCATGCTCGGACGCGCCGCGTATCACGACCCCTGGTTGCTGGCGCGCGCGGACGCCGCGTTGTCAGGCGGTGAGCCCGTCGACCGCGAGGCGGTGTTGCGCGCCCTGCGGCCCCACGTCGAATCGCACCTGGCTGAGGGCGGCTCACTCGCGCAGATCACGCGCCATATCCTCGGCCTGTTCCAGCGGCGCCCCGGCGCACGCCTGTGGCGGCGCGTGCTGAGTGAGGGGGCGCACCGTCCAGGGGCGGACTACGCCCTTATCGAACGTGCGGCGCGCGAAGTCTTGTCGCGCGATTGCCTGGAGGAAGCAGCGTGAGCGAACCCCGCGTTTTTCACGATGCAGAACAGTTTTTGCAGGCGCAGCAGCACGCGCCGCTGGCCTGCGCGCACGCGGCCACGGCCAAGGCTGTGCTGACGGTTGCACCTCACGGTTTCCGCATCTCGGACCAGACCCACGCCGACAACACCTACATGCGACCGGAACTCGGCGCGGACGACGCGCGCGCGCTTGCCGAGCATCGCGCGCTGGTTCGCGCGATCGATGGCTGTCTGCCGGTGATCCGCTTCCCGGGCTCGGCGGATTCGCCGGATGCAGTATTTCCCAACAACGCCTTTGCGACGATCAATGGCCGCCTGATCGTGGGAGCGATGCGGCACGAGGAGCGCCGACGCGAGACGCGGCGCACCGACCTGCCGCGATTCTTCCGCACGCGACTCGGCTACGGGGTGACGCGACTGGACGATGACCCTGAATGCACGGCGGAGCTGACGGGTTCGCTGGTGATCGATCGCGGCCGCAACATCGGCTATTGCGGACTCAGCGAACGCTGCAACCGGGCAGGCGCGATTGCCATGAGCCAGGCATTCGGACTCACGCGCACCTTGGTGTTCGAACTGGCGGCGGGCGAGTACCACACCAACGTAGTGCTGGCAGTGCTGGCCTCCCGACTGCTGCTGATCTGTCGCGATGGCTTCCGCGATGCCGCCGCTGCCGACGCCATCGCCGCAGGCTACGGGGCGAATGTGGTCTGGCTCGATGCGGAGGAAAAAGGCAACTTCTGCGCGAATGCCATCGCCCTCGACGACCGCACGGCCTGGTTCAGCGCCCGCGCCGCCGAGTCGCTGCGGCCGGATTCCCGTGCGGCAATCGAAGCCGCCGGCTTCGCCATCGCATCGGTGCCGCTGGCGGAGCTCGAAAAAGCCGGCGGCAGCCTGCGATGCTGCGTCGCCGAGATTTTCTAGGGCCGTTCTGAAGATTATTCGGAGATTTCCTGTGCCGGCTCACGTCCCTAACGTGGACCGGGGTCGCTGGCAAGCCCGCCGGCAGGACATCGTGTTCAGAATTCAGGACGGATTCAATGCCGCCTGCCTAGTGTGGCGAATGTCCCTGACTCCTCGACATGCCCGTTTGAGCTTGCAAAGGCTGTTCTGGCCACTTTGCGCGAGTCTCGCGCTGGCTACCTGCGTGTCGGCGGGGCAGGCCCAGTCAGTGTCCAGCAGCGCCAGTACGCTTCGTGAAGCGATCGATCTGGTTGAGCAGGACACGGGGGGACGCATCCTGGCCGCGGAGACCGTAACCAGCGGAAGCAAACGCATCTATCGCATCAAGGTGCTCACGCCGGATGGACGGGTGCGGGTGGTACAAATAAAGGCCACCGGCGATTCCGGTGAATCGTGAGCGTGTCCATCGCAATTTCCACTGAATCGAGGGTTTCGCATGCGTATCCTGCTGGTTGAAGACGAAGCGCCACTGCGCGAAACGCTGGCGGCGCGCCTCCGTCGTGAGGGCTACGCGGTGGATGCCGCTGCCGACGGCGAGGAAGGCCTCTATCTCGGCCGCGAGGTGCCGTTCGATGTCGCCATCATCGACCTGGGCCTGCCCAAGATGTCGGGCATGGAGCTCATAACCACGCTGCGCGAAGAGGGCGCCCGCTACCCGGTGCTCATCCTCACCGCCCGCACCAGTTGGCAGGACAAGGTGGAGGGGCTCAAGACCGGCGCCGACGATTACCTGATCAAGCCCTTCCACGTCGAAGAGCTGCTGGCGAGACTCAATGCACTGGTACGGCGGGCGACGGGATGGTCGAAGCCGGTGCTCGAATGCGGCCCGATGGTTCTCGACACGACTGCGCAGACCGTGACCGTGCACGCCAAGGCGGTCGACCTCACCAGCTACGAATACAAGGTGCTGGAGTACCTGATGCTGCACGCGGGGGAACTGGTCTCCAAGGCCGACCTCACCGAACACATCTATCAGCAGGATTTCGATCGCGATTCGAACGTACTTGAAGTGTTCATTGGCCGCCTGCGCCGCAAGCTCGATCCTGATGGCGAGATCAAGCCCATCGAGACCGTGCGCGGGCGCGGCTACCGGTTCGCCATTCCGCGTACCGAGTAGGCGCGCGGCGTGCGCCGCTTCAGTATCGACTCCCTCTCGCTCACCGCGAGGGTGGTGATTTCGGCGAGTCTCGCCCTGGTCGTTTTCCTGGGGCTGACGGGCTACGCGCTCGAACGCGCGTTCTACGACTCCGCGGTTCGGGGCCTGCAGGACCGTCTGCGATCAAGCATTCACTCCTATCTGGCAGGCTCCGACGTGAGTATCGCCGGGCAGTTGCTGCTGCCCGACGTGGCTCCGGATCCACGGCTCGATGTGCCGCACTCGGGCGTGTATGCGGGAGTGGTGGGCGCCGCCAACAGCTGGCGCTCGCCCTCCGCCATCGGTCTCGAGCTTCCCTTCGAGGACGAGCTGCCTCGCAGCGAAGAGCGCTTCATCGGTCCCATCGCCACGCCGGACGCGGGCAATCTCTACATCGAATCGCTTGGGCTACTGTGGGAAGTGCCCAAGGGCGACCCGGTGGCACTGACGTTCTACATGGCCGAGGACGACACCCACCTGCGCAACCAGGTCGAGGTCTTCCGGCGCACGCTGCTCGTCTGGCTGACGATTGCAGCCGTCTTCGTGCTGGCGGTGCTGGGCACGACACTACGCTGGAGCCTGACGCCCCTCAGGCGCGTGGGACGCGATGTCGCAGCCATCGAGCGCGGCGATCGCACGCAGCTGCCCGACGACTATCCGCGGGAGCTGCGAACGCTGACGCACAGCATCAATGATTTTCTCCACAGCGAGCGGGCGCAGCGCACGCACAATCGCCATCGCATGGGCGATCTGGCGCACAGCCTCAAGACTCCGCTCGCGGTCATCCGCAACGAACTGGAAAACCCCGGCCACGGCGGCTCGCTGGAGAAGCTGGTGAGCGAGCAGGTACGACGCATGGATGGAATCGTCGCCTATCAGCTTTCGCGCGCACGCGCCTCGGGACATTCCACGTTTTCCGCACCCGTCGACGTGGTGCCGCTGGCAGAGGAACTGGTTGGCAGCCTGGAGAAGGTGCACGCATCACGCAGCATTCTCTGCGAGTTCGACCTGGATCCCCAGGCTCGCTTCTTCGGCGATCCGGGCGACTTGCTCGAAGTGCTTGGCAACCTGCTCGACAATGCCTTCAAATGGGGCCGCGGTCGCGTCCTGCTCAGTACGCGCCGCGTCCCGGGCCGTCGACGTGACGGCATTGAATTCCAGGTCGAGGACGATGGCCCGGGCATCGACGACACCGTCCTGAATACCGTGTTGCAACGGGGCGTGCGGGGCGACGAGCGCGTCGAGGGCCACGGCCTCGGCCTCGCCATCGTCGACAACGTCCTGCGTGATTATCGCGGCGAACTGCGCATCTCGCGCTCGGCCGCCCTCGGCGGTGCGTGCGTGCTTTTGTGCCTGCCACCGCTCAACTGATCCGGGGTTCGTGTACGCAGACGGGAGCATCGCAGCTGGC
>JBBQNY010000012.1:0-36014 GCA_038330365.1 Lysobacterales bacterium | reverse complement strand
GGTACTGGTGGTTGCGGAACATCTGGGTGGAAAACTCAACGGCGCCACGGCCAAGACCGTGAGCGCGGCGCAGGCGCTCTCGCCCGAGGCGATCGACATCGTCGTGCTGTCCGATGCACCCGACGCAGTCGCGGCGCAGGCCGCGAAGATCGCCGGGGTTGCGCGTGTGCTGACCGTTGCGAATGCGGCCAACGCGCACCCCATCGCGCAGGTGCTGGCGCCGCAGATCGCAGCGATCGCCGAGGGCTACTCACACGTGTTCGGGCCGAGCACAACTTTTGGCAAGGATCTGATGCCGTGCGTGGCGGCGCTGCTGGGAACGGCGCAGGTTTCCGATGTGATGGGCGTCGAAGGCACGCACACATTCAAGCGCCCGATCTATGCGGGCAATGCCATCGTCACGGTGGAAGCGCCGCACGATCACGCCGTGGTCGCCACCATTCGCACCGCATCGTGGCCGGAAGCCGGTGACGGGGGCAGTGCCGCGGTGGCAGCGGTAAACGTCGACGCCACGCTGCCGACCCACACCCGCTTCAAAACGCTGGCGCAGGGCAAGTCAGACCGTCCCGACCTGCAGGGAGCCAAACGCGTGGTGTCCGGCGGACGGGCACTCGGGTCGACCGACTCCTTCGACATCATCTACAGCCTCGCCGACAAGCTCGGTGCCGGCGTCGGCGCGAGTCGTGCAGCGGTCGATGCAGGTTACGTACCGAACGACATGCAGGTGGGTCAGACCGGCAAGATCATCGCGCCGGAGCTTTACATCGCGATCGGAATTTCCGGTGCGATCCAGCATCTGACCGGCATCAAGGATGCGGGCACCATCGTTGCGATCAACAAGGATCCGGAAGCGCCGATCTTCGAGGTCGCCGACATCGGACTCGTCGGTGACCTGTTCAAGATCGTGCCCGAACTGGAAGCCGCGCTGCCCTGAGTCACGGCGGTGCGACCCTACCAGTCGCGCTCGTGACTCACGCCCGGAAAGCAGCTAATCGCACCCGCGTCCGGCGCCACCCCTGCCAGGCGAGTTGAGTCAAATCCCTGAGGGGCGCCAATCTGGAGGATGGCTGCACGGGTCGCTTCTGGGAGGGTCGATTCAAGTGCCAGGCGCTGCTCGATGACGGTGCTGTACTGGCCTGCATGGCATACGTCGATCTCAATCCGGTGCGCGCCGGCATGGCGGATGACCTTCAAGGTTCCAGCCACACATCGATTTACCGGCGACTGCAGCGGCCCGTTGATGATCGCCAGCCCCTCAATGCCGTGGCCGGCCCCATCCGGCCCGAGCGTCTACCGATTAGCGAAGCACAGTATCTGCGACTGGTCGACTGGACCGGCCGGCAGCTCCATCCGGGCAAACGCGGTCTGATCGAAGGGACCGCGCCACCGGTTCTGCCGTCGGTGCTCTAACGGGAGGACTGGCTTCGCAAGGTCCGCGGCGTTGAGTCGCACTATTGCCGGGCGATCGGCAATGCTGCGTCATTGCTGAAGAAAGCGCGCGCCATGGGCCAGCGATGGCTGATGGTGAGACGGCAAGCGCGCTTGCTGATCTGGCAGGCTCCAGCGTCGAAACGGTGTTGCCCTCGCGTATCCAAGTATCCGGCGCGACGCGGTCGACGTGGGTTGTGAGGCACCTGCAACAAGCTTTAGCCCGAAGCAATTCCTGCCCATCCCGGTGCGGTCGGTGGCCCACGATCGGGCTAGTTCAGACTCGATGACTCTTGGCGCGCATTGAGATGGCCGAGCAATCGCCCAGTCATCGGGGCATGGGTGTCCATGACCCCGTCGTCCAGGACCCCCGCACGTTCGACAGCGGAAAGTGGACTTCGATCCGGTCTCCGCCGGGCGGGACATGCAGATTGACGTGGACGGAGGTAAGCTTCGGCGGGAGCGGATTCCGGTTTCAGCCATCGACTCTGGCTACTGTTCAGAAATCACACCACACTTTTTCCTGCAGGATTATTTAGCAAAATCAGACTGACTCAGCCAAATTATGAAAACTCAACTGTTCCCCGATGAAGCGCAACGGGTCAGCGCGCTAAACAGGTACGAATTGCTGGACACTCCGGCTGACGGAACGTTTGACAAGATGACCGCGCTGGCGGCGAGAGTATTCAATGTCCCGATT
Source organism: Lysobacterales bacterium (assembly GCA_038330365.1). GTDB lineage: Bacteria > Pseudomonadota > Gammaproteobacteria > Xanthomonadales > Ahniellaceae > JBBQNY01. The sequence continues at coordinate 33,886 of JBBQNY010000012.1, read as the reverse complement.
GCCCTTGTCAGTCTCGTGGACAGCGACCGCATCTGGTTCAAGTCACGTTACGGACTCGAAGCCCAGCAGATAGGGCGCGACCCCGGCTTGTGCGCTTCGGCAATCCTATCGGACGAGATCTACCTGGTTGAGGACGCCCGGAACGACCCGCGCTGTCTGTCAAATCCGCTTGTGGCAGGAAAATTCGGTCTGCAGTTTTACGCCGCCGCACAGCTCAGAACTTCAGAGGGATTCAACATCGGGACTTTCTGTATTCTCGATGTCCGAAAGCGCTACATCAATGTCGATCAACAGCACATGTTGAAGGATATGGCTTCGATCGTGATGGACGAAATAGAAATGCGCCTCAATGCGAGACAACTTGTCAGAGAGTACGAGGCAAAGATCAATGCCCTGGAACAAACTACGACGGGACTCGTTGGGATTGCTGGATTGAAGTCCGTTCGCTAATGCTCCCTTCGCCGCATCGGGCGCCTTCTTTGTGAGCCACGGGATACCCGGCACAGTCACCCGCGGTCGACTGCGCTGCAGCGCTGACCGCTTCGTGCCCATCGGCGACAGCCACCACCCCAAAGCCCTCTCCTCCTCCGCTCGCCTGGCCGAAAAGTCGACGAAATCAGTCAGCGCGGGACTGTGCGGCATCCGTGTGAGGCCAGGCGGGGTCCGCTGGTAAACTGCGGCGTTCATCCCGCATGGCCGATTCCGATGGCTCCTGAACTGCGTTCCGCCGTCCTGTCGCCGATTCCGGCCAACGCCCAGAATCGTTATCTCGTGACCGTGGCTGATTTGCCGCTGTCGTGCCCGATGCCGGGTATGACGCTCTGGGATTCGCATCCGCGCGTCTACCTGCCAGTGGCTGCGGAGAAGGAATGCAAGTGCCCCTATTGCGGCGCCGTGTACGTTCTTGAGGCAGCCTGAGAGTCACCGCCGCGAGGCTGCGAGAGCGGCTGCGAAAACGACTTTCCAGCCTGTGCCGCAAGGATCAGTGGCTGCGTTCGTTCGCGCGGCTCGAATCGTCCTCAGCCTCCGCCTGACAAGAGCTCGCTGCTGCCCGGCACCACGCGCGATCGCCCGATGACCCGCAGCATGACCGTGCTGCAACTGCTGCCCGCCCTCGGGCATGGCGGCGTGGAAAGATCAACGCTCGAGATCGCCGGTGCGCTGGTGAAGCACGGTCATCGCGCGCTGGTTGTCAGCCGGGGCGGCGCACTGGCACCTCAGCTGATCGCATCGGGCGCCTCGCACTTCGATCACGATGTCGGCCGCAAGTCCGCGTGGACATTGCGTCACGTACGCACACTGCGCATGCTCATCACGCGCGAGCAGGTGGATATCGTGCATGCACGCTCGCGCCTGCCGGCATGGATCGGCTGGCTCGCGCTGCGCGGCATGCGCGAGCGGGCGCCGCATCTGGTCACCACCGTGCACGGTCTGAATTCACCGGGGCGGTACAGCCGGATCCTGACGCGCGGCGAGCGCGTGATCTGCGTGTCACCGAGCGTAAGCCGTCATGTGCGGCGCCACTATCCGGACGTGGATCCGACGCGACTGCGCGTGATTCCGCGCGGCGTCGACGTGCGCGAGTTCGAACCATCCGGTGCGGCTGCCGCTACCCGCGCGACGCTGGTGGAGCGCTGGCCCGCCCTCGCCGCGCAGCACGTGATCACCCAGCCCGGTCGTGCCACCCGCCTGAAGGGCCACGGCGACGCGATCGAGTTGCTGGCGCGGCTGCGCGCCCTTGGCGCCGATGTCGCGCTCTGGATGCCAGGCGCTGATGACGGCAAGCGGCGAGCCTATCTCGAGGAACTCGAACAAATCGCGCGCGACCGGGGCGTGGCGAAGTTCGTGGCGATGACGCCACCGCAGCAGGATCGCGCTGCCCTCTACGCCGCGAGTGACCTGGTGCTGCAGCTCTCGCGGCGTCCCGAGGCCTTCGGTCGTACCGTGATCGAGGCGCTGGCGTCCGACCGGCCCGTGCTCGGTTACGCCCACGGCGGCGTGGGCGACCTGCTCGAGACGCACTATCCGGCGGGCCGGGTCGCGGTGCGCGATGTCGAGGATCTCGTCGTCGTCGCAGCACGGCTCCTCGAGAATGCGCCGCCGCGCCCCGCTGCCCGCACGCTGCCATCGCTCGCGGCGATGCAACAGGCTACGCTCGACCTCTATGCAGAACTCCTCGATGCCTGACGCTGCGCGCGGTCCCCTGCTGGATGGCGGTGCGTCGCCTGCACGTGCGGTTGCCTGCTACGGGTTCATCGCCGTCCTGGTGTTGCTGCCGTTCGGGCGCAGCAGTGAAGCCGGTGTGCTGCTGCTGCTGGTACTCGGTGGATGGCTGCTGGGCTGGCGCGCCGGCTTGCATCGCACCGCCGCAACAAAGCTGCTGGCGACGATGTTCGCGTGCTGGTGGATTCCGCAACTGATATCCGGGTTCGATGCCGTCGAGCCGGGCCGCACCTGGAGTGCGTTGCTCGTCGGCTTGCGTCTGCTGCCGATCGCGGTCGTGGCGGCCTGGGCCCTGGGCGACCGGGACTGGCGCGAGCGGGTTGCTCTGGTAATCGCGATCATCATCGCCATCTGGACGCTCGATGCCCTCGTGCAGGGATTGCTCGGCATTGGACTGCGGGGTCGGATCGGAAGTGACCGGGTGAGCGGCATTTTCGGCGGCAGCAACCTCAAGCTCGGACCGATACTGGCGATCCTCACGCCGTGGCCGCTTTTCATCGTGATGCGTCAGTGGGGAAGGGGCGCGGCGATTGTGTGCTGGGCCCTCATCGCCGTCGCGGTATTGCTGGCTGGTACGCGCGGGGGATGGGTTACGTTCGCGGTGGTCAGCATCGCGCTCGCGTGGAGACTGGCGCCCAGACGGCGGGATCTGGTCTGGATCTCGGTGCTGCTGATCGCGGGGATGGTGGGATTCGGCGCCATCGCGATGCAAACTTCCCATCTCTTCGCCGAACGAATCGACCGCACGCTGCGCGCCGTCGATGGCAACAGCGACGACTACAACTACGCGCTGGCCGGCCGTCTGCCCATCTGGCGCAATGCAATCGCGATGACGGCGGACCATCCGATCAATGGTGTCGGCATCCGCGGCTTCCGTTATGCCTATCCAAAGTACGCGCCAGCGGACGATCCGTGGCTGGATCCCGATGGCAAGGAAGGCGCGAATCACCCCCACCAGCTGATGCTTGAGACGGCCGCGGAAACCGGCGTGATCGGGGTCGTCGGCTGGTTGGCCATGTTGTTCTTCGCGCTGCGCGCCTGGTGGCGTGCGGCGCCCGCGGCGCGCAGTGCGGCGTGGCCTGCCGGCGTTGCGCTGCTTGCGATGATCTGGCCTCTGAATACCCATTTTGCGTTCTATTCGAGTTTCTGGGGACTGCTGTCGTGGTGGCTCGCGGCTTACTTCGCGGGCGCGATCACGCTGGGTGTGCCGACTGTCCCGCCTGGAGCGCGTCACGCGCCATCGCCGGTCGCCGATGGCGCGTGAGGCGCTGTCGGTCGTCGTCACCAGCTTCAACAGCGCGGCGACGCTGGCACGATGCCTTGATTCCGTCGCGTGGGCAGACGAGATCATCGTGCTGGATTCGGGCAGCGTCGACGACACCATGGCCATCGCGAAAGCGCGTGGTGCACGCGTTGATGTGCAGCCTTTTCGCGGCTACGCATTGCAGAAGCAGGACGCGATCGACCGCGCGCGCCATCGCTGGGTGCTGCTGCTCGATTCCGACGAGGCACTCGCGCCGGATGCTCGCGCGAGCATCGAAGCGGCGTTGATTGCGCCTTCCGCGCATGGTTTCACGCTGCCGCGTCGAGACCAGGTGTTCTGGCGCATGGCGCATCCTGGCATCCGCAGCGATCGCTTCCTGCGCCTGTTCGACCGCAGTCTGACGCGTATGAGCACGGACACGGTGCACGAATCGCCACGCTGCGAGGGGCGCGTAGCAGCGCTGGATGCGTGGCTGCTGCACTGGGGCCAGCCCGACATTGCCACCAAGGTGGACAAGCTCAACCGCTATTCGAGTCTGGCAATCGACGGCGAAAGCGCGCAAGGTCCTTTGCGCCTGCGTCCCGCACGCATGCTCTGGTATCCGGCATTCGTGTTCTGGCGCCAGTTCCTGTTCAAGCGGCACTTCCTCAACGGCTGGGCGGGCTTTATCGCCGCGCGCAGCATGGCCTTCCATGCCCTGCTCAAGGAAGCCAAACGCATGGAGTGCATCCGGCAGGAAAGCCGCGGCGCCATGCCGGACGAATGAGCGCGCACCTTCAGTAACCGGCTGGTGGACCGGTACCGGTCCGCCCACAGCAGTCGATCAATCGGAGCGCGATTCCGTTGCGGGCGGTACCGCGCCCGCCAGCTCGGCCGAGCGCTTGCGATCGGCCGATGCGTAATCCGGTACGGGCCTGTCGGCGGCATCGATGCGCGGGTCGCCGTAGCGCGGCGGAGCCCCGGGCGGGCGGCGCTTGAAGCGGGCGTGCACCCAGAGCCACGACGCGGGTGTCGCGCGGACCAGGGACTCCAATGCGGCGTTGACGGCAGCGGTGTCAACGAGCGCATCCGCGCCGGGGACGCCAGACAAGGGCGGACCGAGGGACAGCTCGAAGCCACGATCGTCGGCACGTCGCCGGTGGCCGAATGCCAGCACGCGCGCGCGGCCCATGCGCGCCAGATGGTGCGTGGCCGGAGTGGTCGCCGCGGCTACGCCGAAGAAGGGGGCGTAGACGAAGTCGCGGCCGCGCATGTCCTGATCGGGCGCATACCAGAGGATGCCGCCGTTTCGCAGATGCCTCACCGCGCCGCGGACTTCTTCGCGCTCGAACATCGCGACGGCGTAGCGGGCGCGCCCACGCCGCACGGCCCACTCCAGCACCGCATCGTCATAGACCCGGTACAGGCCAGCGAGCGGAATGCGCCCTGCGAGCAGACGGCCGCAGAGCTCCAGGGACATGAAATGGCCCGACACGAGGATGACGCCGACGCCGTCCTCGCGGGCACGCTCCAGATGTTCCATGCCGGTTATCGTCCATTCGTCGCGAAAGTGTTCGACCGAACCAAACCAGGCACGCAGGAACTGGAACACGCCGATGCCGAGCTCGCGATAGCTCTCGCGGAGCAAGGTCGCGCGCCCCTTTGCGTCGAGGCCGGGAAAGCAGAGTTCGATATTGCGCATCGCGATCCGGCGACGCCGGTTGGGTATGCGCGCAGCGAAGGCGCCTAGAACACGCCCCTTGATCAACTGCAGGCGCCAGGGCAAGCGCCCGGCTACCACCATGCAGCCGACTGCCAGCCAGCTCGGCCAGTGGCGGGGATGCAGCAATGCGCGCGGCAGCTTCAGGATGCGCCCTCGGCGGATCGGGAGCCGCAGCCTGACAACTGCCGGCAGGGCCTGCAAGTCGGCGATGGACCTTGGCCTTGCGCAGCGGACGACGCGAGCGTCCTCTATCCTGAGCGGCGCGCGGCGCGCGCGGACCCCTCCCTTCTCCCGGCCCCGTTGCCTGAATGCGCATCCTGTACACGCTGGTCATGATTGTCATGACGCCATTCATCCTTTCGCGTCTGGCCTGGCGCGGACTCTTCTATCGCGAATACTTCGCGCGCTGGCGTGAGCGCTTCGGCTTCTTCAAAACGCCCGGACTCGACCGGCCGATCCTCGTCCACGCGGTTTCAGTAGGGGAAGTCAACGCCGCTGTGCCGCTCATCGAGGCCCTGATGCAGCGCTATTCCGATCGCCCCTTCGTCATCACCACCATCACGCCAACGGGCTCGGAACGGGTGCTGGCCCATTTCGGCGATCGCGTATTCCACGTGTATCTGCCGTACGACCTGCCGATGGCAGTCGCACGTTTTCTGGATCGCATCCGTCCGAGCTTTGCCGTGGTGATGGAAACGGAGATCTGGCCCAACCTGTTCATTGCAAGCGCGGAGCGCGGCATTCCAATCGTGCTGGCCAACGCGCGGCTATCCAACCGCTCGCTCAAGCGCTATCGACCGGTCGCATCGCTGGCACGTCGCGCGCTGCGCTGCTGCGCCTTCGTGGCGGCGCAGTCGCGTACCGATGCAAAGCGACTGCTCGCACTCGGGGCCGATCCCGAACGCCTGATCGTGGCAGGCAACATCAAGTTCGATCTGGAGGTGCCATCGTCGCTGGCGGAAACCGCACGCTCGATGCGCGATCACTGGGGAGCGAAGCGCCCGGTATGGATCGCCGCCAGCACCCACGAGGGTGAGGAAGAAACCGTCCTGCGCTCCCATCTGGCGCTGCTCACACGAGCGCCCGATGCCTTGCTGCTGATCGCGCCACGCCACCCCGAAAGATTCAGGCCGGTCTCCCAGCTGGCGATGCAGCTCGGACTTGTCACCGCCACGCGAACGGTCGATGTGCTCGCGGACAGGTCCACGCAGTGTCTCGTCATCGACACCATGGGCGAACTGGTCGCGTTTTTCGCTGCCTGCGACATCGCCTTCATCGCAGGTTCGTTCGCGCCGATCGGCGGACACAACGTGCTTGAGCCCGCCGTGGTCGGAAAGCCGGTGCTGGTGGGTCCTCACACGTTCAACTTCGAGGAAGTCACGGCGCTGCTGATCGACGCCGGCGCTGCGCTGCGCGTCGCGGACGGCGAGGCGCTTGCGTCCGCTCTAGCGTTGCTGCTGCAGGATACGGAGCGCCGCGGCGCGATGGGAGCAGCGGCGCTGGCAGTCGTCGGACGGGAACGCGGCGCGGTCGGACGCACGCTTGCGCTCATCGAGGACGCCATGCGCTCCTGAGGTGCCGCGCGTGCATCGTGAGCCGGTGACTCTCCCCCTTCCTGATCAGGAGTCCTTGTATCAGCCGGGAGAGAGGACCGCGGCGGTCGGCTGTACGCGGCAGGCAGCAAAGAAATCCATTGCCGGGTCGTAGATGCCGGTCTTGATGTCCAGCAGGCCGAGTACCGAGTGGAACAGGTTGTCGTGTGAGAGCGGCCGCGCGCGTGCGGCATCAAGACAGGCGCGGTCGACACCGTGCGCAGCGGCGTAGCCGTCAGAGACCCAGGCGATCATCGGCACGTGGGTCTGCTCCTTGGGCGCGATGAAGTACGGCATCCCGTGCAGATACACGCCGCGCTCCCCGGTCGACTCGCCATGATCCGAGATGTACAGCATCACGGGATCGATCCGGTCCGCGTGCGACTCGAGCACGCTGATGATGCGATCCAGGACATGGTCGGTGTAGGCGATGGTGTTGTCATAGGTGTTGAGGATCTGCTGCTGCGTGCACTGCTGCAGCTGGTTGCTGTCACAGGTGGGTCGGAAGCGCCGGAAGGCCGGTGGATACCGCTCGTGGTACGAAGGTCCGTGGCTGCCGAGCTGGTGCAGCACGATCACCTCATCACGCTGCGGGGTCGCCGCGAGGATTCGCTCCAGCGCGTCCACCAGCGTTGCGTCGAAACAGCCGTCCTTGCTGCACGACCGCGCGGGAGTCAGGGAGGATATGGCCACCTCGCCGGTGCGCACGGCGATGCGCTTGCTGCCGGTGTTGTTGTCGAACCAGCGCGGAGTCAGGCCGGCGTGCGCGAGGACGTCGAGAAGGTTTTCCTGGCGCGTATGCTCGTCGCGCTCGAAGTCGTCCTTGCCCATCGCCGAGAACATGCAGGGCAGTGAGACCGCCGTGGCGGTGCCACAACTCGAGACGTTGGGGTAGCTCGTCACTGCGCGGCGCTCCATCGCCGGTGTGGTGGGCCGTCCGTATCCAAGCACGCTGAAGCTTGATGCCCGCGCCGATTCACCCACCACCAGCACCAGTACGCGTGGACGCAGCTGCGTGCTCCAGCCGGCGCCCTTGCGTGCGTCGAGACCCAGCGGCTGCACGGTTTCGACGCGATCATCGTTTAGATTTCGCAGATAGCTGCGACTGGCGTTGAGTGCGCTGATCGGGTTGATCATGTGACGCAGCTCGCGGTGCTCGCGCGTGACGGTCACGAGATCGACATAGGCAACGAGACAGGTGACACCGAACACCAGCCCGAGCACGATGAACGAAAGGAGTCGTGCGCCGATCCCGCGCCAGAACGAATGCTGCGAAATCCTGGCGCTGGCGATGAACCAGAACGGCGGAATCGCGAGCGCGAGATAGAGCAACATGCGCGCACTCGTCCACTGGCCGAGTTCCATGGCGTTGCTTTCGAACACGCTCTGGATCGCGCTCCGATCCACCACCACGCCGTAGGTGTCCGTGAAGTAGGCACTGGTGAGCGCGATCGCCACCAGTAAAGCGCAGGCGATACGGGCGGTGCCACGCCATGCCACGAGGTTGAGCATCACCCAGAACGTCGCCACCACGAGCGCGAACAGCGACGCCAGGCGGACAAAGTCCATCGCGTCCAGCGGCGCGAACGCATCGGCGACCGCTGCCAGCATCGATCGATTGGCCACGGCGGCCATGTAGAGCGCCAGCAACAGGGTAAAGCGCGTCAGGCCCATCGCGCGCATGGGCACCCGCGCACGCTCGAGGAAGCGCCAACGCCCGCCCGCGTCGCGGCCATGATCCACCGGCGTGACTGCGCGTTCCGCCTCTTTCATTGACCTGCAACCCCACTTTGAGTGTCGGAACGTGACGTAGTCTACGAACGCCGGTGTTAGGAATTTCTCCAGCCGGTCGGCTCCCCGCACGCGTCGTTACCGGCGGAGTGGACACGCCAAGCCATGCGCGATGGCATCCGCCGCGGAATATTGCTCAGGACGGCAGCGGCATATCCGGGGCCGGGATCTGCAGCGCGATGCAGCCGGTCCGCCCGTCGACGAATGGATCCGCGCTCATGCTGCCCTGATGATCGACCAGGATGCGGCGCGCGATGAGATCGCCCAGCCCCAGCACCCCCGGATCGAAGGGCAGTGTGCCCTGCATGAGATAGCGGAGTGCGTCGTTCTCGTAGATGGCAGTGGCCGCATCCTGCAACCGGACTGCAACGCCCCGGGAGTCTTGCCGCAGGTCAAGGCGCAGCTGCCCCGAACCGGGCTTGCGTTTGCCCGCCAGTGCCAGCACATGCCGCAGCAATTGCACGAGCCGCCCACGATCGCCCTCAACCGCCACCGCGTCGCCCTCATCCACGACCGCAATCGCCGTCGTCACCCCGTTGGCGGGGTCGAGGACAGCCTCGCGCAGGATGGAACGAAGATCGCAGGACTGACGCTCACTACGGAACTCATCGCGTCGGATCGACAGCAGGTCGCCCAGCTCTACGGCGAGGCGGGTCAGAACAGCCGTCTGACGATCGATGGTGGCGAACAGCTCTCCGGACTTCTGCGCAGGCGCGCGGCCCGAACGCAACAGTTGCGTCGCATATCCGATCGCCACCAGCGGACTGCGGAGGTCGTGCGCAAACCGGGGCACCCAGTCAAACGACTCGACCACTGTGACGGCATGACGCGCTGCCATCGCATCCGGATCGCAAGCCGCGTCTCCGGGCCGGGCCCCGGGGCCGTTCATTGCCTTTGGTCTGCGGGGGGTGGAGGCAGCTGCTGTGCGACTTCCCGGCAAACACGCTCGATGGCAGCGAGATCCACGGGCTTCACCAGATGCTTGTCGAAGCCCGCCTGTGCTGATCGTCGACGATCCTGATCCTGACCCCAACCGGTCAGCGCGACGAGAAAGAGTTCGTCCAGCCCTCCCCACGGCTGATCGCGGATCTGCATGGCGAGATCGAACCCGTTGAGCACCGGCATGCCCACGTCCAGAAACGCGAGCTGGGGTCGGAACGAGGCAGCCCCTTCGACCACGGCGCGTGGATCGTTGAACACCAGCGTGCGATGTCCCAGCATCTCGAGCGACATCGACAGGGTCGAACCCGCGTCGACGTTGTCGTCCACGACCAGGATGCGCAGTCCGCTGGAGGTCGCCGCGCGGTTGTTCGAGGACTTTTCCACGCTTTCGGGTTCGGGCTGCGCATCGGCGACGAGTCCGGTATCCACCGGAATGCGCACGATGAACTCGCTGCCCTTGCCGGAGCCCTCGCTGCGGGCCTCGATCTGGCCGTGATGCATCTCCACCAGTCGGCGCACCAGCGTCAGGCCGATGCCGAGCCCACCGCGGGTGCGCTCAAGCGAGGAGTCGACCTGGACGAAGAGGTCGAACACGCCCGTCAGCTGTTCGGGCGTCAGCCCAAGTCCGGTGTCGCGCACGCGGATGACGTAGTCGTCTCCTTCACGCGCTGCGCCCAGCGTCACCACGCCGCCGGCATCGGTGTACTTGCCGGCGTTGTTAAGCAGGTTGGAAATGACCTGTGCCAGTCTTTGCGCGTCAGCGACCAGCGGCATCGGGGTCGAGGGCGGCTCGAACTCGAAGCGGTGGCCAGCGCTTTGCAGCAGTAGCGTGGAGGCCTCGACTGCGGCCAGCAGGGGTTCGGCGAGGTCGATCGCGGCCACGCGCAGATTGAGTTTGTCGCGCGTGATGCGCGAGACATCCAGCAGGTCGTCGATCAGCCGCACCATCTGGCGCAACTGCCGCTCCATGATTTCCTGCAGCTCGCGCGCCGGGCCGGAGCCTTGCTCCGAAGACAGTCGGTGCAGGTTGAGGGCGCCCTGTATGGGCGCGAGCGGATTGCGCAGCTCATGCGCGAGCGTTGCCAGAAACTCGTCCTTGCGGCGGTCAGCATCGCGCAGCCGGTCTTCGGCCCGTTGGCGCTCGCCCACCTCGGCCTGAAGTGCCGCGTTGCTCTGCTCGAGTTCGGCGTTGGCACGCCGGAGAAACTCGTTGAGTTTGTTCACTTCGCGGGCCTGCGCGGCCTTGAGTGCGTCGTTGGCCGTGGCCAGATGCTCATTGGCCGAAGCCAGGCTGGTATTGAGATCCTGCAGCTCGCGGCGTTTGCGGTGCAGCTCGATCAGGACACTGAGCTTGCTGCGCAGGATTTCGGGAATCACCGGCACCATCACGTAGTCGACGGCGCCGAGCCCGTAGCCACGCAGCCGGTCCATGTCGGTGACATTCACGGCCGTGACGAAGATGATCGGCGTGTGCTCGAAACGCGGATGCTCGTGGATCATGCGCGCGGTCTCGAAGCCGTCCATCACCGGCATGTTCACGTCGAGCAGGATCGCCGCGAACTCGGTACTCATCAACCGGCTGAGCGCTTGCGTGCCGCTGCTGGCCTCGACGAGAGTCTCGCCCAGAGGCTCGAGGATCGCCCGGTAACTGAGCAGGCGCGCGGGTTGATCGTCCACCAGAAGGATGTTCACTGGCGGCGCACCGGAGGGACGGGTGCGGATCGTGTTCATCGGTTCAGCCATTGCCGCAGCACTCCGAGCAGCTGGTCGGTATTCACCGGCTTGGCGAGATAATCGCTTGCGCCGGACTCGAGGCATTTCTCCCGATCGCCCTTCATCGCCTTCGCAGTCAACGCCACGATCGGCAATGTCCGGAACTCTGGCCGCTCGCGGATCGCGCGCGTGGTTTCGTAGCCATCCATGCCTGGCATCATGATGTCCATCAACACGAGGTCGATCTCGGAGTCGGATTCCACCTGCACGATTGCATCCCGGCCGGTGCCCGCGGTCGCGACCTTCATGCCGTGGCGTTCCAGCACCGAAGACAGCGCGAAAATGTTGCGCACGTCGTCGTCGACAACCAGCACGGTACGACCTGCAAGCGCTGCGTCCGACTCGTGTAGACCGTGCACCATCTCCTGCTTGGCCGCGGGCAGGTTGGCGATGACGCGATGCAGAAACAGCGCCGTCTCGTCGAGCAAGCGTTCGGGCGACTCAACGCCCTTGACGATCACGCTCTTGGCGACCTTGCGCAGCCTTGCGCTCTCATCCGCGGTCAATTCCTTGCCGGTGAAAACCACAACCGGAATATTCGCAAGGTCCGGTCGCTGCTGGATCCGGTCGAGCAGGTCGAAGCCGCTCATGTCGGGCAGACGAAGGTCGAGCACCACACAGTCGTAGGGCACGGACGACAGCGCGGACAAAGCTTCCTTGCCGCTGGCGACGCAGTCGATCTGGACGTCTTCGTGGCGAATGAGTTCCTCGATACTCAGGCGCTCGCGCTCGTCGTCCTCGACCACCAGCAGGCGCTTCACCCGTGGCTGGACGAACTGCTTGATACGGTCGAGCGCGGAATCGATGGTTTCGGGCGTCCCCGGCTTGGCCAGATACGAGAACGCGCCGCGCTCGATGCTCTGGTGGCGCTCTTCTTCGACCGTCACGATCTGGACCGGGATGTGGCGCGTCCCGGAGTCCTGCTTGAGGCGCGCGAGCAGCGTCCACCCGAGCATGTCCGGCAGAAAGATATCGAGCGTGATGGCAGTCGGTGGATGGTCTCGAACCAGCCGCAGGGCGTCCGCGCCGCGCGCGGCGATCACAGTGCGGAAGCCCTTGGCGCGCGCCAGGTCGCGCAGTATCGACGCGTAACGCGGATCGTCTTCCACGATCAGCAGGACGGGATCGCCTTCCTCGATCAGATCACGATCGTCCGGAACCTGTTCCAGTGCGACACGCGCGCTGGCCGCCTCTGACGGCTCGCGCGACTCCGCTGCTCTGGGCAAGCCGGGGCTGCCCGTGTCGTTGTCCGCTCCCCTGTAGCGAAGCGGCAGATAGAGGGTGAAGGTGCTGCCCTCGCCCGGCATGCTGGCGAGCCGGATTTCGCCGCCCAGAAGTCCCGCGATCTCGCGACTGATGGCGAGCCCAAGGCCGGTACCCCCGTACTTGCGCGCGGTGCCCGCATCGGCCTGCTGGAACGCTTCGAACACCATGCGCTGCTTGTCGACGGAGATGCCGATGCCGCTGTCCTGAACCGAGAAGGCCACCACGCTGCGGGCCTCGTCGAGCACCGGGTGATCCGCGCTCCAGCCTTCATCGACGAGCCGCACCGAGATTTCCACGGAGCCCTTCTCGGTGAACTTGAAGGCATTTGAAAGGAGGTTCTTGAGAATCTGCAGCAGCCGTTTCGGATCGGTATGCAGCGTGCGCGGCAGCGCCGGGTCGAAGCCCACTTCGAATTCAAGTTGGCGCCGCTCCGCCTCGTGCCGGAAACTGCGCGATATGGTCTCGCGCAGATGGGCGAACGAGATGTCCTCGCCTTCCACGGTGACGGTGCCGGACTCGATCTTGGACAGGTCGAGGATGTCGCTGATCAGATGCAGAAGATCCGTGCCAGCGCCATGGATGGTCTTCGCGAACTCGACCTGGCGGCCGCTGAGATTTCCGTCCGGATTCTCCGCCAGCTGCTGACCGAGAATCAGAATCGAGTTGAGCGGCGTGCGCAGTTCGTGTGACATGTTCGCGAGGAACTCGGACTTGAAGCGCGAAGTGAGGGCGAGCTCCGCCGCCTTTTCCTCCAGCGCACCGCGCGCCTGTTCAATCTCCCGGTTCTTGCGCTCGACTTCGGCGTTCTGCTCGGCCAGCAGCATCGCCTTCTGCGCAATTTCGTCGTTGGTCTGTTGCAGTTCGCGCTGCTGTGACTGCAGTTCGCCCGCGAGTTGCTGCGATTGCACCAGTAGCGACTCGGTCCGCATGCCGGCTTCGATCGTGTTGAGCACGACCCCGATGGTTCCAGTGAGCTGGTCGAGCAGCGCCACATGCGCCGGCGTGAACTCGCCGAGGGTGCCGAGTTCGATGACCGCCTTTACCTCCTCTTCGAACAGCACCGGGAGCACGATCACGCTGCGCGGCATTGCCCGGACCAGGCCGGACTCGATCGGACGCGCGTCCGACGGCACGTCCTGCAGCACGATCCGCTTGCGCTGCGCGGCGCACTGCCCGATCAAACCTTCTCCGAAAGCAATTGAATCGGCGTGCTGCACGTCCCCGGAATGCCGTACGCGTGCACTCGCGTAGCCCGCGAGCTGACGCAGGTGGCGTTCGCTCCCGCTCCCTTCCGCCACGTACAGCAGGCCCTGCTGCGCGCCCACGAGCGGCGCCAGTTCGGAGAGCAGCATGTCGCCCAGGGTCAGCAGGTTGCGCTGTCCCTGCATCATTCCCGAGAAGCGCGCGAGGTTGGTCTTGAGCCAGTCCTGCTCGCGGTTGCTTTCCGTAGTCGCGCGCAGGTTGCCGATCATGGCGTTGATGTTGTCCTTCAGGTCCGCCACCTCACCGCGCACGTCGACCTGGATGGTGCGTGTCAGGTCGCCCTTGGTGACGGCCGTCGCGACTTCCGCGATGGCGCGCACCTGGGTGGTGAGGTTGGCGGCCAGCCGGTTGACGTTGGCGGTGAGATCCTTCCACGTGCCCGCCGTGCCCGGCACGTTGGCCTGGCCGCCGAGGCGTCCCTCGACGCCGACCTCACGTGCGACCGTGGTGACCTGGTCGGCGAAGATCGCGAGCGTGTCGGTCATGCCATTGATGGTCTCCGCCAGCGCCGCGATTTCACCCTGGGCCTCCACCATCAGTTTCTGGTGCAGATCGCCGTTCGCCACCGCGGTCACCACCTTGGCGATGCCGCGCACCTGGGTGGTGAGATTGGTCGCCATGTAGTTGACGTTGTCGGTCAGGTCCTTCCATGTGCCGGCGACGCCCGGCACTGCTGCCTGGCCGCCGAGTTTGCCCTCGGTGCCGACCTCGCGCGCCACGCGCGTGACTTCCGCGGCGAAGCCGTTGAGCTGGTCGACCATCGTGTTGAGCGTGTTCTTGAGCTCGAGGATCTCGCCTTTCACGTTGACCTGGATCTTGCGCGAAAGATCGCCGCGCGCGACCGCTGTCGCGACCTCGGCAATGTTGCGCACCTGTGTCGTCAGGTTGGTCGCCATCGAATTGACGTTGTCGGTCAGGTCCTTCCACGTACCGGCCACACCCGGCACTGCTGCCTGACCACCGAGCTTGCCCTCGGTGCCGACCTCGCGCGCCACGCGCGTGACTTCGGCGGCGAAGGAGTTGAGCTGGTCGACCATCGTGTTGATGGTGTCCTTGAGCTCGAGGATCTCGCCCTTAACATCCACCTGGATCTTGCGCGAGAGATCGCCACGCGCGACCGCGGTGGTGACCTCGGCGATATTGCGCACCTGGGTGGTCAGGTTGGTGGCCATCGAGTTGACGTTGTCGGTCAGCTCTTCCCATACGCCGGACACACCGGTGACTTCCGCCTGTCCACCGAGCTTGCCCTCGGTACCCACTTCGCGCGCCACGCGCGTGACCTCGGCCGCGAATCCGTTGAGCTGGTCGACCATCGTGTTGATGGTGTTCTTGAGCGCGAGGATCTCGCCTTTGACGTCCACGGTGATCTTGCGCGAAAGATCGCCGCGCGCGACCGCCGTAGTCACCTCGGCGATGTTGCGTACCTGCGAGGTGAGGTTGGTCGCCATCGCATTGACCGAGTCCGTGAGGTCCTTCCATGTGCCGGCGACTCCCGGTACCACCGCCTGGCCACCGAGCTCGCCTTCAGTACCGACCTCGCGAGCAACACGAGTCACTTCCGCCGCGAAGGAATTGAGCTGGTCGACCATCGTGTTGATGGTGTTCTTGAGCGCCAGGATCTCGCCGCGCACGTCGACCGTGATCTTGCGCGACAGATCGCCCTTGGCCACCGCGGTGGTGACCTCGGCGATGTTGCGCACCTGGGTCGTCAGGTTGGTCGCCATCGAATTGACGTTGTCGGTCAGCTCCTCCCAGACGCCGGACACGCCCTTGACCTGCGCCTGCCCTCCAAGCTTGCCCTCAGTGCCGACCTCGCGCGCCACGCGCGTGACTTCCGCGGCGAAGCCGTTGAGCTGGTCGACCATCGTGTTGATGGTGTCCTTGAGCTCGAGGATCTCGCCCCGTACCGGCACCGTGATCTTGCGCGACAGATCGCCCTTGGCCACCGCGGTGGTGACCTCGGCGATATTGCGCACCTGCGAGGTGAGATTCGACGCCATCGCATTGACCGAATCGGTCAGGTCCTTCCAGGTCCCCGCGACACCGGGCACCAGCGCCTGACCACCGAGCTTGCCCTCGGTGCCGACCTCGCGCGCCACACGCGTGACTTCCGAGGCGAAGCCGCGCAGCTGGTCGACCATGGTGTTGATGGCTTCCTTCAGCTGCAGGATCTCGCCGCGGACGTCAACCGTGATCTTGCGCGAGAGATCGCCATTGGCCACCGCGATGGTGACTTCGGAAATGTTCCGTACCTGGCCCGTGAGGTTGTAGGCCATGCGGTTGACGGAATCCGTCAGCTCCTTCCACACACCTGAAACGCGCTTGACCTTGGCCTGTCCACCAAGACGCCCCTCGGTCCCGACTTCGAGCGCCACGCGGGTGACTTCCGAGGCAAACTCGCTCATCTGGTCCAGCATCTTGTTGACGATGCTGGCCGAACGCAGAAACTCGCCCTGCAACGGTCTGCCGGCGACTTCGAGAGCGATGGTGCGGGTCAGATCACCCTTGGCCAGCGCGGCCATGGACTCGGTCATCGATTCGGCGGGGCGCAGCAAATCGTCGATCAGGTTGTTGACCGCAATTTCCATGTCGTGCCACGCGCCCCGCCGCCCGCCTGGGGCCATCCGCCGACGTGTCAGTCCCTCGCGACCGACCTTCTCTCCCACGTTCTCGAGTTCAGAGGCCAGGCGCGCGTTGGCAGCGACGATGTCGTTGAAGGCGTCCGCGATCTTGCCCTCGAGGCCGTCGAGCCCGGCCGGCAGGCGCACGCTGAAATCGCCTTCCCGCACTGCCTGCATGGCTGCCAGCAGGGCGCGGGCGGAATCACCCCGGATCTCCGGCACCGAAGTGCGCGCGGCTGCGAGCGGCGCTTTGCGCCCAGATCCAGCTCCGGCCGTGGTTTTCGAAGCAGACGAAGCCTTGGTGGGCCGTTTCTTTGCGACTGCTGCAGCGGGCGCGCGGCTGGCAGGCGTCTTCGTGGACGGCGAAGGCGACTGGGGCCGCGAGATGCCGGCCTTGACGCGCAGGGAGGGTGTTCTGGATCGGGTTGGCATGGGCGAGTCCACGACGGGCCGGGCCGGCGCCGGCCAGCTGGCCTCCGAGCATAGCCAGCACTTCGCGAGGCAGCCGCTTCTCGGGTCCGCAACGAGGTTGCCCGTTCAGTCGGGGTTGCAGAGCGAAGCGGGACTGCGGAGCGTGCCGCCAGCGGCGACCTGGGAAGGCAGTCTGGACAAGGCTCAGTCGCGAGCGGTCTCGAAGCGGGCGGTTAGCCAAACCGATCTGCCCTGCAGCCGGTAGTACTGCGCATCACCGAGTTCGCTTTCCGCCACCGGATCGCGCCGGTCAGAGAGGTTGTAGCCGTCGAGACGCAGTTGCCAGCGATCGAACGCATAGGCGATGCCCGCATCCCACGTGGTGTACGCATCCGCGATCGCGGTATTGCGCTTGTTGAGGAAGCGCTTGCCGATGGTGTTCGCGATCAGGTGGGCGCGAAATCCATCCGGATGAGCGTAGTCGAAGCCGATGCTGCCCACGTGCTGCGGCGACATTTCCAGCAGCTTGCCGTCCAACTGGGTCGGCGTGCTGCCAAACAGCTGCGTGTAGTCCGCGAAACGCGCATCGTGATACGCCCACGAGCCCAGCACCGTGAAGCCATCGACCAGTTGCCAGCGGGCCTCCACCTCCGCACCCTTGAAGCGCTCGTTGCCGCCGTTGGTGAGCCCCGGCAGGCCGTTCACGTTCTGGCTGACGACGAGGTTGTGGAAGTTCATGCGGAACAGCGATACATCCCATTCGAGCCGGCCACCGAGGTTGCGACCGCGAACGCCGATCTCCGCGCTCTGCGCGTCCTCCGGCTCCAGGATTTCAGCATCCGGCTCCGGGCCAAAGTCGACCACCGCGGGCTTGAAAGTGTCGCGGTAATTCACGTAGCCGGTGAAGTAGTCCTCGCCGTCCTGCCAGAACCGGTAGCTGGTGCCGACAGCGCCGGCCCAGCGGTTGTCGGTGCGACGCTCGGAACCGCTCTCGAAGATCGCGGGCGCGGCGCCGGTCAGATCCACCCCGAGGCCGCTGATCGATTCGCGGGTGTGGTTGAAGCGCAGACCCGCCTCGATGCGCCATGCATCGACGGGATTCCAGCCGAGATCAGCGTAGACACCGGTGAAGTCGCGGCGATCGTCCAGATGGGTCGTCTCGTCGATCGGCAGGGATCGGAAGTCGGGCGCGTTGGAACCGTCGGGAAACACTGCGTACTCGAAGTTCCGACTGCTCTGCTCGCCGCGGCCGCGCAGGTGGTCCACGCCCCACACCAGCGTTGCGTTCTCACCCAGCGGCGTCGCGACGTGACTGTCGAAGTAGGTCTCGCGGCGCTCGACTTGCTGCTCGAAACCGTCCGCGTTTGGCGTCACGCCGTCGTCTGCGAAATCCTCGCGCAGGAAGCCGCGCACGTTGTCGGCATTCGAGCGCGCGTACGCCAGCCGCGTAGCCCAATTACCGAGCGCGGTCGGCACGACGTATCCGAAGGCAAGCTGCCCGCGATCCTCGTCCTGGCGCGCACCGCGGGGATTGGTGTTGGCGTCGATCGGAACGCGCGTGCTGAGTACCCTGCCCTCACGGGGATGTGGGCTAAACGGCTGCTGATCGAGCTGCGTCAGATCCGCATCCACCGACAGGATGCCGGCACCGGCGTCGCCGGCGCCGCGATAGAGCAGGTGCGCGCGGTCCCAACCGGCACGGTCGGCCCGCAGCTCGTGATTCTCCCAGTCGAGCAGCAGCGACTGCTGCCACGCCGAGCCGGAATGCGACAGCGGCAGCGCCGCACTGCCGCGCAGGCTTCCGCGACTGCCCACGCCGAACTCGAAGCGCCGTGGACCTTCGCCCGCGGCGTAGTGGATGACGTGGATCACGCCCACGAAACTGGTGGCGCCGTAGCTGACCGGCGCTGCACCCTTGAGTACCTCGATACGTTCGACGTTCGCGAGATTGAGCGTCGCCAGGGCGGGCGTGAACGCTCCGCCCGACGGAATTCCGTCGACCACCAGCAGGAAGGCATCGAACTCGCGCAGGCCCCACAACGCGGGTACCGACGCGGCGGGACCGCCGTCGCCGCCTTCTGCAATATCGACGCCCGCGACGAAGGCGAGAGCCGTGCGCAGATCGAGCGCTCCCCGAGCACGCAGCTCCTCGCCCGTGACAATGCTCACGTTCGCCGCCACGTCGGCGACGGGCACGGCAATGCGCGACGTCGTGACCTCGACCGCTTCGAGTACCCGCACATTCGCCGCCCGAGCCACGTGCGGCACCAGCGCCGAGGCCACCAGCGCCAGCAAAACTGCCGCGTGCAGCGGGGTGGTGAAAGTGCGCGCTGAAGGCATGGGTATTCCGATCAGGTCGCCGCGAGCCGGCAATCCGAGATTCTGGGGCGAGCCCTGTCCGGCCATAACGGTCTCAGGGCGTAGCCACACTCCGCCTCGAGACGGAGTGGATGGCGTCCGATAGAGTCGGGGCCGAGTCCCCCATCCGTGTCCTCATGATCCTGCCCCGACCACGCCTGCACGGACTCGTGATCCGGCTTGCCCTCTTCTACGCACTGCTCGCCGTGCCGACGCTGTTCATCGTCAAGGGCGCGGTGCTCTGGTTCGAGTTCGAAGGCTTCAAGCGCGGCGTCGAAACCGGCAACCTCGACCGTGCCCTGCAGGACGGCGCGCGTGATCTGTCCGAGCAATGGGTACACCTGCGTGGCGCGGACGGCACTGACGTGGCCGCGCTCGGCATGTGGCTCGACGCCTGGATCCTGCGGCTGCAGCAGCCGCGCGGCGGGCTGACGCCCGACGGCTCCTACGTGCTGCCGGAACTCGCCGATGAGCCCCTGGCCGCCGTTCTGTTTGCGCCGCAAGGACAGGAACTGGCGCGTTCGCGCGATGACGGACAGTGGCAGCCCGCATTGCCGGCGCCGGCCGAGCGCAGCCGGGCGCGGTCCCTCGAAGGCAACGCCGTCGTGCCGCTCCCGGGTGACGAGCGATCCGCCTTCGTACGGCGTGTGATCACACCGGTGCGGGATGCATCCGGCACCTTGCTCGGCACGCTCTTTCTCGAACTGCGACTGCCTCCGCCCCGCACGCGCGTGCTGCACGCCCCGATGTTCGAGTCGCCCACGCTGGTAGTGTTCCTGCTGGTCTTCGGAGCGGCGTCTTCGCTGTTCCTCGCGCGCTGGGTCACGCGCCGGTTGAACCGCATCGCGGCAGCCGCCTCGGCGTGGCGGCATGGCGACTTCGCAGGTCGCATCGACGACGCGGCCCGCGACGAGCTCGGGGTACTGTCGCGACAGCTCGATGCGATGGCAGTGGACCTCAAGGGTCTGCTCCGGGCGCGCGCCCAGCTGGCGACGATGGCCGAGCGCCAGCGCCTCGCGCGCGATCTGCATGACACTGTGAAGCAGAAGGCATTCGCTCTGAACCTGCAACTCGCGACCACGCGACGCGAACTGGGAGAGGACGCGGGCGGCGCCGCACTGGAATCCGCGCAGCGACTCACGCGCCAGATCCAGCAGGAGCTCGCCCAGATTCTCGACGAGATGCAGGCGCCCGATGCCGAGCTGCCCTTTACCGAGCGCCTGCGTGCACGCGCCGCGGACTGGGCAGGCTCCGCGACGATGGCACTCGTCACCCGCATCGGCGAAGTTGCGGGCCTGGCGCCCCAGTCGGAGGAGGATCTGCTCCGGATCGTCGACGAGGCGCTGTCCAATGTGCTGCGCCACAGCGGTGCCAGCCGCGTTTCGCTGAGCCTGCTTGAAGCGGAGGGCGTCATCCGGCTCGTCATCGCCGACAATGGCGGCAGCAATTTCGACGGCGGTGGATCCGGCATGGGCATCGGCAACATGCGCAGGCGCGCACTGGCGCTGCCTCAGGGCACTTTCGATTTTCCGGGCACGGGCAGCGACGGCGCGGTGCTGACGGTGACCTTGCGCGGCGCCGGAGTGGACGGATGAATCGAATTCGTATCGTGATTGCCGACGACCATGACCTGGTTCGTCAAGGCATACGTGCCTTCCTCGAGACGCACGCAGACCTGGAGATCGTGGGGGAGGCCGCCGACGCGATGGGCGCAGCGACTGTCTGTGCAGCGACCCTTCCGGACGTGGCGCTGGTTGATTTGATGATGCCTGGCGGCGGAGTGGAGGCGACTCGCGCTATCCGCGCCGCAAGCCCCGCGACCGAAATCGTACTGCTGACCTCGTTCGAGGACCGGCAGCAGATTCTCGCCGCGATGGATGCCGGCGCCCGCTCCTGCCTGCTCAAGGACATCGATGCCGACGCCCTGGCGAACTGCCTGCGGCGGGCAGCACGCGGCGAAGTCGTGCTGCATCCACGCGTCGCGAGCGACCTGATCGACGCGCTGCGCCAGCCAGCCGACGCGGGTCGGGGTCTCGTGGACGCGCTCAGTCAACGCGAGCTGGAGGTGCTGGCGCTGATGGCGGAGGGTCTTGGCAATACCGAGATCGCCGAGCGTCTGGGCATCAGCAGCAAGACCGTGAAATCGCACGTGAGCAATGTGCTGGGCAAATTGCAGGTGAGCGACCGCACGCAGGCCGCGGTCTTCGCGTGGCGGACCGGGCTCAAGCAACCTTCCTGATCGCTGCACCCGAGAGCCGCAGCTGCGCGCGCGATGGCGCCATGCAGGCACGTGCACTGCGCGCCAATCAAACATGACGCCAGCGCGCGCCAGCGCGCTCCTACACGAGTCTCGTGCAGGCGCGCAGATCCTGAATGTTGGGCGACGGCCGAGCAAAACTCTCGTTCGGCGTGTCAGGGGCGGGTGCTGTCGCCCTCGGTCTCGGCCGGGTCGTCACCGGGGCGCGGTGCGATCGAAGTGTCCGCCGACTCGGCATCGACGCCACGGTCGCCTTCGTCATCGCGCCGGGTTGGATCCGGGACGAGCACCGGCTTGCGCTCGTCGGTCAGCAGCGCGTTGACTTCGAGAATGTCCTCGCGCTCGATGTCGCCGGCGTTTTGCTTCAGGCGCAAACCGTTGACGATGTAGTTGTGACGCGCCTGGGAGTAATCGCGCTGCGCCTGGAACAGCTGGCGCTGTGCGATGAGCAGGTCAACGATGGTGCGCGTGCCCACCTCGTAACCCGCCTGCACCGCCTCGAGCGCGGAGGTAGCCGAACGCACGGCCTGACGACGCGCCTCGATCTCGGAAACGCCGCCGGCGATGGCGCGATAGGAAAAACGCGTCTGCCGCACCACCGCGCGCTCGGTCTGTTCCAGCACGTCGCGCGCCGCATCCCGGTCATGCACGGCGCGGCGGGCGTTGGCGCTGACCAGCCCACCCGAGAAGATCGGCACGGTCACCTGCAGGCCCAGCGTTCCGTTGGCGCTCGTCGATTCACTGTTGGTGGAAAAGAAACCGCCACGATTGCCGCTGGAGGTGTTGTCGACGTAGTCCGCGGTCAGATCCAGTGTGGGCAGATGGCCCGCACGCGCCGTGTCGATGCTCGCGTCGGCGGCATTGACCGCGAACTGCTGCGCGATGATTCCGGGATTCTGCTTGCGCGCACTGGACACCCAGGCTTCAAGCTCCGGCGGCTGCGGCGGACGCAGTGGCAACTGCTCGCGCAGCGCCTTGATGCGCGTGACGGGCACGCCGATGATCTCCGTCAGTGCCTCTTCGGAATCCTCGAGCGCGTTTTCGGCCAGAACGACTGCCGCGGTTGCCGCATCACGCTGCGACTGCGCCTCGCTGACATCCGTGATGGCCGCCAGACCCACGTCGAAACGCTGCTGCGCCTGGTCGAACTGACGACCGAGCGCGGTGGCTTCGGCGTTGGCGAAAGCCAGCGAGTCCTCCGCGGTCAGCACGTTGAAATAGGCCTCGGCCACGCGCACGTACAGCGCATCTTCGGCCTGCTCGTACTGGGCGTCGCCTTGCGCCGCGAGTGCTTTCGAGCCGCGCAGCCGGGTGTAATTGGCCCAGTCAAAGACACTCTGGCGCAGCTGCACCCGATAGGTCGTCGACTCGGTGTCCGTATCGAAACTGGTGCTGATGAGCTGGCCGGTCTGGGGATCGAATTGCGGCGAGGTGCCATCGCCCTTGGTGCGGTCGCGACCGCCACTGGCGGAAATGTTCGGCAGCAGGGCGGCGCGCGACTGCGCGATGCCCTCCTCCACCGACAGTGCGCGATTCTGTGCGGCCGAGAGCTGCGGGTCGTTGCGTCGCGCGAGTTCGTAGGCGCCGATGAGGTCGAGCGTCGCGGCCGAACACGGCGCGACCAGCGCAGCCACGGCCAGCGCGATGGGAAGGATTCTGGAGGAGTGGAGCATGGGCATTTCCGGATGAAGAGGCGGGGAACGTTGAACGCGGGTCAGAGAACGAATCGTGCTGGCGGCGCGGCGCCGACAAGATAGGGAAGATCGGTTTCGAACACGCTTGCTTCGTGGTAACCGTGCGGCTCACGGGTCAGCACCACGGCTTCCATGACCGGCGACTCGCCGCGGATCGCGAACAAACGTCCGCCCGGCGCGAGCCACTCGCGCCACGCGCTGGGAATCTGGAACACCGCGCCGGTGACGGCAATCGCGTTGAAGGACTGCCGGGGCACGAAGTTGTCGAGTGCATCGGCCTCGATGACCTGAACATTCGCGCAATTTGCTGCCTGCAACCGCTGGCGCGCGCGGCGTGCGAGCTTGGGATCGATTTCCACGCTGACGACTTCGCGACCCAGATCCGCGAGGCAGGCCGTGATGAAACCGCTGCCGGTGCCGATCTCGAGCACCGCGTCACCCGGTGCCACGGCCAGCGCCTGCAACAGCCGTCCTTCCACCACCGGTTTCATCATCACTTCCGTGTCGTTCAACGGCAATTCGGTGTCGGCATAGGCAAAGCTGCGCACGCGCGCAAGTACAAAGTCTTCGCGATGCACGCGCGCGAGCGTCGCCAGCACGCGGGCGTCGAGCACTTCCCATGGCCGAACCTGTTGTTCGATCATGTTGAAGCGGGCGCGTTCAAGGTCGACGTTCATGAGCATGGAACCCTGGCAATCCGTTGAGTCGTGAAACCGGCTGAAGTCGCGTGACAAGCGACTGTCGATGATGGCGAGACCGGCACGGCCAGGCCGTGCTCAGGATATCCGCTCGCGCGGACCTGACTGTGCTGCGCGTCGCCGCTCCGTTTGAACCGACGCACAGGAAATCCCTGGCACCCGCTCAAGGTCAGCATTGCGTCCGGCACTTTGTTCACAAAGTGCCGGAAGTCACCGGATCGGTGTGGCGATTGTCATGCCCAGCAGCAAGTCCACGGGTTTCAGCGCGGTCCTCGCCCTCGCGCTGCACCCGGAACCAGGCGGCATACAGTGCCGGCAGGAACAGCACCGTCAGCACCGTCGCCACCAGCAGTCCGCCCATGATGGCCACCGCCATCGGACCGAAGAAGACGCTGCGCGAGAGCGGCACCATGGCGAGAATCGCCGCCAGCGCCGTGAGCGCGATGGGCCGCAGCCGCCGTACTGTCGCATCGACGACCGCCTGCCAGCGCGGATGGCCGGCGGCAATGTCCTGCTCGATCTGGTCCACCAGGATCACGGAGTTGCGCATGATCATCCCCGACAACGCGATCGTGCCCAGCATCGCGACGAAGCCGAAGGGCACGCGGAATACCAGCAGGAACAGTGTCACGCCGATCAGCCCGAGCGGCGCGGTCACCAGCACCAGCGCCACACGCGAGAAACTGCGCAGCTGGATCATCAGGAGGGTGGTGATGACGGCGAGCATCAGCGGTACACCGGCCGCGACGGACTGCGCGCCCTTGCCGGAATCCTCCACGGTTCCACCCACGTCGAGCCGATATCCCGCCGGCAGCTCGGCGCGGATGCGGTCGAGATCAGGGCCGAGCTGTGTGATCACCGTCGCTGGCAGCACCTTGCCGTAAAGATCAGCACGCACCGTCACCGTCGGCAGCCGGTTGCGACGCCAGATGATGCCGTCTTCGAGCGCGTACTCCAGATCGCCAATCTGTCGCAGCGACACCGTGCCGCCGTTGCTGGTGGGCACCGCCAGATCCGCCAGCAGGCTGAGTTGCGCGCGCTCCTGCGCGGGGCCGCGCAGCACGATGTCGATCAGCTCGTCGTCTTCGCGGTACTGGCTGATGCGCGATCCACTCACCGAACTCTGCAGAAAGTCCGCGAGCGCCTCGGAGGAGACGCCGAGCAGGCGCGCGCGATCCTGATCCATGCGCAGGCGAATAACCTTGCTCGGCTCGTCCCAGTCCAGATGCACATTGGCCAGCAGCGGGTTCTGGCGCACCGAGCCTGCAAGCTCGCGCGCCAGTCGACGCACGGTCGGTATGTCTTCGCCGGACACCCGGAACTGGATCGGGAAGCCGACCGGGGGGCCGTTCTCGAGCCGGGCAATGCGGCCGCGCACGTTGGCGAAATCGGTCTCGAACAGGCGGATCAGTCGTGTACGCACGCGTTCACGCGCTTCGATGTCGTGCGTCAGCAGCACGAACTGCGCGAAACTCGCCGCCGGCAGCTGCTGGTCGAGCGGCAGATAGAAGCGTGGTGAACCAGTGCCCACATATGCCGTGAAGCTTTCGATGTCCTTGTCGGTGCGCAGGCGCTTTTCGAGCTTGCGGACCTCGGTTGTGGTCGCCGCCAGCGAAGCGCCTTCCGGCAGCTTGAGGTCCACCATCAGTTCCAGGCGCGTGGAATCCGGAAAGAACTGCTGCTCCACGTAGCGGAAGCCGAACAGGGAGAGCGCGAACAGCGCGACCGTGGCCGCGATCACCAGCCAGCGATGGGTGAGCGTCCAGTCAATGAGCGCCCGGAAGCGACGGTAGAACGGCTTCTGATAAGGGTCGTGATGACCGCCCGAGTCGTTGACCCGCGCACCGTGTCCATCCGGCAACAGCCGGTAGCCGAGGTAGGGAATGAACACCACGGCGGCGATCCAGGAAATCACCAGGGCAATGGTCACCACCTGGAAAATCGAACGCGTGTACTCGCCGGTGCCCGACGCGGCCGTCGCGATCGGCAGGAATCCCGCAGCCGTCACCAGCGTGCCGGTCAGCATCGGAAACGCCGTGCTGCGATAGGCGAATGCTGCGGCGGAGACGCGATCGAGCCCTTCCTCCAGCTTCACCGCCATCATCTCGACCGCGATGATGGCGTCGTCCACCAGCAGGCCGAGCGCAACCACCAGCGCGCCGAGCGAAATCTTGTGCAGGTCGATGTGCAGGTAGTACATGACCGCGAAGGTCATCGCCAGCACCAATGGAATGGACAGCGCGACCACGGCACCGGTGCGCAGGCCAAGCGCGAGGAAGCTCACGATCAGCACGATCACCACCGCTTCCGCCAGCACGCGCATGAACTCGCGGATCGAACGCTTCACCGCACGCGGCTGGTCCGCGATTCGATCGAGCGCCATGCCGACCGGCAGCGTGCCCGACAGGCGGGCCGTGGTTTCGTCCAGCGCGGCGCCGAGCCGGACAATGTCGCCGCCGGCACGCATGGAAACCGCCAGCGCGACGGAATCCTCTGCCTCGTAACGCACCTTGGGTTGCGCCGGATCGGCGAAGCCGCGCCAGACGCGCGCCAGATCGTCGAGCCGGAAGGTGCGCTGGCCCGCGCGGATGGGCATCGACGCCACCGCATCGAGCGAATCGAAGGCGCCGTCAGTGCGCAGGTGGATGCGATCGGTCGGCGTCTCGAAGGCACCGGCGGGCGCCACGGCGTTCTGCGCCGCCAGGCCCGCGACGACTTCGTCGAAGCGCACGCCCAGGGTCGCGATCTTGGCATTGTCGAGTTCAACCCAGATGCGCTGGTCCTGCGCACCCACGAGTTCCACCTTCGACACGTCGGGCACGCGCAGCAGTTCGCGCTGCACGCGTTGCGCGTAGTCCTTGAGCGCGGCGTAGTCATAGCCACGGCCGTGGATCGCGTAGATGTTGCCGAAGGTGTCGCCGAATTCGTCATTGAAGAACGGTCCGACCACGCCCGCGGGCAGGGTCTGCCGCATGTCGCCGACGCGCTTGCGCACCTGGTAGAACAGCGCGGGCAGGTCGCGCGACACCAGGTCGTCGCGCGCGATGTAGACGAT
Source organism: Lysobacterales bacterium (assembly GCA_038330365.1). GTDB lineage: Bacteria > Pseudomonadota > Gammaproteobacteria > Xanthomonadales > Ahniellaceae > JBBQNY01. The sequence continues at coordinate 6,976 of JBBQNY010000012.1, read as the reverse complement.
CTGCGACTCACCGGGGCGCGAATAGCTGCGGATGAACTCGGCGCTGGAGAGCTCCTGCAGCTTGGCCTCGATGCGGTCCGTGACCTGGCGATCCACTTCGGCGGCCGTGGCGCCAGGCCACTGGGTACGGATCACCATCGCCTTGAAGGTGAAGGGCGGATCTTCCGACTGGCCGAGCTGGAAATACGACCACGCCCCGACCACCGCGAACACGAGCATGAAATAGCGCACCAGCGAGCGGTTGCCGAGCGCCCACTCCGAGAGATTGAAGCGCGTCATCGCAGCGCTCCGGACGTCGGCCTGGCGGTCACTCGCGCCAGCGACGCAGGGGTCGAGTCGGCGAACGACCACACCAGCGATGGCGCGCCAGCCAGACTCACGACTACAGCGTCGCCACCGGCGTCGGCGTGCCCGTACCGGACAAGGCCACGGCACGGTTCTTCGTGTCGATCGGTGCGATTTCCTGCCCCGGTTCCAGCTTGTGCACGCCGGCGGCGACGATCCACGCATCGTCATCGAGTCCGCTGACGAGGGCGCCGTCTTCCCGATAGGAAATGACTCTGACCTCGGCGCGCGCCACCGTGCGCGTGGCAGGCGCTACGCGCCACACCGCGGTGCGGCCGTCGATGCCGTCGATCGCGGACAGCGGCACCAGCACCTCGCCGGTCGCCTGCGGTCGACTCAGGCCGACGCGCGCGGTCATGCCGTATTGCAGGCCTTCGGCATTGTCGAGGGCGATGCGCACAGGAAAGGTGCGCGACATCGGATCGGCCTGCGGCGAAACCTCGCGCACCGTCCCGGGCCGGCGCGCGTTGTCGAGCGCCCATATTTCAATCACCGCCGGCTGACCGGTCTTAAACCCGGCAATGCGCTTCTCCGGCACGTTGATGGCGATCTCGACTTCGCCCTCGCGCGCCATCCGCAATACGGGCGTACCCGCGGCCACGACCTGGCCCGGCTCCGCCAGCACCGCCGTCACCGTGCCGTCGCCATCGGCGCGGAGGCTCGCGTAGCCGGTCTGGTTGCCCGCTTCACTGGCCTGCGCCCGGGCCTGACGCGAGCGCGCCGACGCGGCGTCGAACCCGGCCTGCTTTATATCGAGCAGCGATTTGGAAATGTACTTGCGCTGGTACAGCTCGCGGTGGCGCTGGAGTTCCGCGCGCGCGAGCGCCGTGTCGGCCTCGGCCTGCGCCTGCGCGGCACTGGCAGCGCTGGCACCGAGTGCCACGTCACCGGCGTCGATCCGCATCAGCACGTCGCCGCGCTGCACACGCGCGCCAACGTCCACCCGACGCTCGATGATCTTGCCGGCAATTCGGAAACCGAGCGACGCCTCGTGCCGCGGTCGCACTTCGCCGGTATAGATCTGCCCGGACGCCGCGCCCGCGGTCTGTGCCTGCACGACAATGGCAGGGCGCACCGCGGGCTTGGGCAACTCTTCCTTGCCGCAGGCGGCCAGCGCCAGCACCATGAGCGCCAGCGGAATCGGAGCGATACGGGATGAGAGCTTCATGCAGACGGCCGGGGATTCCTGAACTGGTGGGTATGGTAATTCAACAAAACTGTACTGTATAGTTTTTTAATGAGATCGATTTCAAGAGTTTCCCTGCCCTCGCCATCCGCCCCCTCCGGGCTTGGCCCCGGCCGCCCCAAGGATCTCGAGAAGCGCGAGGCGATCCTGGATGCCGCGCGCGATCTTTTTCTCGCGCAGGGTTACGCGCCGACCAGCATGGAGGCGATCGCTGCCGCGGCCGGCGTGTCGAAGCTCACGGTCTACAGCCACTTTGGCGACAAGGAGACGCTGTTCCGGACCGCGATTGAAAAGCATTGCGACGCCACGCTGCCGCACGTCGCATTCGACTTCGCGGAGGATCGCGACCTGCGCGCGCAGCTGCTCGCCATTGCGCGCGCGTTCCGTACCCTGATGTTCAGCCCCGAGGCCGTGGCGCTGCACCGCGTGCTGATCGCGGAGGCGCAACCCGACAGTGATCTGGCGCGCGCGTTCTACGCGGCGGGTCCTTGTCGCACCATCGACGAGCTGGCGGGGTTTCTCGACGCGGTACACCGTGCCGGACGAATGCGCGTCGACGACACGCACGCTGCCGCCAGCCAGTTCTTCGCCATGCTCAAGGGCGAGACGCACCTCTGCCGCCTGATCGGGCTGCCAGCGCAGGCGGGCGCGCCGTCCGCAAGTGCCCAGATCGATTCGGTCGTCGACATGTTCATGCGTGCCTACGCGCCGCGATAATCGCGACCGCGGAGTTTTCGCAGGCGGGCGCCCGGTTCTTGCTGCGCATCGCAGCGAGTGCACTTTTCCGATGATTCCACCCTGATTCGCAGGCCGCGCAGTTCGGCACGCCGCGGCCACCGACGTTCAACCATCCATCCATCCGCAGGACCGACATGCCTTTCGAACGCGTACCCAGTGGCGATGACTTCCCCGCCGGCATCAACGTGATCATCGAGATCCCCAAAGACGCCGAGCCCGTCAAGTACGAGGTCGACAAGACCACCGGCGCCATCTTCGTCGACCGCATCCTGTCGACGCCCATGCGCTATCCGTGCAACTACGGCTACGTTCCGCACACGCTGTGCGATGACGGCGATCCCGCCGACGTCCTCGTGGTGCTGCCACTGCCGCTCATTCCCGGCGCTGTCATCCGCTGCCGGCCGGTCGGCGTCCTGCGCATGACCGATGAGGCCGGTGGCGACGAGAAGATCCTGGCAGTGCCGATCACGCGCACGTTTCCGGGCTACGCGCACATCGACGACATCGACAAGGTCTCCCAGCACTGGCTGGACCGCATCGGTCATTTCTTCGAGCACTACAAGGATCTCGAACAGGGCAAGTGGGTGCGGCTGGACGGCTGGGGCGACGCTGCGGCCGCGCGCGAAGTTCTCACCGAGGCCCAGGCTCGCTGGCGCGCCACACCCGACGCTGACAAGCCGCCCTTCTGATCGCAACCCGCCGCGTCATGAAGCGCGCGGCGCGCGGCGCGCTCCTGCATGACGCCATCGCGCGCCAGCGCGCTCCTACAGAAGCACAGCGGCGAAGGCCCGCGCGATGCTTGAAGCTCGTGTAGGAGCGCGTTCACGCGCGATGGCGGCATGGTTGATCGGAGCGCGCCGCACGCTCCTGCATGACGCCGTCGCGCGCCATCGCGCTCCTACAGAAGCACAGGGGCGAAGGTTGGAGGGCGTGATGGTCGGTGCGGCCGGGCTTGCGAAACCGGGACGGAATGCCATGCGGAGTGACCGCGCGCGCACTATGCTCGCGCGCATGTCCAGAACGCGCCCAGGTCCAGTCGACCGCTTCCTCGAAGAACCCTCGGAGGCGCGCGCCCGTCTCGATGATCTGCTGGCCGCTAGCGCCAGCGCCGACGCGGTGGCCTGGACGCTGTGCGAATTCGCCGGCCGCGAACTCGATCTCGATGATTGCGTGGTCTACCTGGCGTTCCAGAACGGACGGGCGCTTGCCCAACGCGCGGCCTGGGGTGCCAAGCGCGTTTCGGAGCGCATGATGGATTCACCGATGCGGCTCAACCTCTCGCAGGGAATCGTCGGTACCTGCGCGCTGGTGGGTGCACCGCAGATGGTCCCGGACACGCGGCTCGATCCGCGCTATCTCAGCGACGATGCCGCCCGGCTCTCCGAGCTTTCGGTTCCGCTGCGCTCAGGCGAACGGGTACTGGGTGTGATCGATACCGAACACGCCGAGGCCGACCATTACGACTCGCGGCACGTGCGCGCGCTCTTCCTGATCGCGGAAGCAGGTGTCGAACGGCTGCTCTCGCTCGAAGAGACGGCGGCTGCACCGCCGCGTTCTCCGCAGCAGCCGTAAGACTCAGCGGTAACGCAGAATCGTGAGTCCGATCAGCCGCGATACCACCGCGGCGATATAACCCACGCCCGCGAATTCCTCGATCATGACCAGCACCCGCGCGGGCGAGCTGAGCGGCAGGATGTCACCGATGCCCACACCCGACAGCGCCGTGAAGCTGAGGAACAGCAGCTCCATCCAGCGTCGCGGTCGCTCGGGTTCCACCATTCCGAAGAAGCTGTCGGGATACCAGATCTGACACACGAAATACGCATACGCGAAGCCCCACGCCAACAGGGTGAAGGTCGCGCCTGCGGCGAACAGCTCGTCTGCGCCCACGTGCTCGTCCTGCAGCATGTAGGCGATGAGGCCCCCCGCCGCATAGAAATACAGCACGGATTCGAGCATGGCGGATGCCATCAACCAACCCGGCTTGCCGAGCAGGATCGAGGCAGCCGTCAGCGCCATCGCAGGCAGCGCCAGCGCCCACGCGATCCAGTTCTGGAAGTGGCTGCGCCGCACCACCCAGACGGCCAGCGGCACGATCACCAGCGCGACCGCGCCGAACAGCGCACGGCCACTCTGTGTCTCGTCCATCAGCGGATAGATGAACAGGCTCAGCAGTTGCGCGCCCAGCAGCAGCGCCGAAGGATTGCTGCGCACGATGCCGGCCCAGTACGACGAGGGCCTGATTGAAAACGCCATGGCGGGTCCGCGTGCGGTCTCGGCGCAGTCGACCAGAATGCGGAAGCCACCGCAAGCACGCTGCGCAAATGCTCAGCCGGGGCGATAGATCTCGGCGCCCTGCTCGCGGAACTCGGCGGCCTTCTCGCGCATTCCCTGCTCGAGCGCCTCGGCGGCATCGGCCACGCCGTGCTCCGCCGCGTAGTCGCGCACGTCCTGCGTGATCTTCATCGAGCAGAAGTGCGGGCCGCACATGGAGCAGAAGTGGGCAGTCTTGTGCGCGTCCTTGGGCAGCGTCTCGTCGTGGAATTCCTTGGCCTTGTCGGGATCCAGCCCGAGGTTGAACTGGTCCTGCCAGCGAAACTCGAAGCGCGCCTTGCTGAGCGCGTTGTCGCGCACCTGCGCCGTCGGCACGCCCTTGGCGAGATCGGAAGCATGCGCGGCGACCTTGTAGGCCATGATGCCCTCGCGCACGTCTTCGCGATCCGGCAGGCCGAGGTGCTCCTTCGGCGTCACGTAACAAAGCATCGCGGTGCCGTACCAGCCGATCATGGCCGCACCAATCGCGCTGGTGATGTGGTCGTAGCCCGGCGCGATGTCGGTGGTCAACGGCCCGAGTGTGTAAAACGGCGCCTCACCGCATTCGCGCAGCTGCTTGTCCATGTTCTCCTTGATGAGCTGCATCGGCACGTGGCCGGGCCCCTCGATCATGGTCTGCACGTCATGCTTCCACGCGATCTTCGTCAGCTCGCCCAGCGTCTCGAGCTCGCCGAACTGCGCGGCGTCATTGGCGTCGGCGATGCAGCCGGGGCGCAAGCCGTCACCCAGCGAAAAGGCGACGTCGTACGCCTTCATGATGTCGCAGATGTCTTCGAAATGCGTGTAGAGGAAGCTCTCGCGGTGATGCGACAGACACCACTTCGCCATGATGGATCCGCCGCGCGAGACGATGCCGGTAACGCGCTTCGCGGTCAGCGGCACATAGCGCAGCAACACGCCGGCGTGGATGGTGAAGTAGTCAACGCCCTGCTCGGCCTGCTCGATCAGCGTGTCGCGGAAAATCTCCCAGGTCAGCTCCTCGGCGCGGCCGTCGACCTTCTCCAGCGCCTGGTAGATCGGCACGGTGCCGATCGGCACCGGCGAGTTGCGCACGATCCATTCGCGCGTCTCATGGATGTGCTTGCCGGTCGAGAGATCCATCACCGTGTCGGCGCCCCAGCGGATCGCCCAGACGAGTTTCTCGACTTCCTCGGCGATGCCGGAGCTGACCGCGCTGTTGCCGATGTTCGCGTTGATCTTGGTGAGGAAATTGCGGCCGATGATCATCGGCTCCGATTCCGGGTGATTGATGGTATTGGGCAGGATGGCGCGGCCGCGCGCGATCTCGTCGCGCACGAACTCCGGCGTCACGAGATCCGGGATCGACGCGCCGAAGGACTCGGAAGGATGCCGCTGCAGCAGTCGCGCGAGTGCCGGGTCGCCCGCGGCCCGTTCGCGCAGCACATCGATGCGCTGGTTTTCCCGGATCGCGACGAACTCCATTTCCGGAGTGACGAGGCCGCGGCGCGCGTAATGCATCTGCGAGACGTTGGCGCCGCTGCGCGCGATGCGCGGCTTCGACAGCGCGGGAAAGCGCACCGCGTCGAGTTTGTGATCGTGGGCGCGCGCGCGTCCAGATTCCGAACTCAGGCCGGGCAATTCCTCGGTATCTGCGCGCTCGGATATCCACGCAGCGCGCAGCGGCATCAGCCCCGCGGCGAGGTCGATGGCGGCATCCGGATCGGTATACGGACCCGACGTGTCGTACACCGTGAGCGCAGGATTCTCCTCGCCACCGAACAACGTGCCGGTCGGGCTCTGCTCAATCTCGCGCATCGGCACGCGCAGATCGGCGCGGGATCCAGTGACGAAGCTCTTGCGCGAGCCGCTGATGGGTTTCACCACATCGGCCGAGAGCGCTTGCGTCTGGTCGATCAGGCTGGCGGCAGGCATTGCATTCATGGCGTTCGTCCGGTGACAGAAAAGGACGAAGCGGCGGCGAGTCGCGCGCGAGGCAACCTTATCTGGCTGCCCGCACGACCCGCGAAGCTCCCTACGCTGGACTCACGGGCGAAACACTCCGCCGCGCTTTACCAGATCAGGTGCAAAGGGACTCTCTCAGCCGCACAACGCGGCACCCCCGCTTCAAAGCGCATTACACCACACCCCACAACCGGCCCGCGCCGCGCCGTGCAAACCCCCTCTCCCGCCGGGAGAGGGGTTTGGGGTGAGGGTTCCCGGCCCTGCGTCATGCCGTGCAAAGCCCCTCTCCCGCCGGGAGAGGGGTTTGGGGTGAACCTGCCCCCTTTCAGCGGACGCCATGAAGCGGTGGATCACTGGGCTTTCCGAGTTTGATTCTGTTTGCGTAGTCGTTGGGTGACAGGTAACCCAGAGTCGAGTGCAGTCGTGTGCTGTTGTAGAAGCCATGGATGT
>JBBQNY010000011.1:0-36872 GCA_038330365.1 Lysobacterales bacterium | reverse complement strand
ATGACGCGATAGGATTGGCACAAAGTGTGCGAAAGGTCACAGTTGGAACCCCAGGCGAGATATTCCATGTCGGCGAATCCCGCATTTTCGCATTCGGAACTGAATCACGCAGACCTCAGCCAGCGCGTAGTCGAGCTTGCGTTGGCCGGAGACACCGAGAGTTTCGAGTGGCATTGCCTGGACCGTGAGGTGCAGCGGCGATTGGGCGACGACTACGGACGCACTGACGGCGATGGCGCCGTGGGTCGATTCCGTCCCGTTCTGGTGTCCAGCACCGACTGAAGGGTCGAACCTTTCGCGGCCACTGGATTCTGTTCGGACTCTGCGACCCCCTGCCCCGCATCGATTGATGCACGGTGGAATGCCAGCTTCCCGTGTCGCCCGGGACTCAGGCGCTCGCGCCATCGTCCGCGCAAGGATATTGCCACGCGGCCGAGCCGGCCAGAAGTTGACGCTACGGCCGCACCCGGACGCCGTGGCATCATCGCCGTCCATGACTATCAAGACCATCGCCCCCTGGGCCGGTTGCCTGCGCGTGCGAAACCGGCAGTGTGCGGCAGCGAATCCTCGAATCCCCCAACTTCCAGCGCCGTCCTGCGGACCGTGCTGACGGCGGCGCGCGTCAGAACGTCGGCGTGTTCGGGTGGAATCGCCTCTGCTAACCAATGTCTACGCGCCACCAGCGACGGTACGGCGCGAATGCTGCAGGCCGGGAAATGAAGGACAACACAACTTCTCTGGGTCGAAATCTGCTGGATCTGTTGCACGGATATGCCATTCCAATGGTGGCGTTTGTGCTGCCCTGGCGCGCCGCATTCGCGACCTATCGGGCGCTGGCGCATCTGCCCCTGTTCTCGACCCGTGTTGCGATGCTGCTCGAGGGCATCGGCCGCACTCGCGATATCGATGCTGCGACCGCGCGAAGGCTCGCGTGGCGACACCGGCTATACCTGTTGCTGGAGGGGGCGGATGCGGTGCTCGCCCAGACCCGGAGCGCGCGCTGGATGCATCGTCACCTCCAGCGCATTGGCGACTTTCCGCAGGGGCCGGAGAGTTACATGGCCATTTTTTTCCATTACGGCACAGGGCTCTGGGGGATGCGTGCGATGGCTGAGCACGGACGTCCCGCCCGGCTCGTGGGGCGCCCGCTCGATCGGGAGAGTCTGCGTCGCAGACCCTTCATGCGCCGCTATGGCGAATGGCGCTACCAGGTTGCCGCCAGCTCGGGACGCGCGCCGGTCATTTTCTGGGGCGGTGCGCGCAAACAGATCCGGGAGGCACTCGAAGCGGGACAGGCCGTTCTCGGTGCGGTAGATGTTCCCCCACGCGAGACGCACAGCCTCACTCCCGTGACCCTGCTCGGCCAGGAAACGCACTTCACTCACGGCATGGTGGAGATTGCGGCGAAGGCCGGGGTCCCGCTCGTGGTCTACAGCGTCGGACTGTCCGAGGACGCGCGGCATCGAGTGCTCGAAATCAGCGACCCCATCGTGATCGCGGGGCGAGAGATGCAGGAAGTCATGCAGGAACTTGCGTCGCACCTCGACCGGCACATCCAGCGCGATCCGGCAGGTTGGTATCTCTGGGGATGGCTGGACAGCTACTTCCCGAACGGCACCTTCGCCGAACGACAGCCCGGACCCGACATGCCAACGAGCACCGAGCAGGTGGAAGAACGCGCTACGTTCGTTGTCTGAAGCAGTGCTGGAAGATCCGCATCGACCCTGCGTTGGGCGGCCGTGGCGACCGCTGCGACAGTCGCCAACCCCGCAATCCAGGAACCTCAAACGGCGCGATAGTAGTCCTGCATCGGATAGCGTCGGGCGTAGAGCGCGAAGAACAGCGCGGCCGTGAACGCGAACGCGGCGAAGAAGAACATGAGGAAAGCCGTTTCCCCGAGCCCGGTCTGGGCAATCCAGGCGGTCATCGACTCGCCGCGCACACTGGCATTGGTCATGAGGACCCACAGGTTGCCGAAGCTCACCGACAGCATCCAGAAACTCATGATCACCCCCTTCATCGAGGGCGGCGCCTGACTGTAGGCGAACTCGAGGCCCGTGGCGGAAACCCAGACCTCGCCCATCGTCAGCAGTACGTAGGGCAACACCTGCCATGTGATTGAAACCGCCTCGCCGCCATCGATCGCGAGCTGGATGGCCCCGGCGGCCACCCATGCAAGACCAGAGAACGCAATGCCGGTACCCATCCGCTTGAGTGCCGTGGGCTCGAAACCCCGGCGACGCAGGAAGGGATACAGCACCAGATTATTGAAGGGAATCAGCAGCATCACGAGCAGGGGATTGAGGGCCTGCATCTGCGCCGGCTGGAACCAGTCGGGCTTGGTCATCAGGTCGCCCTGCAGCACCCAGGTTGAGGCCTTCTGATCGAACAGCGACCAGAACGGGGTCACCAGCGCGAACACGATGAGGATGCGCAGGACCGCGCGCACTCCTTCGACGGAGGCATCGGGATGCGTCGCGCGTGCCCGCTCGAGTTGCATTGAGGCGCCCATGCCTGCAAAGGCGATCACCAGGCCCATCGCCACCAGGACCGCGATCACGAACCCCAGTTGCGGCATGAACGCCAGTGAGATCAACGCCAGCACCGCACCAACGGCGGCCAGCATCAGTCCCGGCCGCCCCTGGCCGTCGCGCTCGGTGAACAGGGCCGTGCGGACCACGCGCAGGAACGAGTCCGGGTTCGGTGGCGTGGGCGGCACGTGCACATACTTGCGCCGACCCATCCAGAAGATAAACGTCGCAATGGCCATCAGCACGCCGGGAATACCGAACGCGACACTGGGCCCAAACTTGCGCAGGAAGATCGGCATCAGCAGCGATGCGAAGAATGAGCCGAAATTGATCGTCCAGTAGAAAGCGTCGTAGACGACCTTGGCCTTGTGCTTGTTGGTCTGGTCGAACTGGTCTCCGACGAACGCAGACACCAGCGGTTTTATGCCGCCTGAGCCCACGGCGATAAGGAAAAGACCCGTGTAGAAGCCTGTGCGGTTGTCTTCGAAAATGGCGAGGCAGGCGTGCCCGGCCACGTACACCAGGGACAGCCAGAACACCGTGTTGTACTTGCCGAAGAAGCGGTCGGAAAGCCAGCCCCCGAGCAGGGGGAAAAAGTACACGCCGATGACAAAGGTGTGGAACACATCCTTGGCGATGCCAGCGCGCTCTGCTTCCGGCGCGTAGAGCAGCAATGTCGTCACCAGGAACGGCGTCAGGATGTTGCGCATCCCGTAGAAACTGAAGCGCTCGCAGGCCTCGTTGCCGATGATGTACGGGATCTGCCGTGGCAGGCGACCCGCCGGTGACGTCCCGGCGGGCGGTACAGCGGCGGCTTCTGCGCTCATGCTCGAATCCGGTTGGGTGCCCGTCAGCCTAGCGCAAGGATCCGCGACGGCGACAGAGCAGCGCCAGCGAGCCGGAAACCGGCTCTGACCGACGGCAACAGTGAATATTGCGGGAGCTTGACTGGATACGGATCCTGCCGCGCCTTTGTCCGCGTGCAGGCAAAGCGGTGCCGCCGACGTGACATGAATCCGAGAGACCAGCCCAGCGGCACAGCTCTGGCATTATCGGCATCGGAATTTCTTCAGGCCCTTCTCGCATGCGTTCATTCGCCCTTTTGACTTTTCTGCTCGCGACGCACGCACTTGCCGCAGCCACGCCCCTGTCGACACACGCCGAGCGCACGCAGTTTCGCGAGACGGGCCGTTACGCGGAGGTGATCGCACTCTGCGCGGCCTATGAGCGCGCCTTTCCGGAGCAGGCGCGCTGCATCGAGTTCGGCCGCACGCCGCAGGGCCGCCCGATGCTCGCGATTGTCGCGTCGGCTCGGGGCTTGCTGACGGCCGCAGCCGCTCGCCGCGCCGGCAAGCCGGTGGTGCTGGTACAGGGCGGCATCCACGCCGGCGAAATCGATGGCAAGGATGCGGGATTCCTGGTCCTGCGGGAATTGCTCGAGTCGAAGCAGGAGCCGCGGACGCTGGACGCGCTTACCCTGCTGTTCGTTCCGGTTTTCAATGTGGATGGCCACGAACGCTTCGGCGCCTGGAATCGACCCAACCAGCGAGGGCCAAAGGAGATGGGTTGGCGCACCACGGCCCAGAATCTCAATCTCAACCGCGACTACGCCAAGGCCGAAGCGCCGGAAATGCACGCGATGCTCGGGCTCGTCGATGCCTGGGATCCGCTGGTCGTGATGGACCTGCACGTCACTGATGGGGCCAAGTTCGAACACGACATATCCATCCAGGTCGAACCGCTGCATGCCGGCGACGACGCGCTCCGGGCCATCGGCCAAGAGTTGCGCGACAACACGCTCGCGCGACTTGAGGAGCGGGGATCCCTCCCCCTCCCCTTCTATCCCTCCTTCGAGGAAAACGACAACCCCGAGTCCGGCTTCGTTGACGGCGTTGCGCCACCACGGTTTTCGACCGGCTATTTCTGGTTGAGAAACCGCTTCGGGATGCTGGTAGAGACGCACTCGTGGAAGGACTACCCGACCCGGGTTGCCGCTACCCGCGACACCATCCGCGCGGTGCTGGACCAGGTGTCGCACGACGGCAGCGCATGGCTGCAGGAGGCGCATGCCGCCGATAGGCGCGCCCGTACGCTGGGCGGCAGCGAATTGCCCGTCGAGTTCATCGCTGCACCCGAGCCGCGCACCATCGAGTTCCGTGGTTTTGAATACACGCGGACGCTGTCGCCCGTGTCGGGCGCATTGATGACACGCTACGACGAGGATGTTCCCTCGATCTGGCAAATCCCGTTGCGGGATGCGATCTCACCGGGGCGCACGGTCAAGGCACCAGGATCCGCCTACCTTGTGCCCCCGGAATTCGCAGGCCTGGTGGAACCGGTACTGCACGCCCACGGCATCAGATTTGATCGAGTCGGCGAAGGTCAAACGATCGACGATGCACAGCAGTGGCGCGCCGCTACGGCGGTGTTGGATGCAGGCTCGGTGGAGGGCCACCAGCGCATCGCGCTGACCGGTGAGTGGCACGCAGCGGTTGCAGACGTGCTCCCCGGAACACTGCGCGTTCCGATCGATCAGCCACTTGCCCGACTCGTGCACGCACTGCTTGAACCCACAGCTACGGATTCGCTGGCGGCTTGGGGTCTGTTCAACAACCGCTTCGAACAGAAGGAATACATCGAGGACTACGTGGTCGAGGAAGTCGCAGAGCGCATGCTGGCCACCCAGCCTGAGGTGCGCGAAGAATTCGAGCGCCGTCGGCGCGAGGACTCATCGTTTGCCGGCGACCCGCGCGCACGCCTTGCATTTTTCGCCCGACGCCACGCATCGTGGGACCGCAACTTCAATCTCTACCCGGTCATGCGGACGGACAAGCCGCTGCGCTGACAGGCTCGATCTGCACGCAACATGCCCGTGTAGGAGCGACTCACTCGCGAAGGCGCCATGCAAAACCGGGGGCTGCGGCCCGATCCAACATGCCGCCTTCGCGCCTGTGGCGCTCCTGCACGAGACATCTCCAATTGGGTGACGCCCGTAACGTCTCGGCTCCTGTAGGAGCTTCTACCCTGACTTTGTCGGCGCGCTGTCGCGTAGCAAACAGGGTGCAGGTATGCGTGACCGCATCCGGGACTGTGCCTTGAGGCAAGCAGGCGTCCATGCGGCGGCAGTCCGGCCCGGCCATCCATGGCCGTGCGTTCGAGTCAGCGCGCGGCAATGCCGCGCAAGCGCTGCCTCTCACCCTCATCCGGCGCTGCGCGCCACCTTACGCACAACATCCCTGTGGTGCGCCCTGCGGGCCGCCTGCGGCGTTCGCAGCTGCTCCTGCAGCTGCAGTCTCCCACAGGGAGAAGGAAAGAGCGCAGGGTCGCCGCAGAGCACTCCCCTCTCCCGTGGGAGAGGGGTTGGGGGTGAGGGTCCACGGCCCCGCGTCATGGTGGATCGCGCCAAACATGAGCCGGAAACCCAGTCTCAGCGTAAAAAAAGAATCAAATCAATGGCGCATTTCTTGTTTGATGGGAGCGACGAAGTTGCGAAGGCGCCATGCAGGTGTGTGGACGTCAGGGTTCTTCGAGTTCGATCCAGCGCGCGAGGGCGGCGTCCAGTTCCGCTTGCGTGCGTGCGAGTTCGATCTGGTCCGCCGCCACCGCCTCCTTGGCACGACGGAAATATTCCGGCGCCTGCATGTCACGTGTCAGCAGCGCTACGCGGGATTCCAGCCGGTCGAGCACGGCCGGGAGTGTTTCGAGCTCCCGATTCTCACGGAAGCCCAACTTGCGTTTGCGGGTCGAGGCAATGGGCAACGCCACCTTCGCCATCGACGCAGTTGCGGCGGACTGCGCCATTCTGTTGCTCTGGGCGCCCTGCGATGAACCACCGGATCGTGTCCTTTGCCGCAGCCAATCGGTATAGCCGCCGACGTATTCCCCGACCGCGCCATCGCCTTCCATCACCAGCGTCGATGTGACCACACGGTCCAGAAAGTCCCGATCGTGACTGACCAGCAGCAGCGTCCCCTGATACTCGGCGAGCAACTCCTCCAGCAGTTCCAGTGTTTCCACGTCAAGATCGTTGGTCGGCTCGTCCATCACCAGCAGGTTGGATGGACGGGCAAACAATCGCGCGAGCAGCAACCGATTGCGCTCACCGCCCGACAGGCGGGTGATGGGAGCGCGCGCGCGCTCGGGCGTGAACAGGAAATCCTGCAGGTAGCCGAGTGCGTGTTTGCGGCGACCGTTGACTTCGACGAACTCGAGACCTTCAGCGACGTTTTCGAGCGCATTCCAGTCTTCGCGCAGCGTCGCGCGCTGTTGATCGAAATAGGCGATATCGAGGCGCGTACCAGGACGCACCTCGCCGCTGTCCGGCACCAGCTCGCCGAGCAGCAATCTGAGCAGCGTGGTCTTGCCGCTGCCGTTGGCGCCAATGAGCCCGACCCGGTCGCCCCGCAGGATGACGCTGGAAAAGTCCTTGACGATGCGGCGCGCACCGAAGCCAAACCCGAGGTTCCGGACTTCGATGACTTTCCGGCCCGAAGACGTGGACTGCGAGGCTTCGATACGTGCCTGTCCCGGACCTTCCCGGCGTGCGGCGCGTTCCTGGCGCATGGCTTCGAGTCGGCGCACGCGTCCCTCGTCCCGCGTGCGTCGCGCCTTGATGCCCTGCCGGATCCACGTTTCTTCCTGCGCCAGGAACTTGTCGAAGCGCGAGCGCTCAAGGGTCTCCGCATTCGCACGTTCGGCGACGCGCCGCAGATAGTTGTCCCAGTCGCCCGGCCACGAAGTGAGCATGCCGCGATCGATCTCGACGATGCGGGTCGCGAGGCGCCGCAGGAATCGCCGATCATGGGTAACGAACACCAGCGCCCCCTGCCAGCCTTCCAGAAACCCTTCCAGCCATTCGATGGACTCGATGTCGAGATGGTTGGTCGGTTCATCCAGCAGCAGCAGATCGGGTTCGGAGACCAGGGCGCGCGCCAGCATCACGCGGCGCCGCATGCCTCCGGACAATGAATCGGTGGCAGCCTCGCCATCGAGTGCGAGACGGCTCAGGGTCTCTTCCACCCGGCGCCCCGCATCCCAGCCCGCCACCGCATCGATGCGCTCGTGTACCGCGGCCAGAGCGACCGTATCGATCTCCGGCTCGTGCGTGAGCCGGTGATAGAGCACCAGGTCCTCACCCAGGCCCTCGATCCCGGCCGCCACCGTGTCGAACACACTGGCCCCGTCAGCCGCCCCGACTTCCTGGTCCAGCATGGCCACCCGACGCCCCGTCGTGAGCTGCACAAAGCCCTCCTCCGGCGATAGCTGGCCAGCCATGAGTCGCAACAGGGTGGATTTCCCGACCCCGTTGCGACCAATCAGCGCAATGCGTTCCCCGGCGTCAACCGTGAGATCCACATGGTCGAGCAGCAGCGGCCCACCGACCGACAGGCACACTTTTTCGATTTGTAGCAGGGACATCCGTCGGCTTCCGTTCGAATCGTAAGGTCTGGTGCGCGGGCATCTGAGACCCGCGCCGCGATCGTGCCTGCTATCTCCCGCGAGAGAAGGATTCACAGGTGCACCGCGGTCGCAGCATAATCGGCATCACGGGAAGCCGCAGCCGTCCGGACTGCCCCCCGAGCCGAGGAATGCGCAGATGAGCAAAGGCCTGGACAAGAAAAAAGAAGACAAGAAGAAGCCGGCGAAGACGCTGAAGGAAAAGCGCGCCGCGAAAAGCGAGAAGAAAGCCACCAAGGGCCACTGACTCCCGCGCGCGCGAGTGCCTGGTCCGCCGGCCCTTTTTCGTACGTCGTAGTGCACGGTGTTGCCGGCATCGAGCTTCCGAGCAGGTTTGCCCGATGGTGTGCCGCCGACCTGGCGGAGGTATTGGCTTGGTTCGATCCCTCCAACGCGGATACCCGGGCCTACTTGGCGATGGCGGCGGGTCGGTTCCCGGATCGCTGCGGCAACCACTGGGTCCTTCGAGCATCAGGGCCGAAGCCGCAAGGGCCTCGCCCCTGGATCGAAGCGGACGGTGAGTCCGCCTCGATTTTTCGTTTTCGGAAGACTCGACGCAGCAGCTGCATCGCTCCGGACTCAGGAACTGCAGGAAAGCATGGAACAACCGGCGCGGTTGCGTGCCCAGTCCGGCCGTCGCATTGCGAAGTGTTCGCGGCCGGGCTGGTCGGCATAGGGCTGCCGCATCACATCCAGCAGATCACTGACGCCGCTGGCGTCGCCCTGACTGGCCGCGTCAATGGCCTCCTGCGCCAGATAGTTGCGCAGCACGAATTTCGGATTGACCCTATTCATGGCTGCGCGTCGCTGCGCTGGCGGCACCGACTGCCCGATCACCCGCGCACTGAGGCGACGGAGCCATTGCAGCAGGCGCTCCTCGACCACTCGCTTCCGCGACGCGTTGTAGAACGAAGGTTCCAGCGATTCAAGGTCAGGGCAGGCGGAGTCCACTTCGGGCAGAAGACGGAAGAACAGGGTCATGTCCACCTCGCCCTCCTGCAGCAGCGGTCCCAGTTCCCGCATCAGCTCCAGTGACGCGTCCAGCTCGCGTCCGAGTCCGAGCTTGGCTGCGCTGTCCTCGCGTGTGCGGCTCGCGAACTCATCCACGAATCGTTGCAGACCCGCGTGCAGTGGCGTGCTGTCGCGCAGCAGCGGCGTCAACGCGGCGGCGAGGCGCCCGAGGTTCCAGCCCGCGACCTGCGGCTGATTGCCGAACCGATAGCGGCGGCGTTCCGAGTCCGTCGTGTTGGGTGTCCAGTCGGGATCGAAGGCATCGATCCAGCCGTAGGGACCGTAATCGATCGTCAAGCCAAGAATGGAGAGGTTGTCGGTGTTCATGACGCCATGCACGAAGCCCACGCGCATCCAGTGCGCCACCATCGACGCCGTGCGCTCGCACACTTCGCCGAACCATTCGAGAATCCGCTCTTCGCCCCTGCCGCGAATGTGCGGAAAATAATTTCGTATCGTGAATTCCACCAGCGTCTCGAGAATTTCGTTCTCGCCACGCGAAGCCGGCAGTTCGAAGTGCCCGAGCCGGAGGAATGTCGGCGCGACCCGACACACGATGGCGCCCGGCTCCTGCTCGGGGCGACCGTCGTAGAACATGTCGCGCACGACCGACTCCCCGGTCGACACCAGGCTCAAGGCACGGGTTGTGGGCACGCCAAGATGGTGCATGGCCTCGCTGCACAGGAATTCCCGGATGGAAGAGCGCAGCACGGCGCGACCATCGGCGGAACGCGAGTACGGCGTCGGGCCTGCACCCTTGAGTTGCAATTCCCAGCTGTCTCCCGACGGCGCCACCAGCGATCCCAGACCGATCGCACGGCCGTCGCCCAATTGCCCAGCCCAGTGCCCGAACTGGTGACCGCCGTAGTTGCTGGCGTGTGTCTGCATCCCCTCCAGAAGTGCGTTGCCTCCGAACACATCCGCGAATTGCTGCGACGCGACGAAGTCGTCCTCCAAGCCCAGCATCGCCGCCACTTCGCGCGAGAATGCGAGCAGGCGCGGAGCTGGCACGGCTGTCGGCGCCACCATGGACCAGAGCGCGCCATGCACCTGGCGCACTCCGCGCGCTTGCAGTGGATCGCCCGGCAGCTCGCGCAGAAACACGTTGTCGAAAACAGCATTCGGCATGCAGGGTTCCTCTGAACGACGCCACGCAGGCGCCACCATCAGGCTGATATCAAGACAACCCGTGTTTTATAAAGGCCGCATGCGCTGCGAGCGGTTCAACCGATCGACGCCATCTCCGCGCTGACGCTGCGGTTGCGTCCACGGCGCTTGGCCCGGTACAGAGCCTGGTCGGCGCGCGCCAACCATTCCTGCCAGCTCTCGCGGGGACTGAGCAGCGCCGTGCCGACGGAAACGGTAACCGGACCACCGGGGGACCGAACCGAAGCCTCGATGTCACGGCGAAGATGGTCGGCCACGACGTCTGGAGTGGAGTCGCTCACGGCCTGCAGCAGCAGCACGAATTCATCGCCGCCCATGCGGAACACCCGGTCCACACTGCGCGTGTTGGCGCGCGCTTTCTCTGCCACCGCCAACAGCACGTCGTCGCCGGCTTCGTGACCGAAGCGGTCGTTGACGCTCTTGAACGAGTCGATATCGAACAGCACGATGCCGGATCGCTGGCCGTTCCGCGCCAGCGCGGCGACTGCGATCTGCAGTTCGTCCTCCATGCCCCTGCGGTTGCTCACGCCCGTCAAAACGTCCCGCGTGGCCAACTCCTGCAGTCGTTTGCGCTGCAGCTCGGTACGACTGGAAAGCACGAATGACAGCATGCTCACGAGCAGACTGCTGGCGATGAAGGAGAACATTGCAGGGGTCGATTCAAAGGCACGGCCATCGGCGACCAGCACCGCCAGCACCAGCAGGTTGAGCCCGGTGGCAACGACGCGCGAGGCGAGAAAGAAATTCGTCATCTGGACGGCGTACATCCAGAACAGGCCGGGGGTTCCCAGCATCAGCGCACTGGCCGCCGCTCCGGCGGTGTTGCTCAGGGCGAGAAGGATTCCTGGAATCGTTGTGCGACCGGTTCGCCACGCAAAGCCGACGAGGATCACGGCAGCGAGCACCAGCGTCGCGTCGAGTGCTGCAAGCCACAGGTCGCCGATGAAATACCGGTAGAAGGCGAAGGGAGCAATGCAGAGGGCGGCGAAGGCGCCGAAGGAGCTCACCAGCGCCAGCTGATAATCGGTACGCAGCCGACGGAGGATGCGCTGGCGCATATTGAGAGAAGCGGGCGGCGGCGGCATGTTCAATTGAACACCCCGATCGGATCCCTACCCCGGCTCGGTAGCGTCACCCGAACCGCAACAGCCCCCTGGCGGGACTGCTGCTGGAACTGACGCTCGGCGAAGCACTTGCCCGCGCTCTGACAGGCGACAGCGCGGTCGTACTGAACCGTTGGCGCGGCAGCCATCAAAGGGCCTTGAACCCGAAAAAAGGCCACGCGCTGACGATGAGCACGCTCAACAGCGCCAGCGACAGCGCGAGGACTGCCAGCGGCCGTGCTTGAGCGAACTGCACGAACGAGGCCAGGGCGCCGGGGCTTCCCGCCAACGCCTTATCGGCGCACGCACGCTCGCGTTCGCGCTGATACTCCGCCAGCAGCAGGCTCGCGCGCTCGCGGTCGGATTCATCCCGCAGCCAGATCGCTCCGGCGTGCACTCCGAAGGGACTCGGTTCTGTCTCGTACGTCTCCAGGCCGTTTTGCGCGAACAGCTCGCGCACTTCGGCGGCCTCATCCTCTGGCACGTGACGCAGCGGGAATATCAGTGCTGGCATGACGTTCATGATAGCCGGGAGACGCCGCCACAGCCTGAAGCACTGCCCACGGAATGATTTCCCTCCGCTACCCGATCCCCTGGTCTGGCTTCGTCTCGCGCCGCCTGCGGCGCTCGAGCCACCACATCGCGGCCGCGCTCAGCAGCCACGCGAGTAGCCAGGGCCAGCGCGAACCCGCCCGCAGTTCGGTCTGCGCCGGATTTTCATTGAATGTCGTCGCACGCGTCGCCAGTCGCAAGGTGGCCTGCCGGTCGCGCATTTCGGCGATACCAGGCCGCGCGAACGCGCCGTGCACGAAGAACAACGTGTCGCTGGTTCCCCAGCGCAGACGATGCCAGCCTTGCTCACGTGGCCAGAAGGCGGCACAGCGGCGCGACCTTGCTTTCGCATGTACGGCGCCGGCCACAGCAACCAGGCGCGATACGCGATCTCCCGGCGCGATTACGCGTGGAACTGCCGTCGATTCCGCGCAGATGCTCTGGCGTTCGCGGACGCGGACCGGCCCGGGCTGCCAGGTCGGAGCAACGGCAAGTGTCGACGCGCGCGCCAGTTCCTGGAACAGCAAACCCCACAGCAGACCATGACTCGTCGATCGACCAGCGAGTACGCGTGGATACGAATCCTCTCCCCACCAGATGCCCACTCGACCCTGGCCCAGCGTGCGCTGCATTCCCTTCTCATTGCCATCGAGAGGATCGTGTATCGGCCGGGCGCCGGACGCGGCAGGCCGCAGGCCCTGCAGTCGCCCGGAAGGCCTCATGGCGCTCCCCTCACCCGTTGCGGACGCCGGCATCACAGGCGCGAGTTTGAATCCGAGTCTTTGCAGCCGGTCGCGATCCTGCTCGGCAAACGGACCCGTCATGCGCAACAGCAATCCGGCACCGTTGCGCACGGATCGCAGCAGCGACGTTTCCTGTGCGCCAAGCGCGCGCCACCGGCGGTCGTCGAGCACGACAAGGTCCACCGGCACGGCATCGGGCGCCTGGATCCATGGCTCTGCCGACGGCAACTCACCGATGCGACTGCGGGCACCTACCGCGATGTCAGCCCTGAGGTCGAGGCCAGCGTCGCTTGCCCATCGCCGCAGGTACTTGAGTTCGGGCGATGGCGCACCCGCAAGCAGCACGACCCGAATTTTCTCACCCACCTCCACGCGCACGGGCAACACTTCATCGGCGCCAGTTCTGGCGCCCGCGGCATCGGTCAGACGCAAGCGGTACAGAGCAGTTCCTGCGGCGGGCGGAACCGTACTCAGCGCGAACGTGCCGCCCGCGTCAGGCCGGGCGCGTGCAACAGCCTGGCCTGCAGGGTCGAGCAGAATCACACGCGTGCCGGGCCTTGCCATGACCCGGCCTGTGACTCGCCACAGTGCGCCGGCAACGACACTCGCCGGAGCGTTGAGTTCGATGAGTCCTGCCGGCGCGGGCGCCGCCTTGAAGTCGACACGCAAAGAGCCTGCAGCATCGAGATCACGCGGTGGTAATCCCGCGCCGACAACCAGGATTCGGCTCGTGCCGGGAAAGCGTCGCAAGCCGGTCGCCAGGTCGGGGACGCGCGATGCTGAGGTGCCCTCGTCGGACTCTGGTAAATCGACCCGGGCAGCACCCCGCAATCCGGGGGCGGTCGCTGCGGACGCGCGCGCGGTGCCGACAATCAACCATTGGCCGTCCGAACTCTGGTCCGGAGGAAACAACGACAGTCCGAAGAAAACGCTGCTGACCCCCAGTAGCAGCGTCCAGAGCACAAACCGCAGCGTCTCCCCTGCAGATCGGTCCGACGCGCTTCGCAGGAAGCGAACGAGGGCCAACCCGAGCGCCGAAGTGGCCCCTAGAATCAGCAGGGCCCACGGCAGGATCTCGAACGCGGTATTCGTCACGGGACGGCCGCACCGGGTCGGGGACTGGTCGCAGATTCGGATGCTGTGTCTGCGGCTTCCTGCGTGCGGCTCAGCGCTTCGAGATACGTGCGCGAGACCGCATCCGGCGCTTGTCTTCTTGCCACACCGACGGCGGCCACATTGAGGCGTGTCCACAACCGCTTGCGCAATTCTTCGCGACAGGACGCGCACGCGGGAGACTCCCTCCATGCATCGAGCGCCGCCAGCGTTTCCAGCGTGGCTTCGCTTGTTGCGTCGTGGGCAAGCAACCAGGCTTCGACCGAGATGCCCGCGGCTTCCAGCGACGAGGCCCTGCTTTCCACAGTTGCACCCGCCGGGACCGTGAGCTCCCCGAGCGTGCGCCAGAGGTTGCGCAAGGGCAGATCGTCGACGCTGGGGCCAGGTAGCGGATCTGGTCGATCACGGATCCCGTCACGCTTGCCGGTGAGTCTGCGGCTCGCGTCGATGGGCTGCGACTGCATGCCCATCTTGGGCAGATAAATACGATCCGCCTGCTGCACCTCCTTGATGAAGCGCAGCGCCCGGTACTCAAACGGCAGCGCCTCAACCGGAATCCCCTGACGCAGTTTGAGCTCCGACTGCCACATCTCGGCCAGCGCCGCGCGCAAGAGCTTCTGCGTGGCGGGATCGAGCAGGGTGGCCGCTTCAGCGAGATCGTGGGCATGCCCGAATTCGGCAACCACGCCTTCTGCTTTACCGAAGCCCGCGACGCTCCCCGCGTCGGTGAGCGCGTCCTCAAGCACCTCGATGTCCGGACGCACGCCAGTCCGTTCATCGGAGTGTTCATCCGCGTGTTGGCCAGGCTGCGCGTCCGGCTCGGGTGCAGGCGCATCCGCGCCGTGCACATAGGAATCGGCGAACAACGGATTGGCCGACTCCGCCGCCGTCGCCGCGTGCCTTGGCCCGGCTGCCGAGGTTGCCGCGGGCGACACGTCTGGCGCCTCCTCGTGGTCGTGACCGATCGCGCCCGGGCGCGTCGGCGCACCTTCCGACTCCTCGCCAAGAAACTGACCGTAGCGTAGACGCAGTAGCCGCTGATCGACACCGATGCGATCCGACCGTTCCAGCAGCACGGCTGCCTGAAGCTTATTCCGCTCCGCGATCAGGGCCTCTGTATCCACGATGATCTGACGCTGGCTGCGGAAATAAGCGGGCAACACTTTCTGCACGACGCCTTCGAGTTCGGTTCCAAACTCCGCCACCGGCGCCGGCCAACGCAGGATGACGCTCGGGCTGCGGGATACCTGCGCGGAGGGCTGCCGGACGTCGCGTACCACCAGCTGCGCAATCAGATCGGCATCCGGCTGCATGGCGAAACCCCGCGGGTCGAGCAGATGCGCAAAGCGCCGTGCCGTGCGCGGCCCGCTGCCGGCGAGCGTTACCGAGCGAGCCTGCACGCGGATGGTCTCGCCGCTGCCCTGCACGAGCTTGACTTCAAGCACCGCGTCGAGAATCCCGTAGTCGTCGGTCGCGACATACTCGAGCCGCTGCGGAGCCGTGTCCGCACCGATTTCGATCAGCGTACGCGAGGGTTCGAGCAACCGCACGCGGGGCGCAGTATCCGGAATCGCGATCAATCGATGCAACCTGGTGTCTGGCTCGGGATCGAGCCCCGTCACCAGCTGCAGCAGGTTCGATCGCCGCAGCACGGTCGGCGCCTTCCATTCGGAGTTCTCCTCGCGCAAGGCCAACACGGGACCGTCGCGCCAACGCAGTTCAACGGACTCGGGACGCGGCGCAATGCGCAGCGAAAAATTGAGCCTGGAACCGACAGGAGCCCGCACGTCGAGCGCATCGATCGTGCGCGGTGTCAGGCCGGTGTAGGTGGGCGGTGTCACCAATACGCTCGCCTTCACGATGCGTGGAGGCATCAACACTTCCGACTTCTCAGCAACCGGCTTCGCGCTCGACAGCGCTGCATCGATCGATGCATCTGCGAGCCTGAGGGCACTTGCGGCGAGCACCAGTGCCGTGATCGCCGAGCTCAACATTGGCAGAGGCTGCCACACCGGACCCGGATTGATCCTCTCGAGCCGTTCAAGCCGCGGCTGCATACGCGCCCGCTGCAGTCGGTCAAGCGTGGATTCCACGGTCTTGCGTTCGGCAAACAGTGCGGCGCTGTCTTCCAGTGCCGGTTCCATCGCGTCCAGCCGGCGGGCCAGCCATCGGGCATTGAAGCGGCGCAGCGTCAGCACGCAGCCGGCGAACAGCAGCCCGAGGCCGCCAATCGCTATCAACGCAGTGGCCGATCCCGTCGCAAACTGCCAACTCCAGACCAGGGCGGCCAGCAACCAGGGTGCGCCCCAGGCAGTTACCTGCAGAACGCGGCGGCGGCGCGCCGCTGCGAGCAACATCTCGAAGCGGGGAGACGCACCGCTCACGCTGACTGCCAGCGTCGCGGGAGCAGCGCGTAGACACGTTCAATCGCGAACAGGGCTGCCGCCAAGAGGATCAACCAGCGGTCGAGTTTCAGCTGCTCGCCCGACGGGCTCTCGAGAAGGGACTCTGACCGACCCGCTGCATCCATTCGCGCCGGCGCGACGTCGTGGGCAAGCGCGCGCTCCGGCGCTGCGAGTCCGGTGCTGAGTACGGCCGCCAGCCGCGACGGAAAATCGTCGTTTAACGGACCGGGCTCCGCGCTCAGATCAAGTGGACGGATGAGCTGGACGATCCGGCCTCGACCCGATTGGATCGCGCGCGCGTCCAGCGCACCTTCATCGGCTCCCACGCGGGAAACAACGGCCATCGCGGCCGCATCGGCGTGCGGCCGTTGCGCCGGTCGCAGGCGCGTGCGCGGATCGATGAGTAGCGTGCCGCCCCGCGCGACCCATTGCCGAATGCCATCGGGCAAGGCGCCGCGCCGCAACCAGATCAGGCAGTCGGAAGCCCGCGGCGACTCGGAACTGGCAGCGACATCGGCAGCGCTGGTCGTGCCGGATCCGGGTGTCGTCGGGATCACCTCCGATGCCGCGCGTGGTCCTTCCGCAGTCCCTGCCCGCCAGGCGGTTTGAGCTGCAACGAGCCAGCGAGTGAGATGGACCGTGTCGGCGTCGACTCGTAGGGCGCAGTTGTGCAAGCGCGCGACTTTTCGCACAGCATCATCGGGCGACCGGCCGGCGACGACCTTCCAGATGACCCTTCTTCGGAGCACCAGTGATTGGCCATCCAGCCCTCCGAGTTCAGCGGGAACCCGTACTTCGACTCGAACACCGGGCGGCAGGCGCGCATCCAGCTCGCGCAACTGACTGGCGAGTGCTGCACCGGGCGCCGGACGGGGCTGATCGATGTCCGGAAAGCCGGGCGCCAGCCAATGCCACTCGGCGTCGCCGCGTGCATCCGCTGTCGGAATAGTGTCGAGCGACACTCCGGCAGCGACCACCACCCATGGCCTCTCACCGTAGTCGGCGGCAAGGAAAGGAGCCGCGAGCAGTACCGCCAAGGTCGCGATCAGCAGCACCCTCAACGCCAGCAGTGCCGGCTCGATGACACGCAGCCGCCGCCGGGCGCCGCGCTGCGACTGCAGCCACCGCAACGCGGCAAAGTCCATCAGCCGGCGCTCGCTGCGGCGCGCCAGGTGCAGCACTACCGGCACCGTCAGCGCCAGCAGCGCGAACAGCCCGGGCGGCGACGCCAGGTTCATGCTTCGCGGGCTCGAGGCCCAAACAGCCTGCGCAGCGGTGCGTCGGCCGGCTCGTCGATAACGCTTTCAGTCGAGCGGATGCCTGCCGCCGCAAGGCGACGCGAAAGTGCCGCGCGGGCAGCGGCGAAATCGGCGCGAAAGCGTGTGCGTGCCGAGGACGCGTCGGTCAACAACTCGCGCCCTGTTTCAGGATCGCGCATGAGCCAACCACCTTCAAACGCGAAATCACGCTCGTCCACGGTGGTCATCACCACGCTGGCCACATCGCGACCGGCACGCGACAACTGCTCGATGAGAGCGACTGCCGCATCGTCGAAATGATCACCGAGCATGATCAGGAGATCGCCGGCGTGCACGCGCTCCCAGATCGGGCGCAGGCGCGCAGCCGCCGGCCAGCTCCCACCACCCGCAGCGGCGCCCTCGAGCGCGTGCGTGACTCGGCTCTGCTGTTGCGATCCCGTTCCGATGGGCACGAACTCAACGCCATCGGATCGAACCTGCACGAGCCCGAAGGCATCACCCTGCCGCAGTGCCAACTCGAATGCGCAGAGCGCGATCAGGCGTGCCGCATCAAACCGGCACCACTCCGGGGTTGCCTGGTCGGCCTGCGCCATGGACGCCGACGCATCCAGCAGCACCCAGACACGCAGCGAACTGTCGCGCTCGGCTTCGCGCACGAAAATTCGATCCGAGCGCGCGAACAGTTTCCAGTCGATGCGGCGCGGTTCGTCGCCCGGCTCGTACGCGCGGTACTGGAGAAATTCAAGTCCCGCCCCACGACTGCGACTCTGATGTTGGCCGATGCCGAGCGCGCGCGATGCCGCGCGCGTTTCCAGACGCAGTCCGCGCAGGCGTGCGCGCAGCCTGGCGTCGATCCGCAGCGCTGGCTGGCTCATCAGTGCGGCGGTGGAACCGCACGCAACAGGCTCTGGACCACCGCATCGGCATCGATCTGCTCCGCCTCGGCCATGTAACTCAGCAGCAGCCGATGACGCAGCACCGGAGCCGCCAGCAAGCGGATGTCTTCGCGCGTGGCCGCGAAGCGGCCCTGCAACAGTGCGTGCGCTTTGGCCGCGAGTGCCAGCGCCTGTCCCGCACGCGGCCCGGCGCCCCAGCGAACCCAGCGGTCGACATCGGCGTCGACGCCAGCTCCCGGCCGGGAGCTGCGCACGAGTCGGGTGATCCATTCCAGCAGGTCACCGCTCAGATGCACCTCGCGGACCCGTCGCTGCAAGCCTCGCACCTCGGCTGCGTCCATGACCTTTGGAACCTGCGCCACGCGGGTACCCGTGGTCTGCACGAGAATTTCGCGTTCCTCGTCGGCGCTTGGGTAATCGACCCGGATATTGAGCAGGAAACGATCGAGCTGCGCCTCGGGCAGCGGATAGGTTCCAGCCTGTTCGATCGGGTTCTGCGTTGCCAGCACGAAAAAGGGATCGGGCAGCTCGTGCGTAACCCCCGCATAGCTGACCGTATGCTCCTGCATCGCTTCGAGCAGGGCGGCCTGGGTTTTCGGAGGCGTGCGATTGAGTTCATCGGCGAGCAGCAGGTTGGTGAACACCGGTCCACGCTGGAACTTGAAGGAACGCCGCCCGGTGCCGTGGTCTTCCTCCAGTATCTCGGTGCCGAGGATGTCGCTCGGCATCAGATCCGGCGTGAACTGCACGCGCCGGAACTCGAGATCGAGCGCTTGTCCGAGACTGCGAACGAGCAGTGTCTTGCCGAGTCCCGGCACACCCTCGATGAGGCAGTGTCCTCCCGCCAGCAAGCCCACCAGAATCTGCTCGATCACCGGCTGCTGACCGACAATCGCCTCGCCGATGGCCGCGCGCAATGCGCCCAACCGTGCGATCTGCGATTCGACCTCGTCGGTTGTCTCTGCGTCGTTCATCATCTCTCCTGCTTCAAGCTGTTGTCCGACGGTTCCGTGTGGCATGCGCTACCCAGGAGTGACGCGCCTGAGCTGAATGCCGCTACGCGATCACGCGGTCAGGGCGTACACCACGATGTTGACCGCAAAGCGGGTGTTGTCCTCGGCGAGCCAACGCTTGTTGCGCCAGTCGTAGTCCCATTCGCAGCCATAATCCTTGTTGCTGTAGAGGACGCCGAGGCGACCGTTGATCCAGATGCCCTTGAGATAATCGTGGACCAGGTCATCGCCCCATCCATTGAGCTCGTGCGAGGTCGCCGGCGGACCATCGAACGCGAAAAAGCTGGAATAGATCGCGTGGTCGGCTGGCAACTTGCGCAGGGCCTCCGCACCGAACAGCGCGCGCATCTGCCGCTCGAACGACTGCGCAAACAGGCTGTCGATGTCGTGGTTGCAATCGTCCACCAGAACAAACCCACCACGGCGCACGTAGCGCTCGAAGTTGCGCGCCTCGGCAGGACTGAACTCGACCAGCTTGTGTCCGCTGAGATAGCAGAACGGCGCCGAGAGGTCTTCGGCTTCACCCAACTCGACCACCCGCTCTTCGGGATCGACGCGCAGCGTGGTGTAGTCGATCAGCGACGTCAGCAGATTCGACGGCATGCGCTGGTCGACGTCCCAGTCACCCGACTGATAGCGCAGCCGGGTGAAACTGAAGTCGAACGCCTCGGCTCGCGTCAGAGCGGAGCCGGAAGCGGTGGCAGACGACGCGGTCGTCGGCAGGGCAAGCGCAGCGATGCAGCCACCCAGCAGTCGCAGTGCATCGCGGCGCCCCGCATCCGGCCCCATCAAGCCTAGACGGCGTCCGACAACGAGGTGAAGGTGAAGTCCCGCAGCTTCATCGGCGGGATCATCATCGCGAGATTGGACTCATCGCCCGACAATCTGATCGGCTTGCCGAGTTCCTCCACGTTGTTGAGCATGATCACCGGTGATTCATTGAAGCGGAAATTCTTGATCGGATACTTGATCTCTCCGTCCTCGATATAAAAAGTGCCGTCGCGCGTGAGTCCTGTCAGCAGCATGGTCTGGGGATCCACGAGGCGGATGTACCAGGTGCGCGTGACCAGCACGCCTTTTTCGGTGGACTTGATGAGATCGGCGGTCGATTTGTCGCCGCCGGTCATGATCAGGTTGCGCGGCTGGCCGACCGCCTGCTTTTCTTTCAGCTTGGCCCAGTAGCGCGAGTACTGCAGGTACTCCACCTTCCCGTTCTTGACCACGTCGATGCGTTTGCGCGGAAGACCCTCCTGGTCCCAGGGCACCACGGCCAGACCGGGATGAGAAGGATCGGAGAAAAAGTTCACGCGCTGGTCGAACACCTTGTCGCCGAGCTTGTTGCCGCCGCCTTTCTTCGCCATGAAGCTGCGCCCTTCATCCGCCTGGCGCGCATCGAAGCCGAAGATCATGAAAGAAATGAGGCCTGCCGCCGCTGCGGGCTCCAGGATCACGGTGTACTTGCCCGGTTCGAGCGCTTTCGCGCCTTTCGACCCCTTGGCCTTGGCGATTCCGGTCTTGATCGCTTCGGATGCGTCGAACTTCGATACCGCGTCGACATTGCGCGCGACCCAGCCCGAGCCGCTGCCATCTTCGGTACGAACGGTGCAGGTGTAATCGAAACTGGTGACCTTCTGATAGCCAAAATTGCCGTTGCTGTTGGCGATGGCGGTGAAGCCGGCACCATCTGTCAGGAAACCGGCGGCCACAAGATCCTCGGCCTTGCAGGGTTCGATCGATGCCCGCGCAACCTCGGCGCGATACTGGGGCGTGATGGCGGCGATGCTGTCATCGAAAGTGCTGGTCTCGGGATACTCCTGCTTGCCGATGGCCGGCATGAACTCGGAATTCTCCGGCGCCAGCTTTGCCAGTTCTTCCGCGCGCCGCACGACCCGGGTCAGGGAGTCATCATCGAACTGGTTGATGGTGGCAACGCCGACGCGCTTGCCGTACGCCACCTGCACCACCAGCGTGACGTTTTCAATCACGCCGCTGGTGGAAACGTTGTTGAGGGCGAAACGAACGTTGCCGTCGGCTGATCCTTCGAGGGTCGCCGTGCATTCGTCGGCCTTGGAAAGCGCGACGACCTTCTCGAGGATCTCGCGCGCCTGCTGCTCGGTGTACATGCTCATCGCTCAGGACTCCAGAATTATGATCAGCCGAGGCTGCGGGCGGTATTGATGACGTTGACGTCGTTGAAACGCGTCGTGCTCGAGCCGTGTGACACCGCCGAGACCTGGCTCGGCTGGCCCTTGCCGTCGAAGAAGGAGCCGTTGAGTCGATAGTCGCTCTCGTCGCAGATGGCGGCGCAGGAATTCCAGAACTCCGGCGTGCGGATCTGGTACGCCACGTCCTCGATCATCTTCGTGATCTTGCCGTCCTTGATCTCGTAGAAGAGCTGACCGCCGAACTGCGCGTTGTAGCGCTGCTGGTCGATCGAGAAACTCCCGTCACCGACGATGTAGATGCCGTTCTCGACATCCTTGACCATGTCCGCTGCAGTCAGCGGCTTGCGGCCGGGCGCCAGCGACACATTGGCCATGCGCTGGAACTGCACGCTCGACCAGGAATCGGCGTAGCAGCAGCCATGCGATTCTTCCTCACCCAGAATATGGACCTGGTCACGGATCGCCTGGTAGTCGACCAGGACGCCATCCTTGATGAGATCCCAACGCCTGGTCTTGACTCCCTCGTCGTCGTAGGCCACAGCGCCAAGGCTGGTCGGCTGGGTCTTGTCGGCGAACAGCGTCACGAGGTCGCTGCCGTACTTGAACTTGTCCTCGCGTTTGTCGAGGGTCGCGAAACTGGTGCCGGCGTAGTTTGCCTCGTAGCCAAGCACGCGATCGAGTTCGGTCGGGTGACCCACAGATTCGTGGATCGTCAGCCAGAGATGCGAGGGATCGAGCACCAGATCGTATTTTCCGGGCTTCACTGACGGCGCGGTCAGCTTCTCACGCGCCTGCTTCGCCGCTGCCACGGCGTCTTCCATCAGGTCGTAGGACTTGCCATAGGCGATGACACCGCCCGGGAGCGTGACCTTGTCGGACGCGGCGCCGTCCAGGTACTCGTAGCCCATGCCTGCGGGCGCGGAGATGCCGTCGCGAGTGCGGAACTTGCCGCTCTTCTTGTCGACCGCCGTCGCCGTCATGGGCGTCCAGATGCGGTGCACGTCCTGATCGATGTACGACCCGTCGGTGGATGCGAAGTATTTCTGCTCGTTCACGAGGAACATGAGCGTGTTGACGAAATCGGCACCGGCCTTCATCGCGGCCGCGTTCACGCCGAGCAGCAAGTCGACCTTCTCCTTGATTGGAACTTCCATCGCGTTCTTGCGAATCGGAGTCGCCCAGGTCACCTCGCCGACGCCTGGCGTGCTGGCGAGTTCAACCGGGCTGGTCTGGTACTTCGAATTGGCCTTGGCCACCGCCGCCGCCTGGCGTGCCGCAGCGGCAACGCCCTTGTCCGAGAGATCGCTGGTGGCCGCAAAACCCCAGGTACCCGCCACGATCACGCGTACGCCGACGCCGGTGGACTCGGTATTGACGACGTTCTGGACCTTGTCTTCGCGCGTGATCACAAACTGCTGCAGATAGCGGCCAATTCGGACGTCGCAGTACGTCGCGCCGGCATCAGTCGCGGCACCGAGCGCCGTATCCGCCAGACGCTTCTTGAGCGCCACGTCGATACGCGTTCCCAGGACTCCTTCCGGCACCTGCTGCCCGAAGGCGGGCGGCAAGGCGAAACTGCCAACACCCAGCCCGGTCAAGATCATGAAATCGCGTCTGTGCACTGCGGTTCTCCAGCGGAGGCGGCCCCTGCGGGCACGAGGATGGGTTCCGGAAGCCGTCGTCACTCGACGGGGCGAGCACGCGTACGGATCAGGCCATCATCGTGGGAGGGTCGCCGGCCAACGGCAAGTGACGTTTGGCATAGACGAAGGGTTCGAGTCGCTCCTGTGCGGCCCCCACCGCATCGGACAGGCCGCCGTCGCCTGTCTGCCGCGATGCGTCCGTCACAGTCGTTCAATCCCGTTCAGCGAGCCCCGACGGGCGACAACCTTCCGGACACGTGGGGACTGCCGGCGACGTGCCAGCGCCAGAGCTTGTCGGCAGCGAGGCGAATGCCGATGCGCGGCGTCACGCACACAGTTTCAGGCGCGGCGGCGCCGTCGTCCTCGATCCAGTAGTCGCTTTCCGCCGCCGCGAGATCAAGGCCGTTCTGGGCGCGCCCGATGCCCATTGCCGCGCACAGACGGGCAGGACCACGGCAAAGGTCACGATCACGCGCGCAACGTGGCCGCGCCGCCCGCATGAGCTCGAGCCCTGCAATTGGAGCGAGCGCGCGCAGCAATACCGCGACACCCTCGCCTTCCTCGCCGCACACGGGATTGCAGCAAAAATGCATGCCGTAGGTGAAATAGACGTACAACATTCCGGGCCGCTCGAACATCACGGCATTTCTCGCGGTCTTGCCGCGGAAGGTGTGGGCTGCAGCGTCGATGGAGCCGCAGTAGGCCTCGGTTTCGACGATGCGCCCGGCGCGTCCGTCGCGCGTTCGAAAGACTTTCCCCAGCAGCTCCGGAGCCACCTGTCGCGGATCCCGGCGATAGAAGTCTCGTGCGAGGAGCTCGTGGTGCGAATCAGGAAGCATGTCTGCGGAAACGTGTTGCGCGGCGATCAACCCTGGCGCGCACGCAGGAAAGTCAGCATGCGCGAGGGCACGTCGTCCCGATCGATGAACAAGTGCTTGAGCACCGCGCCGACGTGCAGTGCCAGTAACACCCAGGTGGCGGTGACCAGAAATCCGTGGCTGTCCTCGAACCACTCATGCCAGCTCATCGGAAACGGCAGCAGTGGGAAATGCAGCCCGCCGAACGCCGACACAAAGCCCTGTTCAACACTGCGTCGTCCCGTCGAGATGGCGCCATACCCCGTCAACGGCAGTCCCAGCATGATGACGTAGAGGCCCAGATGCGTGAGGCGGGCCGCGCTGCGCTCCCACCACGCCATGGCGGCGGGAAAGGGCGGTGGCCGGTGCGTCAGCCTCCACACCACACGCACCAGAGTCAGCAGCAGGATGGTGATGCCGAGCGCCTTGTGCCACTCGAACCACGCGCTACGCGCCTCTCCTTCCAACACCTCGTGGAACATCCACCCGACGAACAGCTGGGCCAGGATCAATGCGGCGAGGAGCCAGTGAAGTCCGATCGCGGTCGGCGTGTAGCGGCCAGGCATTGCGCTCATCGTCAGCGTCACTTGCGGAAACAGAGGCCACCACTCTGCCAGTCCCGGGCAGAGATGCGAAGCCTGCCGCAAGCCAGGGGTTCGGAAGTCGCCGAGTCAAGCGCCGAGTCAGGTCCCCGGCGCTGGGACCGAGTCGCACTTGGCGAGATCCAGATCCAGCGACTGCAGTACCCGGCCATCGGAATCCTGCACAAAGGCGGTCAGGCCGGTGGTCTCGGGATCGCCACCCACGAGGATCGAGCGGCTGGTGCCCTTGTCATCGAATGACCAGGGTCCCGACAGGCGACGCACCACCCGGTCGTGTTTCAGTGTCGCCCCACGATTCTCTCCTGCCTTCACGGCGGTGCTTTGGCCATCGGCGTATTCCGCAAGCCAGAGTCGAGCACGGCTCCCGGCGCCACGCGGCGTGGCGCTGACGGTGGCACGCATGCCCTTGGACGCTGGCGCGAGAGTAAGCGCGAGTTCCGCACCGGGCGGAGTTGACTTCGCCTGGCGCAAAGCAGACGTCCAGGCGCCCGCATCGTGCCAGTTGGCGCGGACATTGGCGCCGAGCATGACCTGCGGTGTGTAGACCGTCGAGCCGCCCGCGGCGCCCACACGCTTGCGCTGGCGCTGTGAAAACGCGGACGAGGCGAAGCGATCCGGCCAGCCAATGTCGTCCCAGTAGTCCACATGGAATGCGAGGAAGTTAGCCTCCGGCTTGGCATGCTGCGTCGACAGCCAGCGGTCTGCAGGCGGACAACTGCTGCATCCCTCGGACGTGTAGAGCTCAACGAGTGGCACCAGCTGCTCGCCGCTGCGCACGGCGCATCCGGCTGCAGCAGCGACCTGCGCCACCGCGGTCAGTGCGAGGCCCGCGAAAAGGAAAGCGAATTTCGTGTGCATGGAGACTCCTGTGGCGACGGCTTCGACCGCGAGGTGGGCGGCCGGTAACCGGAGCATGCTGCAGTCCGCGGTGTCAGCGGAATGCGAAAATTTCCGCGAATCCATGCTTCATGCACCGCAGCGCGCACGTCGCGCCGCGCTGTGCCCTGCCATGAATTCACCGCTGCCTCAGAGCCATCCCGCCAATATGGAGGGTATTCCCGCCATTTCCGGACTTCGAACTATGGCCGACTTCAGCGACTCGTTGAACCTGCAGCCCGTGCGCGAACGCCTCATGGAGGAGGCTTACAGGATCCTCGCTGCACTGCCGCTGCTGCTGCTGGCAGTGCTCGTGATCTGGATCGCCTGGCGGATCGGCAGGTGGATGTCCGGGCGGCGTTTTCTGGAGCGCCTGGCTCCGGGCAACCCGTTTCTCGGCGACCTCGTGCGCAGCACGACCCGCTGGCTGGTGGTCCTCGTGGGCGTCATCGTGGCGCTCGAAATTCTGGATGCCACCGCGCTGGTCGGAGCGGTCCTCGGCACCGCCGGCGTGCTTGGAGTCGCACTCGGATTTGCGTTCAAGGATATCCTCGAGAACTATCTGGCAGGCCTCCTGCTCAGCTTGAGACAGCCCTTCGCGCCCAGGGATCACGTGGTGATCGACGGCAACGAGGGTGTCGTGGTCTCGCTCACTTCGCGAGCGACGATCCTGATGACGCTGGACGGCAATCATCTGCGCCTGCCCAACGCCCTGGTCTTCCGCGGCGTGATGCTGAATTACACGCGCAATCCCAACCGGCGCTTCGAATTCGAAGTCGGCGTTGGTGTCGAGGAAGATCTGGTGCAGGCCCAGCGCATCGGGCAGGGTGAACTGGCCCGCTGTGCGAGCGTGCTGCACGATCCACCGCCGCGCGCGTTCATCACCGCGCTCGGCGATTCCAATGTGCAGGTGCGCTTCCAGGGTTGGGTGGACCAGCGCGAATCGGATTTCCATCTCGCGAAAAGCGAGGCGATCCGTCGCGTCAAACTTGCGCTCGAGGCTGCGGGCATGGACATGCCGGAGCCGATCTACCGTTTGCAGATTGCGTCTGCTCCTGCTCTGGCAAGGGAGCTCGCCTCCGCTGCACCGGGTTCCGCTGCTGCCGGCAAGCCACGTGCCACCGCAAGCGACCAGGACATGGATACGAGTGCACATCGAGACATCGACGCACAGATCGATCGGGATCGACTCGAGCGAAGCGACGAGGATCTGCTCGATCCAAGCGCCGCCCGCGAGTGACACCACGGTTGCGCGTTCCGCCACGCCGACAGGCGCGAACGCGCGGTGGTCGATTGGAGCGAGAGGTCGGGTCGATGCATGCCGACTTCGCGACTGGCGTCGCCCCTACAAAGGCGGACTCATGTGTTCACGACCGTCCAGCCACGCCTGCAATGTACTGGCCGGTCCAGGCTTGCCAAAAAGGTATCCCTGCCCCACGTCGCAGCCGATGCGCTGGAGCTCCCGCATCGTGTCCATGTCTTCGATTCCCTCCGCCGCCACCTGAAGTTCGAAGCGGTGCGCGAGATCCACGATCAACTGCGTGATGTCGGAACTCGCGTTGTCCGTCAGCAGCGAGCTGACAAAGGTCCTGTCCACCTTGAGTTCGTCCACCGGAAGATTGCGGAAGTACGCGAGACACGAATAGCCGGTTCCGAAGTCGTCGATCGAAACGCGGACACCGAGTGCGCGAACGCGCTTGAGCACCGAGAACGCGTGCGTCGTATCCATGAGCGAACTCTCCGTGATCTCGAGCACGAGCTGCAGGCCTTCCGCATGCCAGAGATTGAGCGCCGCCTCCACGAGATCGGGCAGGTCGTGCTGCATGGCGAGCGTGCCCGGGAGATTCACGGACACGCTCAACGGTCGTTCCGCGCTGGCCCACTGACCTGCTTGCCTCAGAGCCGTGTTCAGCGCCCAGACCGTCAGGCGCTTGATCTGGCCCGTGCGCTCCGCCACCGGAATGAAGGTCGACGGTCCCACCATGCCACGGGATGAGCTGTTCCAGCGCATGAGCGCTTCGGCACCGACGGGAGACATGTCCGACAGGCGGACCTGTGGCTGGTAGTACATCACCATCTCGCCGCGCTCGATCGCACCGCTGAGTTGCAGTTCGAGATCCCACAGGTCTGACAGGTCGAGATCCACTTCGGAATCGCGCGCGAAGTGGAACCGGTCTCCGTGCTGTCGTGCTCGCATCAGCGCCGCTTCGGCGCGTCTCATGAGCTGTTCCGGGTGGCTCGCGTGCGCGGGACAAAGCGCACCGCCCACGGTGAGCGAGACACTGAAGCTGGAGTCGCCGCACTGCACGGGGCTGTGCATGAGTCGCGTGATCTTGTGCACAGCCAGTTCCGCGTGCCCACGATTCATCACCCCCCGGAGAATCAGTGCAAAGCGGTTGTCACCAATGCGTGCCACGAAGTCGGACTTGCGCGCGACTTGTTGCAGCCTGCTGGCGACGTGGCGCAGGACCTGATCGCCGACGTCATATCCGAAAGTGCCGTTGACCTTGGCGAAGGCATCAACATCCACCACGATCAGCGCCAGCGTATCGCGCTTGTCGATGGCGTAAGTAACGCATCGCGCCAGCAGGCCGAGAGCACTGCGGCGGTCGCGCAACCCGGTGACCAGATCCTCGATGGTGTTTCAGTCCAGAAAGAGTTCGGCAGGGTCGATGCCGAAGGCACCGCGAGGAAGGCCGCTGCGGATGTTGAGCGGACGGTGGTGTTCGTCTTCAGTCACTATGCTGAGATCCAGCGAGCGGAAATCGGGCAGCGGGACCTTGTGCTCGTCGAGCAGCAGCATGACCCGGGGGCGCAGACGCTTGAGACTCAAGACCGACATCACCACCCCCACGCTGCCGTTGCTGAGCTCCACCAGTGAGCCGGTCGGGTATATCCCGCTGGTGGCGATGAACTGCTCCACCAGCTCGGCCTGAAACAGGCTGTTGCGGTTCTGGTAGAGCTGCATGACCGCTTCGTGGGGGGAACGGCTGGTCGCATAGGGGCGCACGCTGGTCATGGCGTCGTAGCTGTCCACGAGGCCGATCATGCGCGCAAAAACAGGAATGTCGGTGCCCGCGAGACCGCCGGGATAGCCGCTGCCATCGTGTCGCTCATGGTGGTGCGCCACCATCGACACGACATCAGGTGACATACCAGGCGTTTCCTCGACAATCCGCCGGCTCTCGAGCACGTGGCTCCGCAAGGCGTGGATGTCATCCGGCGCGAGGCGGCCCCGACGCGTCAGCAGTTCCTTTGGCAGTCTGAGCTTGCCGATATCGCACAGCAGGCCACCGAGCGCCAGGTCGCGGAGATTCTCCAGCTCAAGCCCGAGATGGCGGCCGAAGGTGGCCGCCCAGACCGAGCATCCCAGCGCATGCTGGTAGGCATACTCACCCTTGCGCCTGAGTTCCATGACCCAGGGGAAAGCGGCCGGGTTGCGGGTGATGGACTCGATCATGGTTTCAACGCCAGTGGCCAGGCGACCCAGATCGAGTTTGCCGCCCTCGCGGATGTCGTTCAGGACATCGCCGATACCGGAGGCGAGCTGGGCGTGACCGTGCTGTGCGTTGCCGAGCTCGACCTCAAAGTCGCTCTGGATTTCCCAGTTTTTCGCACGCAAGAGCTCGAACTCGTTGCGAGTTGCGGGCCCAAGTCCTCCCGCTTCGTATACGACGTAGTTCAGGTCCGGCGACTTGCCCCGCGATACATCCACGTAGACAAACGCGCACAGATTCTGCAGTCGACTGATGTCTTCGGCGGAATCGACCGTGAGTCCCTCGAGCGAGAACCCGGTCCCCATCCACGGACGATCAAGATGCGACACAAACATGCCGAGCCGCAGGCCGGCGACGCTGATCTTGAACTCATTGTTCTGGTCTTCCATGGCTGTGCCCGGCCCGATTCCCCCGATTCTGTCACGGCTGCGATCAATTCGGCAGTGTTCTGCCACGACGGCGACTGCCAGTATTCGGAATGCGGTCTGAAGTCGCGGTTCTGGTTGCCCGGAATCCACGGCCTCAGGGATGATCGCCTTCCCACCGCACACGGAGACACCGCCTTGTTTTCACGACTGCAATGGCTCTTGCTCCAGCTGTTTCGACGCGTCTGGGTGCGGGTGGCCGCCTTCTCTGTGCTTGGCATCCTTACCGCGCTGCTGGCACTGGTCCTCAAGCAATACATTCCGGCAGATATCCCCGCGAAGGTCGGCGCCGACGCGGTCTACAACCTGCTCGACATCATCGCCGTCAGCATGTTGTCGGTCACGATCTTTTCATTGAGCACGATGGTCGCTGCCTTCGCTTCTGCGACGAGCAACGTCACGCCACGCGCCATCGCGCTGCTGGTCTCGGACAACACGGCGCAAAATGCGTTGGCGACATTCCTGGGATCCTTCCTCTTCAGTCTGGTCGGAATCATCGTGCTCAAGACCGGGCTATACGGCCCTTCCGGCCGACTGGTGCTGTTTGCGGTCACGCTGGTTGTCATTGTCTTCATAATCGTGACCCTGGTGCGCTGGATTGACTACGTGCTGCGTCTTGGCCGGGTCGGTCCGACCAGTGAACGGGTCGAGCAGGCCGCCGCAGCCGCAATGTGCCGCCGACGCGAATCGCCCTGCCTGGGAGGAAGACCCGCAACGGTTGACGCACTCACCGCTCTCGTGGGCATGCGTGCCGTTTTTCCTTCGAGCACAGGATTCGTTGAATTCATCGACATGCGCGCGCTGCAGTCTGCGGCGGAGCACTGCAGGGTTGAGGTGCACGTGGTTTCCCTGCCCGGAAAGCTCGTCGGACCGGCGCATCCGCTGGCGTATTTCACGGCAGGTTCTGCCGGCCCTTCATCCGCTTCCGACACGGAGCCAGGCCTCGATATCGAGCGGGAGATCCGCAAGGCCTTTACCGTTTCCGCCGCGCGATCGTTCGATCAGGACCCCCGCTTCGGAGTGTGCGTCCTGAGCGAAA
Organism: Lysobacterales bacterium; assembly: GCA_038330365.1. Lineage (GTDB taxonomy): Bacteria > Pseudomonadota > Gammaproteobacteria > Xanthomonadales > Ahniellaceae > JBBQNY01. The sequence goes on along the minus strand of JBBQNY010000011.1, from coordinate 6,518 downwards.
TCGCGTCGCGCGCCCTGTCTCCTGCCGTCAATGATCCCGGCACGGCCATCGACATTCTGGTGCGGGGCGCCCGGGTCATTGCCCTCTGGGCGGAGCCTGCTGCTGGAGCCGAAGCGGCTGCCGCGGGACGCGTGGAGTACGAACGTGTCTTCGTCCCCGAACTCGATCTGGATGAGCTCTTCGACGACTTCTTCGTACCAATCGCGCGCGATGGCGCCGGCATGGTGGAAGTCGGTGTCCAGCTCCAGCATGTGCTGAGCATGCTCTGGCACGCGGGCAGCGCCAGATATCGAGCGTCAGCGGCGCGGCACTCTGCCGACGCCCTCGAACGTGCCATCTCCGCACTCGGCGTCGAGGCCGATCGCAACCGCGTATTGCGCGCCGCGGACGGCGTGGCCGGAGTCTGACCGGGTCCGAGCGAAGAGGATCACGAATCGTTCCTGTGGCCGCGCTGCACGTCAGGATCGAGCTGTACCTGCTTGCGCTGCGGGAGCTCGATGGTTTGCGGCGCAGGCGCTGGCTTCGGCTAAGGTAACCGGCGTTCGCCCGGGCACGCCTTCCGATGGAATTTCTCAATCTGCTGTCGCTGCTGATTTCCGTCACCGCTGTATTCGCGTGGGTCAACCACCGCTACATCAAGCTGCCGACAACGATCGGCGTGATGGTGATGGGCATGCTGTCCTCGCTGTTCCTGATCGTGCTCGAGGAACTGGGTGTCGGCTTTGCCGTGCACCTCACGAATGCGCTCGAAGGCATCGACTTCAATGCGGTCCTCATGCAGGGAATGCTGAGTTTCCTGCTGTTCGCCGGTGCGCTCCACGTCAATCTGACCGAGCTCAAGCGCCATCGGCTGGTGATCGGGATTCTCGCGACCGTCGGGGTGGTGATCTCCACCCTCGTCATCAGCGTTGCCACGCGCTATGCGTTTCTGCTCATTGGCATAGAGCTGCCGTGGCTGGTGGCGTTGCTGTTCGGCGCGCTCATTTCGCCGACGGATCCCATCGCCGTTCTGGCCATCCTTCGCCGCGCGCGCATCGACAAGGATGTCGAGATCAGCGTGACCGGCGAATCGCTCTTCAACGACGGCGTGGGCGTTGTGGTCTTTTTGCTGCTGCTGGGCATCTACAAGGGCACCGGGGAGGTCAGCCTCAGCGGCGCGCTGGGCCTGTTCGCCAAGGAAGCCCTGGGCGGTGCGGCGTTCGGCGCGGCGCTGGGGTGGATCGTCAACGGCATGCTGCGTCGAATCGACAATTACCAGGTGGAGGTGATGCTGACCTTGGCGCTGGTCATGGGTGGCTACGCTGCCGCGTCGGCGCTGCACTTCTCGGGACCCATCGCCATCGTCGTCGCGGGTCTGCTGGTGGGCAACCACGGCCGGGATACAGCGATGAGCGAGATCACGCGCGATCATGTCGACAAGTTCTGGGAACTGCTGGATGAGATCCTCAACGCGGTGCTTTTCGTGCTGATCGGCGTAGAGGTGCTCCTGATCACCCCGCATCCCATCTACCTGGCGGCGGGTCTCATGGCGATACCCATCGTGCTGTTCGGTCGCACGGTAAGCGTGGGGCCGGCGATCCGGCTGTTGGCGCTGCGCCAGACCTTTCCACCAGGAATGCTGCGCATACTGATCTGGGGCGGATTGCGCGGAGGCATCTCCGTGGCCCTGGCACTGTCGCTGCCGCCGATGCCCGAGCGTCCCCTCATCGTGACCGTGACGTATTGCGTCGTGCTGTTCTCGATCCTCGTGCAGGGCCTCACGGTCGGACGTATCGTCAAGCGCGAGCCGGACCCGGTTGTCTGAGGCAATGATGCGGCTGCAACCAGCATCGCTGACGCTTCAGCTGCAGTGCCGTTGCGGCAGGGATCGAAAGACGAGGCTGCAACAGGTAGCGGCGCCCTCGGCCTTCTGGATTTCCGACAGGTCGAGCGAGCGTACGCGGATGCCCCCGGCTTCAAGGCGTGCACGCGTGCGCGGAAAACGGGACGAATGGATGACCGCATCGCCGATGCGCAACGCATTGGCGGCATCCGGTTCAGCGGGATCGACCTCGATCACGCGCACGCCCTTGAACGAATCGGCATCGACCCATTCGGGCTGGATCAGCAGCGTGCCGTCCGCGACTTCGGTCACAGCGGACTTGAGATGCAGGCACTCGCTGATTGCGATCGGCCTCACCTCGTATCCATGCGCCGCGACCCGTTCGCGCAACTGTGCGGTGCCAGCCGCGTTGCTGCGGGTGGACTGGCCCACGTGGATGGTGCGCCCCAGCACCAGCACATCGCCGCCATCCAGGGTGCCGGGCTCGACGATGCCGAGCAGCGCACGCAGAGGCGCGAGAGCCGCTGCGATCGAGGCCTGCTCGGCACGCCGCGTCCCGGCCCCGCAGCGCGTCAGGATCGCCACTTCATCGAGCACCACGGCCATGTCCTCCACAAACACGGCATCGGGGAGGTGATCTTCGGCGGGTAGTGCCACGACGTCGCAACCGAGCGCGACCAGTCCTTCCCGATACGCCTCATGCTGAGCGCGCAGCAGTTCGAAATCGATCGCCGAACGACCCCTGAAAGTCAGCTCGCAGCGCTCCATGCTGCGGGATGGCTCGCGGATAATCGCCGTCAGCACGGCCGGGAGAGCGATATCCGCGCGCGCGTTCACGGCGGATGAATCAACGGGAGGGCTTGAGTTGCTGGCGGTGCTCGGCGATGGCCTTCGCCGCAGCGACCACCACGTCACCGGGTACGCGGACCCTGTAGTCGGGATGCACGAAGGAGAACTGCAGCGTACCGTCGGCGTCGACGATAAAGACTGAAGGCACGGGCAGAGCATGATGCGTCTCGCCGGAGGCTTGCTCCAGGTCGATACCAAAGCCCTTGTACTTGCCGATGGTCGCGTCATCGACCCGGAAGGCGATGCCGAAGGCACCAATGGCCTCAGCCTTCGAATCCGAGAGCAGCGTGTAGTCGAGGGAGGACTTTTCCAGCGTGGCCGTCAACTCCTCTGGACGGTCGGGACTGATCGCGATGATGCGATAGCCCAGCGCTTCGACATCGCCGCGGATCTTGCGCAACTCGCTCAGCTGAAGGTTGCAGTACGGACACCATCCGCCGCGATAGAACACCAGCACTGCCGGCTTTCCCGCCAACTCCGCACCGAGCGTTGTTGCACTGCCGTCCAGCCGGTGCAGCGTGACTGCGGGAGCCTTGGATCCGAGCAGCAGGGGACGGACGGATTCGGCGGATTCAGCGATGTGGGGTGCAGCCGCGAGCGTCGCGGAGCCAAACAACACAGCGCTTGCGATAAACAGGAAATGCTTCAAATCAATTCTCCTTCGCGCCGCGAGTGGAAGTTGTCGCGTTGTGCGTGCACAAGCACCCGGGGCATCGCGACGAGTGTAAAGCGGGCACGCATAACCGCCGTGAAGATCCTTTGTGGACCACGCCGATCTGCGCTCAACGCGGAGCGGACACAGCCGTGAGCGGTTCACGCTCGATGGCACGCCGGGCTTCGATATCGTCGATCAGGCGATTGACCAGATTGGAGATCAGCTGATCTTCGGGCATGCCGCGGGCGAGCCGCCCGTCGGCCATGATTTTCCATTCCGACTCGAAATCACCGTCGTAGCGGAACGCCGCCGTCGAGAGTCCATCGCGATAGATCACTGCGCTCAGACGATGGGTGTGGCGGCCACCGCTGACCGGCACCGCCACTCCCGCGCCGCCACGGTACGAACCGGCACCGGCTGACAGGCTCGTCCAGCTGTCCCGACCCAAGGGCAGCAGGGTCAGATCGAGCACGTACCGGGATGATACGTTGGCGCCGAACGCGCGGAATGCGCCGGTGCGGGCCAGGGCCGCCACCAGTGCATCGAGCCGATCGAGATGCCGCGACTCGACGGGATCGTTGCGGTTGATGGTGACGCGCGTCGGCACCAGCAAGCCGCGATCGGCGTCGAAGGCCGTGTGGTAAGGCTCGATGGGTTGCGGCGCAGCGCAGCCTGTGACGAGAAGCAGCAAGGCCACGGTATTCAGCGCCCGGGTCCAGGCAAGGAACCGGCCGCACTTCTGGCCCCAACCCAGCGCCAAAACGCCACGATGAGTCTTTGCTGCCTCCAACACTTCGAGTCTCACGACTCCTCCTTCGGAATCAGGAACCTCAGCGCAGCTGACTGTCCTTGCTGCCGCGGCGGTTGATGCCGGTCGCGGCGCCGGACGCGCGATCGATCGCTTCCTGGCATCCGACGCAACGGCGGACTCCGGGTACGGCAATGCGCCTGGGTTCCGGGATGACGGCATCGCATTCCTCGCAACGGCTGCGTCCCTCGCCCTGCGGCAAGCGGCTGCGAACGCGCTTGATCGCGTCCTTGATCGTCGCGTCGATCTGGTCCTGTACCGCTCCGTCCCCTGCCCAACCCGTCGCCATGCCGTGCTCCTGACTTCTTTCTTCAAACCAAGAATAGCGCCGAGTTCTGTAAGCGTTCGCGTTACGTCAATGCAGGACTGTGCCCGCGGCGGCTGGCACTGCAATGAGTATTTTCCCAACGCCGCGCCTTGACCGGCGCACAGACCAAGCGGTGACGCCGGCGGGGACAGGTGCAGAGGGTCCCTAGATCCACTTTCGTTGTCTGAAGAGGAGCAGCAGCCCGATCGCAATCGTCGTCATCACGCCGAGGACCACGAAATAGCCGCCGTGCCAGGCAAGTTCGGGGATGTATTCAAAATTCATGCCGTAGATTCCGGCAATGAAGGTCAACGGCACGAACAGCACCGTCACCACCGTCAGCACGCGCATCACATTGTTGAGACGGTGTGCAGAAACGGACAGATAGCCATCGATGAGGTCGGTCGTTATCTCGTATAACAGCGATGAGAGACTGCTGAGGCGCTCGGCCTGCTCATGCAGATCCGTCAGGCGCGCTACCTCGACCCCTTCGAGCGCGGCCGGGTGAGTCCGCATGCTGGCCAGACTGCGCTCGTGATAACCGCTTATGCGCCGCAGTCGCTTGAGCTGGCTGCTGAATTCCATAAGCTCCCGCAACCACTTGTCACTCGGTTGCTTGAGAAGCAGCTCCTCGATCTCCTCAAGCCGCGCCTCAATTCGCAGCGTAATCGGCAGGTAGCGATCCAGCAGCTTGCGCAGGAGGGTGTAAAGCAGGCTCCATGCGTCTTCCGGCGCACCCGCTTCGCCCTCCGCGATCATTGTCCGCAGTTCTTCCACGCTGGCCGAAGGCTTTGCGTGGCGCGTGACCAGCACACCCCGGCGCCAGAAAAGCGCCAGCTGGATGGTGCCAAACTTGATGTTGGGATTGCGCGCGTCGAATCCGCGCATCAGCAGAAAATGCCAGTTCCGCTCCAGATCCTCGAACTTCGGTGGATGACGGTCCCGCATGGCGTCATCCACCGCGAGTTTGGGGATACCCAGCCTGTCCTGCAAAAACTCCCGATGCAGATCGCTCTCTTCACCGACCAGGTCGATCCAGACGCGATCCTCTTCCGCAATGGCTACGGCGCTGAATTCCTCAGGTGGAATCAATTGCAAGACCGACCCCTGCGCCTTCCAGAGATGGATGGTGATCATTCAAGAACTCCGTGGCGATGCTTGCGTCTCATGCAACAGCTTAGCTTCCAGCGAAGTCAAACGGCTTCGCTGGAGGCTTGCACAACGGCTGTCCCCCGCGAGACTGAACCATCTCCGATTCCACTCACAGTGCATTAAGCGACTTTCACGCTAAGTAGACACAGACGGACACCGGTCCGAATCGTTTCTGGAGAAGAACCATGGCCGCAAACAATTCCCGCATCACTGGATACTGGGTTGCTGCTGGACTGGTGCTGGCTTTTGCCTGCTCTGCATCAGCTCCGATGCATGCGCGTGATCGCGAGCGGGACCATCACGAGAAGCAGGAAAAGGAGCAGAGCAAGGAAGAAGCCAAGGCAGAACGCGAACAGGATCGCCGCGGCCGCGGCGTGCGCAACGATTCCGGCAGCGCCTCGGCTGCCGCGGCGCAGATGCAGCCTCGGCAAGCGGCGCCGGCGCCCGCGCAACCGTATGTCGCACCGCTCCGGGGGCATGACTCGCAGCGGCGCATGAACGAGGCCCGTCAACAGGCGCAGCAGGATCAGCGTCGCGGACGCTCCGACAACCGTGGGGCGCAGCAACAACAGCAACAGCAACAGCAACAACAGTACGACCGCAATCGCCAGCAGGCGATCGAGCGTCAGCAGCAACAGGCTCGGCAGAACCAGCGCCAGGACCGGCGTGACAATCGTCACGACAATCGTCACGACAACCGTCACGACAATCGTCAGGAGCGCCATGCGGACAACCGCCAATGGGATCGTCGCGAAGGACGGGATGCCCGCATCTCCCAACGCGAGCAGCAGAACCGGATCGCCGAACAGCGCAACCGAGCGGAATCCTATCGACGCTACCAGTCTGCGGCCCAGAACCGCCACAGCCAGCTTGCACGATCGCTCAACCAGCAGCGTCGCAGCGCGCAGTACCGTTACCAGCAGTC
>JBBQNY010000010.1:0-39505 GCA_038330365.1 Lysobacterales bacterium | reverse complement strand
TGCCGGGCAGCCCATGTTGATGTCGATGATCTGGGCGCCTTCGTCGACGTTGAAGCGCGCAGCCTCTGCCAGCATTGCGGGGTCATAGCCCGCGATCTGCACACTGATGGGCGCCGGCTCCCCCGCATGGTCGCGACGCAGCCGTGACTTTCGCGTGTCGCGCAGCGACAGATCTGCATGCGTCATCTCCGACACGCACAGTCCCGCGCCGTGCGCCTTGCACAGCATGCGGAACGGCTTGTCGGTGACGCCCGCCATGGGGGCAAGCACCAGCGCTGGCGAAATGGTGTGTGACCCGATCTTCATCCCGCAATTCTAGCGGGGACATGCTTCTCCGGCTCCTGCTGCAGCGCCAAGTGGCCCCCACACGCGCGTTGCTCGGTGAACCGGTCGGAATGGTTGTTGCCCGGGAGCTGCGCCAGGACCCCATGGCTATTCAGCGTCACTTCACGAAGGGTTGACCGCTTGAGCAGGTAACCTAGCCTCCAAGACCTTCCTGCAGCGACTGCCCATTCTGGGCATCCAGGCGGGCTGCAGGGGCGAATCATGCGTCATTCCAGAACCGTGCTGCTCGGCATGTGCAGCCTGGCATTGTTCGCGTGTGTGCAGGCACCGCCACGTTCTGCAGGAGAGTCCGGAGGTGTTGCAGACGGCAAGTCCTCCGCTGCAGCGGTAGTCGTGGACGACGGCGCGACTGCTGCGGATTCTGCTCCGGTTGCGCAGGTGTCAGCCTCGGCCGGGGCAGCCATTGAGCCGCCGCGCGAAGTTGCGGCCGTTTCCACTCCAGAGCCGGTCGAAGCTCTCCCCGAGGCAGTTCCAGAGTCATCCGGAGCGGTCGTTGTGCAGGAGGCGGCGGCGGTGTCGTCCAGCGTGCGCCAGCCCGCAGCGGAACCCGAGAGGGTCGCGCCGGACGCTGAAGTCAAAGCGATCGCTGCCGGTGAGGCAACCAGCACTGCAGCAGCCGCGCCACCGCCACCACCCGAACCTGCTGCCGCGGTGACGTCGAGTCTGCGTGGCTCACTCAAACTGGTGCCGGGGCGGGGCGTCAGCGTCGCGCCCGGTGAAGTCGCCGAAGCTTTTGTGTATTTCATGCCCAGCGGCAAGCCGGTCGCTCCCAAAGCGGGCCGATACACGATCACCACCCAGGACAAACGCTTCGAGCCGGGCACGTTGATCGTGCCCGTCGGCAGCACCATAGATTTTCCCAATCGCGATGTCGTGCTGCACAACGCGTTTTCGGTTTCGCCCGACGGCAACTTCGATCTCGGTATCTATCCTGGCGGTGATTCGAAGTCACACACTTTCAGGCAGGCCGGGCTCGTGCTCGTGCACTGCAACGTGCACCACTCGATGCAGGCCGATGTGCTGGTCGTCAACACGCCTTTCTTCACGCGCGTGGGGGTGGACGGCAGCTTCAAGCTGGACGGACTGCCGCAGGGCACGGGCTCACTGTTTCTCTGGCATCCACGCGCTGCGCTGCAGTCGCGGCTGGTGGACGTTCCACTCGCGAGCAGTTACGCAGCGGAACTCATCGTCACCAAGGTGCGCGTGCCCCCGCACATGAACAAGGAAGGCCAGTCCTACCGGCCTGATCGCGCCGGCGGCGCGCGGTGAGTCTCAACCTGCGTCTGGTGTTGATCACGGCAGCACTGGTGGTGGCGGCGATCGCGGCGGTGGCGGGTGTCGGGTATTTCCAGGGCCAACGCGCATCCACCGCGCTCGCCCGCGAGTCGCTGTCGGCCAGCCAGGCGGTCCAGAATTATTTCCAGGAGCGTCGCAAGCGCGAACTCGAACTCATTTCGGCCCTGATGGCGAGCGACCCGGCTTTCGTCAGCTACGTGAGCCTCGCGCTGCGCACCAGCACGGCCAATTCGCGTATCGACTCCGCATCGATCCGCGATCTGCTGGCCGAGCGACGCGTGCAGCTCGGCTTCGATCACGCGATGGTTCTCGACACGGGCGGCCACGTCGTGGTCGACACACGCGCCATCGTGCAGGGCCGCCGCGACCTTTCCAGACGCTCGGGTGTGCGCGATGCGCTGCGCACTTCCGCGCCCGCCTCTGCAGTGTGGGTGGACAACGGCGAGCTCTGGCTGGTTGCAGTGGTGCCGTTGCTCGGAGGCGGCAATGTCGAGGCCTATCTGGTGACGGAGATGCTGATCGACGACAAGGTCGCCATCGACCTCGCCAAGGTCAGCCGTACTCAGTTGATGTTTGCCGTGCCGCAGGGCAAGAGCTACTTGCCTGCGGCGAGTACGGTCGATCTCGCGAGCACGAAGCAGTTTCTTGCCTCACTGCCGCCACCACAAAAGTTCGCTGCCGCAACGGAGTTGGCCCCGATCGAGTTCGACGCCACGGACGCGGCGGGAGCGGTGTGGCGAGCGCGCGCGCTGCCCATCGGCGATACCGACGAGGGTGGGGTGCAGGTTGCACTGGTGTCACCCGCGCAGCGTCAGGCGATCTTCGGTGCGGTGGGGCGTTTCGTGGCCGTCAGCAGCGTGATCGCGGTGCTCGCCATCCTGCTGGTGCCGTTCGTTATTTCCCGGGCGGTGTTCAGGCCACTCGGTGCGCTTGCGAGTGCAGCCGAACGCGCCGGTCGTGGTGAGATTCCGCAGTTGCTCCGCGTCGAGGGTTCAGCCGAGATCGCGCGCCTCACCCGCAGCTTCAACCGCCTGCTGGCCGACGTGCGCGAGCAGCGCGATGTGGAGAGCTATGTCGCAGATCTTGCCGATGCACGTGGCGAGCGCGGCCCATCGGTTGAACAGCTGACGCCGCACGCCGACGCGACCGGGGTGAGCAACGTCCTGTTACCCGGCACGCAGTTCGCGCAGCGCTACGACATCCGCTACCTGGTTGCCCGCGGCGGCATGGGTGAGGTCTATCGCGCGCACGACCGCGAGCTCAACGAGTCGGTGGCCATCAAGACACTGCGGCTCGACTCGCCCGGTGGCGCGAAACTCGGCGAGCTTCTGAAAGGCGAGATCCGGACGGCGCGGCGTATAACGCATCCGAACGTGGTGCGAACTTTCGACTTCGGCTACGAGGGCAACATCGCGTACGTTTCGATGGAGTTCGTGCAGGGAGTGACCCTGCGCGATGCGCTGCTCAAGACTGGACGCATCCGCTACTACGCCGGTCTGCGCATCGCGCGTCAGCTGTGCGCGGGCCTCGGCGCGGCCCACCGCAGCGGCGCACTGCATGGCGATATCAAACCGAGCAACGTGATCCTGCAGTACAACGGCAACGCGAAGCTGATGGACTTCGGCGTCTCGCGGCCTTCCAGCGGCAAGCTCGATGCCCGCCAGTCTGCGGCCACTTTCACGGGCACACCTGCGTATCTCTCGCCGGAACAGGCGCAGGGCAGGGAAGCGAGCGAGCGTTCCGATATCTACTCGCTCGGCATCCTGTTGAACGAGATGTTCACCGGCAACTTGCCGATCACGGGCGACGACACGCAGGAACTCTGCACCAACCATCTGTCCCGGGCTCCGATCCGGCCTTCCGAATTCTGGCCGGAAATACCGCCGCTGCTGGAATCGATCATTCTGCGCTGCCTGGAGAAGGACCCTGCAAACCGCTACGAGAATACCGATGCGCTACGCGACGACCTGGAGCGTCTGCGTGTCTAGCGTCAGGACCTGCGTTGTTGTGATGGCGGTGCTGGCGCTCAGTGCTGGCGCGTCTGCCGAGGGTACGCGTCAGCTCGGGACCGGTGGCGTAGCGCAGATCGAGGGTGCCGCTGGCGGCGGACTCGTACCCTGGGCCGCGATCACCGGCTACGGTACACGCGAAGAGCGCGGCGTGAATGCGTTTGCGAGTGGGCTTGAGACCGACGATCTTGGACTTCGGGTGTTCGGCGTCGCCGCCGGATTCAACAATCGCGTCGAGTTCTCGCTCGCACGACAGGAGCTGTCGATCGACGCGCCCGGTCTTCCGGACGTGCGCCAGGACATCATCGGCGTCAAGGTGCGGCTCGCCGGTGACGTCATCTATTCGCGCATGCCGCAGATCGCGATCGGTGCGCAGTACAAACGCAATCTCGACTTCGATTTGCCGCGCGCGCTTGGTGCCGACAAGCGCAGCGGCGTCGATTTTTACGTCACGGCCACCAAGGTCTTTCTCGCGGGAGTGGCGGACTACAACACTTTTGTGACCGGAACAGCGCGTTTGACGGAGGCCAACGAAACCGGTCTGCTCGGTTTCAGCGATGGCTACCACCTGCAAGGCGAGGTGTCGGTCGGTGCACTGTTCAGTCGTCGGCTCGCCGCGGGTATCGAATACCGGACCAAATCGGGGGATATCGGGTTCAATGAAAGCGATTGGCGCTCGGTATTTCTGGCGTGGTTTCCGAACCGCAACCTTTCGCTGGTGCTGGCCTACGTCGATCTTGGTGACGTCGCGGTTTTCCGCAACCAGAGCGGCGTCTACCTTTCCGTCGTGGGAGGCTTCTGATGGTTTCTCGAAACGCCGGCTGGCTGACGCTCGCGCGCGCCGTTGCTCTGGGTCTGTGTCTCGCGCTGTCAGCCTGCGCCGCGACCAGCGCCGCACGGCCCAAGGACAGTCTCTACCAGGCGCTGGGCGAGGACGCCGGAATCGAGCGGCTGGTCGAGTCGCTGGTGCAGCGCCTCTACACCGATCCGCGCATCGCGTTCCTGTTCAAGGACACCGATCGCAATGACCTGAGCCGACTGATCCGCGAACAGTTCTGCGTGGAAGGGGGCGGGCCCTGCACCTACACCGGTCGCAGCATGAGCGAGTCACACGGCGGGCTCAATTTGAAGCATGTCGAGTTCGACGCCTTCGTCGAAGACCTCATCGTTGCGATGGAAGACGTTGGTCTGCCGTATCGAACGCAGAACCGCATGTTGCGCATCTTTGCGCCAATGCGCGCACAGATCGTGGACCAGTAAGCCGCGGCGAATCCACGGCACGCCTCAGCGGAACCGTTCGGCAATCGCCTGCGGTGACGGCATGGCAGGCGCGGTGCCGACGGTTTCCGTGGAAAGCGCGGCGGCGCGGTTGGCCAGCGTGGCCAGTGCGAGAAACGGTGCCTGCGGTGCGGTCGAGAGTGCGGCCGCCAGCGCTCCGCTGAAGGCATCACCGGCGCCGGTGGTATCAATCGCCTGCACGCGCTCCGGCGCGATGCGATACGAGAGCTGTTGGTCGTTCGCGGCGAGTGCCGCACCATCGGCGTGCGAGACGAAGCAGCCGTGCGCGCCCAGCGTCACCACCACGGTCGGTACGCCCAGACTTCGGCACAGCCGGTGCAATTCGGCGTTCTCCATGAGCGCGACCCGGGCGGGGTCGATATCGGTCTGCGCAGCGGCGCGCAGCAAGGTGGCGAACTCGGTTTCATTGGGCGTGACCAGATCGCAGAGTCCGAGCAGCGCAGGGTCGAAATCCAGCGCCATGGGCGCCGGATTCAGGACGCGCAGCAGGCCCAGTTCGCGACCAAGTTCGAGCGCGGCCCGCACGGCACCAATGTCGGTTTCAAGCTGCGTCAGCAGGACGCGACGACCGGCGAATACGTCGCGATGGCTGGACACGAACGCGGCCGAGAGCGAGGCGTTGGCGCCGAAATCGACCACGATCCGGTTGTCGCCGTGGCCATCGACGAGGATGCTGGACGAAGCCGTTGCCTGGTCGGCACAGCTTTGCCAGCGGCAGTCGATGCCCGCGCGCTCGGCGAAGGCGCGGGCAATGACCGCCAGACTGTCGTCGCCCAGAGCGCCGATGAAAACGGTCGGCGCGCCCAGCCGGTGCGACGCGATGGCCTGGTTGAAGCCCTTGCCGCCCGGTCCCGTGTTGAAGCTGGTGGCGCGTACGGTTTCGCCGGTCGCGGGAAAGCGATCACAGAACCAGGCGTGGTCCTGAACGTAGCTGCCGACGATGACGACGCCCACGAATTCAGCGCCACGCCAGCACGGCGCTCACACCTGCACCGGATTTTCGAGCGGATGATCCGGACGCACGTTGCGCACATCGTCGCGATCATGCCGGTAGCGGAACAGGAACAGGAACAGCACCGCCACCACCGCCGAATAGCCCGCGAATGCCAGCCAGATACCGTGCCAGTCCTTGGCGCCGTCGGGCGCCGTGAACCAGGCATCGATCACATAGCCACTGACCAGGCTGCCGAGTACCGCGCCGACGCCGTTGGTCATCATCATGAAGAGGCCCTGCGCACTTGCGCGGATGGCAGGTGCACTCTGCGTCTCGACGTACAGCGATCCTGAAATGTTGAAGAAATCGAACGCCATGCCGTAGACGATGCACGACAGCACGATCATCCACAGGCCCGGGCCCGGATCACCGTAGGCGAACAGTCCGAAGCGCAGCGCCCAGGCCACCATGCTGATGAACATCACGCGCTTGATGCCGTAGCGGCGCAGGAAGAACGGAATGGTGAGGATGAACAGCGTCTCCGAGATCTGGGAGATGGACATGATGATCGCGGGATAGCGCACGGCAAGCAGGTCGCGAAAGGCCGGCACATTGGCGAAATCGTGCAGGAAGGTGTCGCCGTAGGCATTGGTCAGTTGCAGTGCGGCTCCGAGCAGCATCGCGAACAGGAAGAACACCGCCATGTTGCGATTGCGGAACAGCGCGAACGCCGTCAGCCCAAACGTGTCGATGAAGGAACGGGTGGCGCCACTGCGAAACTGCGGCGGGCACTTCGGCAAGGTGAAGGCGTACAGGCCGAGCAGCAGCGAGGCGGCGGCGGCAACCCGGAACTGGTCGGCCGAGGTCTCGAGGTGCAGCAGGCTGATGGTCCACAGCGCGACGATGAAGCCGACCGTGCCCCAGACGCGGATCGGCGGATAGTCGCGGATCACGTCGCGGCCGTCGTTCTTGAGTGCGGAGTACGCCACCGCGATCGAAAGCGAGATGGTCGGCATGTAGAACATCATGTTGAGCAGCATTACCCAGAACATGGTGGTGGGATTGCCCACGCTCGGCACCATGAACAGCACTGCCGCGCCACCGAGATGGCAGATGCCATAGAGCTTTTCGGCGCTGACCCATTTGTCGGCGATGACGCCGGCGATCGAGGGCATGAACAGCGATGCGATACCCATGGTCGAGAAGATCGCGCCGAATTCAGTGCCCGACCATTGCTTCGTCTGGAACCAGTAGGCGCCGATGGTGATGAGCCAGCTGCCCCAGATGAAGAACTGGAGAAAGATCATCACGACGAGACGGAACCTGAGATTCATGGGTGAGCCTCGACGGAGCGAACCCGCAGGCTAGTGAAGGCCGCAGCTTGCGGCAACAAGCGCGGCGGTTTTCTTCAGGATCCCTGCCTGGATCCGCACCCCACGCGCGTGAGCCAGGGACGGCGCGCTGGCGGGCTGCCCGTGACAACGTCACAGACAGCCGAGCAGGCTCGCTAGACTCCGGTGAGTCATGCAGACGCGGAGCAGGAACGCCATGCAGTATCGACGGCTGGGCGGAACCGGATTGCCGATTTCGGCGTTTTCGCTGGGAGCGTGGATCACGTTTGGGTCCAGCATCGGCCGCAGCGAGGCGCGCGAGATCCTGTATCGCGCGTTCGAGGCCGGCATCAACTTCTTCGACAACGCCGAAGGCTACGCCGACGGCGAAGCGGAGCGCATCATGGGCGATGTGCTGCGGGATCTGAGATTCCCACGCGACGCCTACTGCGTTTCCAGCAAGGTGTTCTTCGGCGCGGCCCAAAAGCCCCGTCCGACGCAGAAGGGACTTTCCCGCAAGCACGTGCGCGATGCCTGCGACGGCGCACTCGCGCGGCTGCGGGTGGATTATCTCGATCTATACCTTGCGCATCGTCCCGATCCGGAAGTTCCGGTGGCGGAGACCGCATGGGCCATGGATCAACTGGTGCGCGCGGGCAAGGTGCTCTACTGGGGTACCTCGGAGTGGGACATCGAGTTGATCGAGGAAGCGCACCGGATCTGCGCCACGCATCATCTGGTGGCGCCGGTCGTGGAACAGCCGCAGTACAACCTCCTGCATCGCGATCGCGTCGAACGTGAGTACGCGCCGCTGTACCGCGAGCACGGCATGGGAACGACGATCTGGTCACCGCTGGCCTCGGGCGTGTTGACCGGCAAGTACAACGACACCAGCCCGGGCGACACGCGTCTGGATCGACCGGGCTATGAGTGGCTGAAGCGGATGGCGCTGGGTGAATCCGGTGAGCGCACGCTGGCGAAGGTGCGGCGCTTCACGACGGTGGCCGAGTCCCTGGGGCATCCCCCGCATCGACTGGCGCTGGCGTGGTGCCTGCGCAATCCCAACGTGTCGACCGTGCTGCTCGGCGTCAGCCGCATCGAGCAGCTCGACGACAATCTCGCGGCCCTGCCGCTGGTGGACGAGGTCTCGCCCGACGACTGGGCGCGGATCGAATCCTGCTTCGACTGATCCGGCAAGCGCGCCTGTTCTTGCAGGAGCTTGCACTCCGTCTTCGTCGGCACGCTGTCGCGTAGCAAACAGGGTGCGGGCAGGCGTGACGGCATCCGGGACTGTGCCTTGAGGCAAGCAGGCGTCCATGCGGCGGCAGTCCGGCCCGGCCATCCATGGCCGTGCGTTCGAGTCAACGCGCGGCAGTGCCGCGCAAGCGCTGCCTCTCACCCTCATCCGGCGCTGCGCACCACCTTACGCACCACATCCCTGTGGTGCGCCCTGCGGGCCGCCTGCGGCGTTCGCAGCAGCTCCTGCAGCTGCAGTCTGCCACGGGGAGAACGGAAGAGCGCAGGGTCGCCGCCGAGCACTCCCCTCTCCCAATGGGAGAGGGGCTGGGGGTGAGGGTGCGAGTCCCCGCGTCATGCTGGACAGCGCGAGTTTCGAGCCGTACACGCCGCCTGAGTCCGAAAAAAGCGAAACCGGATCAGTCGCTCATTCTTGTTTGGTGAGAGCGACGCAGGCGCGAAGGCGTCATGCAACGTGCGTGCCGATCGCTCTGCACCAGCATGCCGACGTCGCGCAGGGCGGCGCTCCTGCACGAGGATGCGCGATCGCGAAGGTCTCGATGATCGCGGTGGCCCGCAGCCCTATGCGCTTACCCCGCGCGGTGCGGGTGGCGCGGGCGGCGGCGCTGGGGCGGTCGGTGCGGTCGGCGCACGCAGGATGCGCGGCAGCGGCGGTACGGGAGGCAGGGGCGGCGGTGGTGGCAATGGCGCCACCAGCAAGTCACGCAGGGAGGGCGCGTCGACACTCACGGCCATCGCCTTGCGGTCGCGCATGATGTCGAGCTTTGCCTGGCTTCCCTTCTCGAGTTTCATCAGGGCACGCGTGAGATCGCGGTGGTTCTCGACATTCGCACCGTCCACGCGCGTGATGACATCGCCCGCCTGCAGGCCGGCAAAACCCTTGCCACGGTTGTCCACCACCAGCACGCCGGAACGGGTGCCGAAATAGCGACCCAGTGCTGGATTGAGGGGCGCGAGTTGCAAGCCACCCAGTCCGCCGCTGCGGAAGACCATGGTGCGCGCCCGGGGTGCGACTCCCGGGCCGCCGCTGCCCTCGTCCCCGAGGATGACGATGCGGCGTTCCGCGACGCCGCCACCGTCATCCCCACGGATGTCGTCAGTGAGGATCTCGGCATGCTCGAGATCGCCGACCAGGGTCTCGATATCGAAATCGCCTTCCATTCCCGATTCATTGTTCCATTCGAAGCCCGGCTCGCCTGACCAGAGCGAGATGCTGTTGGCCGCCATCTTGCGCGCGGTCACGCTGAAGGTGCGTTCGCTGCCATCACGCTCGATCAGGACCGGCACCTTCTGCCCTTCCTTCAGTGTGCCAATGGCGTCAAGTGAACCGGTGATGCCGTCGGCACCCGCGCCCGGCGCCCCGATACGCTTGCCGTTGACTTTGATCAGCCGATCGCCGGCGCGAATGCCGGCCTGTTCCGCCGGGCCGCCGGGCGTCACTGCCCGGATGACGACCGTAGTCTCGTTGTGCGCGTCCTTCTCGCTACCGGCAGGGCCTTTGCGGGTCTTCGAGACGGAGTGGCGTTCGTCGAGCACCACACCCAGCACCGGACGGTCGGAAGACATGATCTGCGGCGCCTCACCGGTCTTGAACGCGTATCGGAAACCTTCGTTCTCACCGAGTTTCATGGATAGATCAGCCACTTCGCGCGCAGCCTTCTCGAGCCGTTGCCGCGCGGACTTGAGCTCACTGTCGACGCGGGCGTGTTCCGCCGGGCTGAGCGCAGCTCTTGGCGCCGTGGAGCGGGCACCTGCATCCACGTGCCTGATCTCGACGTGCTTCTTCACCATGGGGGCCGGAGTGCGTGCGGGCTCGGCCGCAACCACCGGACCCAGCGAGAGTGCCAGTGCTGCGCACAGCAGTGTTTGTGTGAGGGAATGCTTCGATTTCATGGAAAGTCTCCGTGGAGGCGGGAAGCCGCCGGGGTGAAGGGTCTAGAGAACCTGCGCGTCCGAACGCGCGGGGAGGGAAAGTGCGATGGGTTCGCCCTGCAGGGCGACCAGTTGCTCGAGCAGACCGATGCGGCGCCGCCAGAGCTGGTTCTGCTGCGCGCTGCTGCCGGTGCGCGTGAGGCGCTGGTCGATGTTCGCGATCAGGTTTTCGATCTCGACGCTGGCCGTGGCGGAGCCGAGATCCTGGGGCCAATCGGCGCTGCCGCTCTCGCGCAGCCACCATTCGAGCGCGCCACTGCGTTCGATCAAGGCGACCTGGGCGGCATCCATCGGTTGCTGGGCCGTAGCGACGTCGACTTGCGCGGGGATATCCGGCGCCGATGCGACCCGCGATGCCGGGGAAAATTGCGTGCGATCCGCCAGCGCGAGCCACACCGAGAAGGCGGCGATGGATGCGGCGAGCGACCAGATTGCGCGCCTGCGGGTGCGTTGACGTGGAGCAATCGGCGCCGCCTTGTCCGCCGCCGCGCCGTGCGTTCGCGCAGCGATCGCGGGCCAGGCCGATTGTTCCGGCGCGACCAGGGGCAGAGCGCGCAACGCGGCGCTCCATACGGCGAATTCGGCGCTATCCGGCGCGTCTTTGATGTCAGGCGAGCGCATGGCGCGAGGTCTCCTCGGTTGCATGGGATTGCGCCCAGGCGCGCAGACGCTGCACACCGCGCATGAGCTGGGATTTGGAGAAGCTGGTGCTCTGTCCGAACAGGGCGGCGATCTCGTCGTGGCCGTAGCCTTCGACCAGATGCAGCCAGACAACGCTGCGCGTACGGTCCGGCAGGCTCGCCAGCGCACGTTCGATGTCGATCCACACGGGGATCCCCTCTCCTTCCCCCGCTGAGGGCTCGGTGAAGGTCTCGTCCAAGGGTTCGTGCAGGTCGCGCGAACGCGCCCGAAGTTTCATCAGCGAGGCGTTGACGGCGATGCGCCTCAGCCAGGACCAGAAAGGTGCGTCGCCCCGGAACTGGCCGATGCGCGCATGCAACTGCAGAAAGGTGTCCTGCAACACGTCGAAGGCGTCTTCGCGGCTGCCTGTCATGCGCAGCGCAAGGTTGTGAACGGGGCGCTCGAACATCCGGTAGAGCCCGGCATAGGCTGCTTCCTCGCCGTTTTTGAGCGCGGCCAGGAGCGTGGGGGTTACCTCGATCGCGAATGCACTGTTCACGGATTCAAAGGATGCGCTGCGTGCCGGAAAGGTCGCAACCCCGCCCGGCAATGCACAGCGAGCGCGCCGGGTCCGTCCCCAATACAATGCCAGTCGTCATCCAGGGGGACGTGTCATGGAAATCGGCGGCTTTCTCGGCTTCATCATTCTGGCCTTCGTGGTCGTCACGCTGCTCAAGGGAGTGCGCGTGGTGCCGCAGGGTTTCGAGTACACGGTCGAGCGCTTCGGCAAGTACACGCATACATTGTCTCCAGGACTCGCGCTGCTGCTGCCCTGGGTGCAGAGCGTCGGGCGCAAGATCAACATGATGGAGCAGGTGCTGGAGGTGCCTTCGCAGGAAGTGATCACCAAGGACAACGCTCTGGTGAAGGTCGACGGCATCGTGTTCTTCCAGATCCTCGATGCGGCCAAGGCGGCGTATGAGGTGTCGAATCTCCAGCAGGCGATCATTGCCCTGGTGATGACCAATATCCGTACTTCGATCGGTTCGCTCGACCTCGACGAGTCGTTGTCGAAGCGCGACGAAATCAACGCCAAGCTGCTGCGCGTCGTCGACGAGGCGACCCATCCCTGGGGCCTCAAGGTCAACCGCATCGAACTCAAGGACATCCAGCCACCGCGTGACCTGGTCGATGCGATGGCGCGGCAGATGAAGGCCGAGCGCGAAAAGCGCGCGGCGGTGCTCGAAGCGGAAGGTCTGCGTCAGGCGGAGATCCTGCGCGCCGAGGGCGAAAAGCAGTCCGCCGTGCTGGAAGCCGAAGGCAAGCGCGAGGCTGCGTTCCGCGAGGCCGAGGCACGCGAGCGTCTCGCCGAAGCCGAGGCCAAGGCGACCATGATGGTGTCGCAGGCGATCGCCAAGGGCGACATGCAGGCGATCAACTACTTCGTGGCGGACAAGTACATCGAGGCACTCAAGGCCTTTGCGAATTCACCGAACCAGAAATTGCTGATGCTGCCGATGGAGGCGACCGGCATTCTCGGCAGCCTCGCCGGCATCGCCGAGATTGGCAAGGAAGCACTGGATCGCAGCGCCGCGCGCAGTGTGGCCACCCGCAGTGGCAGCGGCTCCGCGCGTGATTCGTCCACATGAAGCCGTTCGGTCTTGACGGGGCACGCAAACGTCACCTCGGTCCAGCGCCGCCTGCAGCCGCACCCATCCTGGAGCATTGATTCATGCCGCAGATTGTCTACTTCTGGTGGGGCGTTGCTCTGCTGCTGATCGTCGGAGAGATCCTGGCGCCTGGCGTCTTCATGCTGTGGCTCGGCATCGCAGCCGCGGCCATGGGGGTGATCCTGCTCCTGTCCGGTACCGACATGAGCTACGCCTGGCAGGCCGCGCTGTTCGGCGTGCTCGCGTTCGTCAGTGTCGGCGTCTACTGGAAATGGTTGCGCGGATACGGCCGGGTCAGCGACCAGCCGCTGCTCAACCGGCGCGGCGCGCAGCTGGTGGGGCGTGTCGTGCCGCTGCTCGACCCGATCGTCAACGGGCGCGGAAAGGTCCAGATCGGCGACGCGCTGTGGACGGTGCGGGGAGCGGACATGCCGGCGGGAACGCGCGTCGTGATCGAATCGCTGGACGGCATGACGCTCGAGGTCTCACCGGTCGCCTGAGGCGAAGCGGTGAGATCGGCGTGACATTGATCAGAGGCTCCATTGCATGACCATTCGCTCGACCCCGCTCAATGCCGCGCATCGCGCGCTCGGCGCCCGCATGGTGGATTTCGGCGGCTGGGACATGCCGATCAACTACGGCTCGCAGATCGAGGAACACCACCAGGTTCGTCGTGACGCCGGCATGTTCGACGTCTCGCACATGACCGTGGTCGATCTCCGCGGCGAGCGCGTACGCGAGTTCCTCCGCTATCTGGTTGCCAATTCGGTCGACAAGATCACCAAGCCGGGCAAGGCGCTTTACACCTGCATGCTGGACGAGCAGGGGGGCGTCATCGACGACCTGATCGTCTATTTCATGCAGGACGGCTTCTTCCGGCTGGTGGTGAACGCCGCGACGCGCGACAAGGACGTGGCGTGGATCGAGCGGCACGCGGGGGAATACGCTGTGGCCGTTGACGTGCGTGACGAGCTCGCAATGATCGCGGTGCAAGGCCCCAATGCGCGCGAGCGCGTGCATGGCCTCCTCGACGATGCCGCGCGCGGCCGCGCCGCCAAGCTGACGCGCTTCGCCGCGATCCAGGCGGGCGATCTTTTTATCGCGCGCACGGGCTACACGGGCGAGGACGGCTATGAGATCGTGCTCCCCGCCGCAGCCGCAGCCGCCTTCTGGCAATCGCTGCTGGACGCAGGCGTCAAACCGGCGGGGCTCGGCGCGCGCGACACCCTGCGCCTGGAAGCGGGCATGAATCTCTACGGCCAGGACATGGACGAGAGCACCACACCGCTCGAGTCCGGTCTTGCCTGGACAGTCGCCTTCGACGAGGGCCGCGACTTCATCGGGCGGGCCGCACTCGAGGCTCAGAAAGCAGCCGGGGTACCGCGCGAACTGGTCGGCGTCGTGCTCGACGACAAAGGCGTCCTGCGTCACGATCAGGTCGTACTCACCGCCGCTGGCGAAGGCCGCGTGCTGTCCGGGTCGTTCGCACCGACGCTGGGCAAGTCAGTCGCCCTGGCGCGCGTGCCTGCCGGCGCCGGCAATGCGCTGCAAGTCGACATGCGAGGGCGGAAACTCCCACTGCGCGTGTTGCCGCTCCCTTTCGTCCGCAATGGCAAGGCGCAGCCAGGCGTCATGTCGGACGACGCGGACTGATCCCGCTTGGGCGAGTTCGCGGCGTCCCCGTTAGAATCCCACCTCTTTCGTCCAGTCAGCAGGAAAACGTCATGCAAGAGATTCCCGGCGACCTCAAGTTCCTGAAGTCGCACGAGTGGGCGCGGATCGAGGACGACGGCACCGTGCGCGTGGGCATTTCCGATCACGCGCAGGGTCTACTCGGCGATCTGGTGTACGTCGAATTGCCGGAGGTCGGAGATCGCGCCGAGTCGGGCAAGGCCTGCGCCGTGGTCGAATCCGTCAAGGCCGCATCCGACGTCTATGCGCCGGTGACGGGAGAAATCGTCGCGGTCAACGATGCCCTGGCCGATTCGCCCGAGACCATCAACGAAGACGCCTACGGCGACGGCTGGCTGTTCGTGATCCGCCCCGATCCGGACGCCGAAGAGGGCGAAGAGCTGCTGACGCCCGACGAGTACGGCGAGATCGTCGAGAACGACGAGCACTGAGCCGCAGTTCCCAGACGGCGCGCCTGCCGCGCGCCGCTCGCTGACACCCGGATCCCCGCATGCCTTTCATTCCCCATACCGACGCCGACGTCAAGCGGATGCTCGATTGCATCGGTGTCGATCGCATCGAAGACCTGTTCGACGAGATCCCACCGGAATTACTCATTGAGCGACTCGAGCACGTGCCCGATGGGCTCGGGGAGGCTGGTGTCACGCGGCTGATGCGCGAGCACGCCGCACGCGACGGCACGCCGCTGAACTTCGCCGGCGCCGGCGCCTATGAGCACCATATCCCCGCGGCGGTGTGGGAGATCGTGACCCGCGGCGAGTTCTACAGCGCATACACGCCTTACCAGGCGGAGGCCAGCCAGGGCACGCTGCAGCTGATCTACGAATTCCAGTCGATGATGACGCGGCTGACCGGCATGGACGTCTCGAACGCGTCGATGTACGACGGCGCGACCGCGCTCGCCGAGGCGGTGCTGATGGCCGAACGCGCGCGCAAGAGCAAGGGACCGGCGCGCGTGCTGATTCCCCGCAGCGTCCATCCGGCCTATCGCCGCGTGGTGACATCGATTGTCGCGATGCAGGACATCGAGCTGGTGGAGGTCGAATACGACCGCAGTACGGGTCGCACGACGACCGGCGCTTGCGCCGCAGCCGCGGCCGGCAGTGGCTTCACCGCACTGGTGGTGCCGCAACCGAATTTCTTCGGGGTCGTCGAGGACGCCGACGCGCTCACCGACTGGGCGCATGCGCAAGGCGCGCTGGTTATCGGCGTGGTCAATCCCGTCGCGCTCGCGATCCTGCGCGAACCCGGAGCCTGGGGAGAGAAGGGCGCCGACATCGTGTGCGGAGAAGGTCAGCCGCTCGGCGTGCCGCTTTCTTCCGGCGGGCCGTACTTCGGTTTCATGCTGACCCGCATGGGGCTGGTGCGGAACCTGCCCGGCCGTATCGTCGGCCGGACCACGGATCTCGACGGTCGCGAAGGGTTCACGCTTACGCTGCAGGCGCGCGAGCAGCACATCCGCCGCGCCAAGGCGACGTCCAACATCTGCACCAATCAGGGCCTGCTGGTCACCGCCGCGACCCTGTACATGGCGATGGTTGGCCCTGAAGGTCTGCGGCGGGTGGCGGCGACGTCGGCCGAACGCGCGCGCTCGCTGCGACAGCGTCTCATTCGGGAAGCGCGTTGCGAGTCGCTGTTCGACGCGCCCGTGTTCCACGAGTTCGCCGTGCGGCACCGTCTTCCCGCTTCGCAGGTCGTCGAGCGCCTGGCCGACGCGGGCATCGTCGGCGGGTACGCCCTCGGCGAGGACTACCCGGAGCTCGGCGATGCGCTGCTCCTGTGCGCGACCGAAACGAAGATCGACGCCGATTTCGATCGCCTCATCGACGCATTGAACGAAATCCACTGAATTCGGTTCAGCGCGCAGCAGGTACGCGATTGCTCCTGATCTGACCTCGCCGAGCGTGCGCGCGGCGCTCACGCGGTTTTCGAAACGGCCGCATTTTTCCGCGCTTTTTCGCGGTCGGAATTCGCCTCCGCAATTCATGCGACTTTCCATCGTCACCGCTGCAGCCCGCGCCAATGCTGACGATTGGCGATTGCCAAAGGTATTTCCGCAAAATCGAATAGACGTCTAAACGTCCAAATCAAATGAGCCAATTTACGGGGCTCTGGGGGTCCCCAACCGGGCTTCGCCGACGCGGGAGGGAGGGGGAAACCGTGCGCCGGCTTCGAAAAACTTTTTCGCTCGGCGCATAAAACCTGTTGACAGTAAAGCGCACGGGGACTAATTTTTCCGCGGCGTGCAGACAACGTGGCAGGGATGGTCGAAATGCGCATCGTTGATCCCTACGTCGATCACGGCAGGAAAGCCGAGAAGACGAGAAAGATCACCGTTTCGATTCCGCTCCATGTCTACCAGTTGCTGTCCGACGAACGTACTCGACGCCAAGTTGGCAGGCTCAAGCATGCGACCAACAGCGAATTGCTTTGCGAGTCCTTCGTTCACGCTTTGACCGGGCAACCATTGCCAACAGATGAGGAGCTCACAAGAACTATGGCCACCAAGAAAGCAGCATCCAAGAAGTCAGCAAAGAAACCGGCGGCAAAAAAAGCCGCCAAGAAAACCGTGAAGAAAGCTGCGCGTAAACCGGCAGCGAAGAAAGCGGTCCGCAAGGTAGCGAAGAAGCCGGCAGCCAAGAAGTCGGCTCGCAAGGTCGCCAAGAAGTCGGCGGCGAAGAAGTCGGTTCGCAAGGCTGCGAAGAAGCCGGCAGCGAAGAAGGGCGCCCGCAAGGTCGCCAAGAAGTCGGCAGCGAAGAAGGGCGCCCGCAAGGTCGCCAAGAAGTCGGCTGCGAAGAAGGGCGCCCGCAAGGTCGCCAAGAAGTCGGCAGCGAAGAAAGGCGCCCGCAAGGTCGCCAAGAAGTCGGCTGCGAAAAAAGGCGCCCGCAAGGTAGCCAAGAAAGCGGCCAAGAAGCCGGCAGCCAAAAAGGTAGCAAAGAAGGCTGCGAAGAAGCCCGCGAAGAAAGCCGCACGGAAGCCGGCAGCGCGGAAAGCCCCGAAGAAGCCCGCTCCACCGTCACCGATGGGCGGTTTCTCCATGGGTTCGATGTTCTAGTAGAGGTACCGCCGCAGCACTCCGGTGCCGCGGTGTCCATGTTGCAAGCAGGGTCTCGAACCACCGCACGTCTGCCCGGATGCGGTGGTTCTTTGTTCGAGGGCCACGGATTGGCCATCGTTTTTCTCGCCGAGCATCCCGACGGGCCCAGGCGACATTCGCCCCATCATTGGCGAGTTGATCGCGCCCTCTCCCGGACATGATTGCCGCGTCCAGCGGTCCTGGTGCCAGCTCCCAGTCCGGGCGCGCACGCGCGCGGTCCCACCCAACCGCAGCCACCTCGGTCGAGGCACCTCCCGCGGGTGTTTGCGAAGCCCCAGCGCCTGCGGACCGGGTTGCCTATAATGTGCGGCTTGCGGATGCGCGGCGATCGCTGCAGCGTCATCCGTGGGGACGCAGGCGACGCGGAGCTTCCATGACACGGATGTTCGCGCGACGCCGGCATGGGCGCAGCGCCAGACCTTCGATTACCGTGGCGGCACGGTCGTTGCTTCTGAGCGCTCTGGACGATCGACGAGTCGGGGGACGCGTTATGAGCAGCAAACGTGGCACACATTCATCCAGTACCGGAGCGGCGCTTCGCCGCACGGGTTTCGTGGCGTGCGCCATCGGTCTGAGTCTCGCGCTCGTGGCGTGCGGAAAGAAGGACGAGCCGGCACCCGCAACGCCGGGGGCGTCCACGCCGCAAGTGGCAACACCCGCGGCGCCGGCCGCGCCCGCGCCTGTGCTGCCGGTGAGCGAGTTGCTGCAGAAGGCGAAGGCCGCCGAGAAGGAACAGAAGCTTGTTACCCCTGCGGCCGACAACGCCATGTCGTACTACCTGCAGATCATCGATCAGGAACCGACCAACCCGCAGGCCACGCAGGCGCTCGTGGATCTGTTCCCGATCGCCGCGAGTTCGGCCGAGTCGGCCATCGCGGCCAAGAACGCCGAGGAAGCCGAGCGCATCATCGGACTGCTCGACAGGTCGAGTCCGGGTTCCTACACGGTGACCACGCTGCGCGCCAAGCTCGACGCACAGCGGGCGGCTACCGACCGGGTTGAGACCGATCGTCTGGCACAGGAACAAAAGCGACTCGAGCTGCAGCAGCAACAGGCAGCCGCGGCACAGGCGGCTGCAACAGAACCTGCCGCGACTCCGCCGGCGCCGGCTGCACCACCGCCTGCCGAAGAAGTCGCGGAGGCCACGCCGCCAGCGAGCGAACCGGATGCAACAGCCACACCGCCTCCCGCGGCCGCGGCAGCCAAGCCGCCTGCGGCGACACCACCTGCCGCTACGACCGGGCAGACACGGGATGTTCGTCTGGTGCGACAGGTACCGCCGGCATTTCCTCCAGACGCGGTGCGCAAGCGTGTTTCTGGTTGGGTCGAAGTGCGCTTCACTGTGGGTCCGCAAGGCACGGTGACGGCGGCGGAAGTGCTCCGAGCGCAGCCCGCCCGGATGTTCGATCGTGCAGCTCTGGAGGCGGTGAAGCAGTGGAAGTTCGAACCGGCATTGCGCAACGGTCAGCCGGTCGCCGCGCAGCGCACGCAGCGTATCGAGTTCAAACTCTAGCTCCGACTCCGACTCCAGCTGACCGGATCTCAGGCGCCGTCGAACGCTCGACGGCGCTGCTCGGGGATCGGTCCCCGACGGATTCCTGGATACGCCGCGGCTTGACCGGCGCGCTGTCCCGAACGCTCAGCGACGCGCTTTCGGGCGCACTACCGAACGCGATTTTGTCCGGGACTTCGGTGCCGCAGGTCGGGCCTGGCGTTCCACCTGATCGAGCTGCAACCAGTCTTCGGAGGACAGGCCAAGGTATCGGTCGAGCATGGTGGGCATGAGACCAATCGGCACGCCGGTCTCGGAATTCCACAGCACGGCAAACCCGAAATCGTGATCCGGCAGCAGGGCGATGAAGGCGCGATAGCCCTGCACGGCGCCGGCGTGCCACACCAGTCGATGGCCGCTGTAGTCGACCACCCGCCAGCCGAGTCCGTACCAGGCGTCCCGCATGCGCATGCGGCGCCACTGCGAGCTGCGCAGTTCATACGGACTGCGAACCTGCGGCGCTTGGGTGACGTCGAGCAAGGCGCGCGGTAATACGTCCGGCCGATGCCCCAGCTGCGCCAGCAGCCACGCGCTCATGTCGCGGGCCGAAGCGTTGACGCCGGCAGCCGGAGCCAGGCGGTAGTAGGTCGGCAACGGGCGCAGGGCTGCAAATCCATTGCCTCGGCGCACGTGCGGCGGCGCCCAGTCACCTGCTGCCTCGATCGCATCGAGGCCCAGCGAAGCGGTGCGCATGCCGAGGGGCTGCAACAGCAGTTTCTCGACCCATTCGGAATAAAACGTGCCGGTCGACGCGTAGATGATGTCGCCCGCGGCGCTGAATGCCACGTTCTGGTACGCGTAGCAATCACCCGCCGGGCAGAGGCTGCGGACGCCGCGCAATTGCCGCCTCACATCGTCGTATCCGGTGCCCGACTCGACCACTCGGTCGAGCGAGTTGGCCGGCAGCCCGGTGCGATGGCTGAGCAGGTCGCGCAGTGTGATGCGTTGCGTGTCGTTCGGATCGGCAAGCTCGAAAGCGGGGACAAATTCGCGGATGGGATCATCCCACCCGAGCTCACCGCGTTCGACGAGGACGCCTGACGTGGTCGACGCGAATGCCTTCGACAGCGACGCCAGGCGGAACACCGTGTCGGCACTCGTCGGCGCGCCCGTACGCACGTCGCGAACGCCCACGCCACGCACGCTGATCACCTTGCCATCCTTCACCATCGCGGCGGCGAGTCCGGGCATGCGCGCGGCAGCGACCACGCGATCGCAGAGCCGTTCGAAGTCCGAGGCGAGTGCTGCGACATTCGCCGGTCGGTCGCCGGGAACCCAGGCACGTTGCGGCGGCAGCGGTCGCGGCCAGCGGGGCAGCAGGACCGACGGTTGCAGCGCAGGGTCCTGGTCCGCGATTACGGTGACAGGCTCGTGCCTTGCTGCGGCAGGCGCGCCTGCGGCGATGCAGGCAGGAGCCAGCACGCAGCCGAGCACGAACCACGACGCGCACACGGTGATGGTCGCGTGCGGGGTCTTTGGCGCTTTCCTGGGCGCAAAAAACGTCATGGTATTCTCGGCATGCAGTTTGAACGCATTGTCATTGTCGGAATCTTGGGGAAGTAGCGCACATGATCGCAACTCTGGTGATTCTTGGCTTGATCGCGGTACTCCTGTTCTGGGGCGTCGGCATCTACAACGGTCTGATCGCCGCCCGCAACGCGTTCAAGAATGCGTTCGCGCAGATCGATGTGCAACTGCAGCGTCGTTACGACCTCATTCCCAACCTCGTGGAAACCGCGAAGGCCTACCTCAAGCATGAGCGCGAAACGCTTGAGGCGGTCATAACGGCGCGCAATGCCGCCGCCAGCGGACTCAAGCAGGCGCAGGCCAACCCTGGCGATCCCGCCGCCATGCGCCAGCTGTCGGGTGCCGATGCGATGCTCGGCCAGGTCATGACGCGCTTCATGGCGCTGGCGGAAGCCTACCCGGACCTCAAGGCCAACCAGAACATGATGCAGTTGACCGAGGAGCTCTCCTCCACCGAAAACAAGGTCGCCTTCTCGCGTCAGGCCTTCAACGACTCGGTGATGGCCTACAACAACAAGCGCGAAGTCTTTCCCAGCAGTGTGATCGCCGGGATGTTCAGCTTCGTGCCCGCCGAACTGCTCACCGTGGAGACACCGGAAGCCCGTCAGGCCCCCAAGGTCTCGTTCGGCTGATCTCTGATCCCGGCACGCGGGAGCTGCCGTGAATTTCTTCGAACATCAGCAACTGGCGCGCAGCCAGTCGCGTCGGCTGGTGCTGCTTTTCACGGTGGCCGTAATCCTCATCGTGCTCGCAGTCGACGTCGCGGCCCTGCTCGCGGCCGCCATCGCGCTGCCAAGCACCCAGGTCGAGCAGGCGGGGTTTGCCGGCCTTGCCTACGCGCACGCGGGCCTGCTGGGACTCGTGAGCCTGGGGACGCTGGCGGTCATCGGTGTGTCGAGCATGTTCAAGACGAGCCAGCTGCGCAGCGGCGGTGGCGCCGTTGCGCGCCAGCTCGGCGCGACGCTCGTGCCTGACGAAACACGCAGCCCCTCGCTACGTCGTTTGCGCAATGTGGTGGAAGAAATCGCCATCGCCTCGGGTGTTCCCGTTCCCGAGATCTATGTGCTGGAGCAGGAAACCGGGATCAACGCCTTCGCGGCTGGTTTCTCCGCGGCCGACGCGGCGATCACGGTCTCGCAGGGTTGTCTTGACCGGCTCTCTCGCGACGAGTTGCAGGGGGTCATCGCGCACGAATTCAGTCACGTGCTCAACGGAGACATGCGACTCAACATCCGGCTGATGGGCATCCTGTTCGGCATCCTCGTCATCGGGTTGGCCGCGCGCTTCGTGCTGCAGGGATCGCGCGGCGGTTCACGCAGCAAGGGCGCCGGCGCCATCCTGGTGGCGGCCCTGTTGATCATGCTGGTGGGCTACATCGGACTGTTCTTCGGCCGTCTGATCAAGTCGGGCATCTCCCGGCAACGCGAGTACCTCGCCGACGCCTCGGCGGTGCAGTTCACGCGGCAGACCAACGGCATCGCCGGTGCGCTGAAGAAGATCGGTGCGTTGCCGGAGGGTTCGCGACTTGCCCATGCGGGCACCGAGGAAGTCAGCCATATGCTGTTCGGCGACGGCGTTGGCTATTCGCGCCTGATGTCCACGCATCCGCCGCTGATGGACCGCATCAGCCGTCTCGATCCCTCGTTCAAACCCGCGGATCTCAATGCGATGGCAAAGGCGATGATGGCCGCGCCGCACGCAGACCAGCTGGCGCAGATGGAAGCGGATACGAGCGATCAGGATGGCAAACGCCAGGGGCCTTTCGCAGGCATGGGTGCGCTCGATCCAGCGGGCATTGCGGCCGAGCCTGCGGGAGGAATCGGAATGGCCGTGCTGCCGGCGCTGATCCTGGGCCAGGTCGGCAATCCCGGCGACGACGACTACCGGGTGGCAAGCGCCTTGCACGCGGGCATACCCGATGCGCTGCGGCAAGCAGCGCGACGCAGCGACGAGGCGTTGGCGCTCGTGCTGGCACTGGTGCTCGACGCGGACGAGTCGCTGCGCCAGACGCAAGTCGCGCTCATTCGCGAGCATCACGATGCGGCACTGGCGGATACCAGCATCGAGCTCTACACCCAGGCGCTCGAGCTGCCGCCGCGCGAGCGGTTGCCGTTGGCGGCACTCGCGTTTCCCTCGCTGCGCCGCCTGCCGCGCGCGCAGCTTGACCGTCTCGTCGGCACACTGGATGCGCTGATCGATGCCGATGGACGGATCGGCCTTTTCGAGTACTGCCTGGCGCGATTGCTGCGCGTGCAGGTCACCGACACGCTCGATCCCTCCAATGCGCGCATCATCGGTTCGGCGAAACTGTCGGACCAGAAGGCGCACGCTGTGCGCGTGCTCGCCATCGTCGGCGAACAGGGCGCCGACACTGCCCAGCAAGCCATGCAGGCTTTCCAGTCGGGTGTGCAGGAGATCTGGCCGAGCGAGGCCATCGCGTTTTCGCCCGTCGCAAACTGGATCGAAGCGCTCGACGAGAGCCTTGCGGCACTGGATCGACTCGACGGCATCGGCAAGCAGCTGCTGGTCGCCGCTCTGGTGCGAACCGTCAGCGAGGATGGTCGACTGAGCGTGGAGGAAAGCGAGCTGCTGCGCTGCATCTGCGGCTCGCTGCATTGCCCGCTGCCGCCTGTGCTGACGGCTTCCAGCCCGCCGTAGCGTGTACGAGCGCGATGTGCCGGTGGTCGGCCGCGGCGGCGCCGTTGAATGGATCAGACGATACCAAGCAGCAAGTCGGCCGCACGCTCCGCGATCATGATCGTTGGCGCATTGGTGTTGCCGCCAATCAGGCGCGGCATCACCGATGCGTCGACCACGCGCAGGTTTTCCACCCCGCGCACGCGCAGCTCGCAGTCCAGCACCGATTGCGCGTCGCTACCCATGCGGCAGGTTCCGACCGGGTGATAGATGGTCTCGGCCTTGCGCCGGACGTAGGCATCGATGGATGCGTCGTCCTGCGCCGCGACGCCGGGCATCAGTTCCGCACCGCGCACGGACGCCAGCGGATCGCGCCCCAGTATCGATCGGGAAACGCGCAGTGCCTCAACCAGCGTACGCCGGTCAAATCCATCGGGATCACCGAGATAGCCGGGGTCTATGCGCGCCGGCGCCAGCGGATCGGCGCTGGCCAGCGTGATGCGTCCGCGGCTGCGCGGTCGAAGTCCGCAGGCGTGCAGGGTGAAACCGCGACCCGGCAACTGGTGGCGGCCATGATCGTCGAGCAGCGCCGGCACGAAATGGAACTGCAGATCGCAGCGCGCATCCTCGGCGAGGTGTGATCGCATGAAGGCGCCGGCCTCTGCCACGTTGCTGGTGCCGATGCCGGAGCGGAACAGCAGGTAGCGCAAGCCGACCAGCAGGTCGTTGGTGCGGTCGTAGGTATCGCGCGACGTGGAATGGTGGAGCACGCAGATGTCGAGATGATCCTGCAGGTTGCCGCCGACGGCCGCGATATCCGCGCGCACCTCGATGCCGTGGCGACGCAGCGCGTCGGCGGGACCGATACCCGAAAGCATCAGCAACTGCGGTGAATTGATCGCGCCGCCGCACAGCACGACCTCGCGCTGCGCATCGATCTCCACCACTTTCCCGCGATGGCGCAGGCGCACGCCGTGCGCCCGTCCACGCTCGAGCAGGACCGACTCCGCGACGGCGCCGGTGATGACGTCAAGGTTGTCCCGACTGCGGGCCGGAACGAGATAGGCGGTCGCGGCCGAACAGCGCGCGCCGCGGCGCTGGGTGACCTGGTAGAAACCCGAGCCCGCCTGCGAGTCAGCGTTGAAGTCGTCATTCGCAGCCAGGCCCGCGTCGCGGGCGGCGCGCAGGAATGCTTCACTCAAAGGGTTGCGATGGCGCAGATCAGAAACGCCCAGCGGGCCGTCCGTGGCGTGGAAGGCGCTTGCTCCGCGGGTGTTGTCCTCGGCGCGCAGGAAGTAAGGCAGCACGTCTGACCAGCCCCAGCCGGTTGCACCTTGCGCCTGCCACTCGTCGTAGTCTCGATGGTCGCCGCGGATGTAGCACATGGCATTGATCGAGCTCGAACCACCCAGCACGCGACCGCGCGGCCACCACAGGCGGCGCCCGTCGAGTTCGGATTGCGGCTCTGTGGTGTAGTTCCAGTTGATGCCCTTGCGCCCAACCAGCTTGGCGATCCCCGCCGGCATGTGGATGAAGGGATGCCAATCGCGACCTCCGGCCTCGACCAGAAGTACGCGCGTTGCAGGATCGGCGGAGAGGCGATTGGCCAGCACGCATCCTGCCGAACCGGCGCCCACGATCACGTAGTCGTACGAGTTGCGGCGTGGCATCAAGGAGGCAGTGTTCCGGAACAGGACGGGCCGAACCGCTCGCGGTCGACCGCAGGCAGGCTAGGCGCGCAGCCTAGAGCAAGTGCTCGGCCATCACAGCAACGAGTCCTGGGTCCTCCAGCACGGCGCTCTTCGTAGGAGCGCGCTAGCGCGCGATGGCGTCATGCAACGTCCATGCATCGCGCGTCATCGACCATGCCGCCATCGCGCGCCAGCGCGCTCCTACAAGAGCGCCATGGACCGAATCCGTCTTGCAGCGCATGAGCCCTTCGTAGGAGCGCGCTAGCGCGCGATGGCGTCATGCAACGGCCGTGCATCGCGCTTCAATCCACCATGCCGCCATCGCGCGCCAGCGCGCTCCTACAGAAGCATGGCCCATGGACC
The DNA here is from genome assembly GCA_038330365.1 of Lysobacterales bacterium. Taxonomy (GTDB): domain Bacteria; phylum Pseudomonadota; class Gammaproteobacteria; order Xanthomonadales; family Ahniellaceae; genus JBBQNY01. The sequence goes on along the minus strand of JBBQNY010000010.1, from coordinate 14,252 downwards.
GAATCCGTCTTGCAGCGCATCAGCCCTTCGTAGGAGCGCGCTCGCGCGCGATGGCGTCATGCAACGGCCGTGCATCGCGCGTCATCGACCATGCCGCCATCGCGCGCCAGCGCGCTCCTACAAGAGCATGGCCATGGACCGAATCCGTATTGCAGCGCATCAGCCCCTGCAAAAAAGCGGTGCCGGGCGGGGCGTGAGGCAACACCGGCCATGCGGCAGCGCGCGGTTTGCTAAGGTGCGCCGGCGCCGGTGCTGCGCTCCTGCGAGCGTGAAGTGTCCCATCGACCCAGAACTTCGGAGACGCGTTGAACTCCTCGCGATTGCCTGCATCTGGTTCTCCGGCGTCCCGGCCCGCGCTCTTGCGCGCATTGAAGACATCGCCGCCATTGTGGTGGGCCATGATCTATTTCTATTGCCTGCTCACGGGTTACATGGTGCTGCGTCCCGTGCGCGATGCCATGGGTGCGTCGAATGATCCGTCTGCGGTTTTTCCGCAGGTGCTGGTCGAGTTTGCGCATGCCCGCGGCTTTCCCATCGAGGACTACACCCTGCAGCTCCTCTTCACGACCACGTTCCTGGTGATGGTCGTGTTGCAGCCGCTGTACGGCGCACTCGTCGCACGCTTTCCTCGGCGTGTGTTCCTGCCGGCTCTGTACGCGGGATTCATGGCCTGTTTGTTCGGCTTTCATCTCGCATTCGAAGCCGGCACCAGCGGCCGCGGCGCGGTGTTCTTCGTCTGGGTCGCGGTCTTCAACCTGTTTGCCGTCAGCGTGTTCTGGAGCTACCTGGCAGACGTTTTCGAGAACCATGATGCGCGCGCGTTCTACGGCTACATCGGCGCCGCGGGGACGATTGGCGCCATGACCGGTCCGCTCATCACGCGCCTGCTGGTGGAGCGCGTCGGCATCGCCAATCTGCTGCTGGTCGCCGCCGGCTTTCTGTCGATCTGCATCGTCTGCATCATGCAGCTGCGTCCCTGGGCCAAGCTGCGGGAACAGGCGCGCGGCGAGACCAGCGTCGACACCGCCATCGGCGGCACCATGCTGGCGGGCCTGCGCCTGTTGCTGCAGCAGCCGCTGCTGCGCGCCCTGGCGATGCTCATGTTTTTCGGAGTGGGTGTCGGCACCCTGCTCTACAACGAGGTCGCGGCGATCGCGGGCGCAGGATTCGCCGACGATGCGGCGCGTACGCGTTTCTACTCCGGGATCGATCTGGCCATCAACGTGCTCACGCTGGTGGTGCAGCTGCTGCTGACGCGCGTGCTCATGCAGCGCTACGGGATTGGTCCGCTGCTGCTGATTCCCGCGTTCGCGATCCTGATCGGTTTCTCGATCCTGTCCGCGTCGCCGCTGCCGATGACCATCGCACTGGTGCTGGTGGTGACGCGCGCCAGCGAGTTCTCGCTGTCGAAGCCGGCGCGGGAAACGATCTACACGCGGGTGGATCCTGAAGTCCGCTACAAGTCCAAGGGCGCGATCGATACTCTGGTGTACCGAAGCGGGGACCTGTCCTTCGTATGGCTGCACAAGTTGTTCACCGTGATGGGATCGCGCGTGGTGTTCGTCGCCGGAGTCGCGACGGCGGCGATGTTCGCGTGGAGTGCGTGGCGCGTCACGCGCGAGCAGGCGAAACTCGCCGCGGCACCGGGAGCGTCGGCATGAGCCTCCGGCAAGTGGTGCGGGCGATTGTTTTCGGGTTGGCATTCTGCGCGCCGACCGCGACCATCGCGCGCGATCTGGGCGACGGGCCGATCGGGCCGTGGTACGTCGGCATTCGGCAGGGCATCATCGCCTCCAATCGCGAGTTGCGTCACGACGGCGACCTCACCAGTCTGCAGTTCGGCCGGCGCCTGGGAGAGGGTTACGAGCTCGAATTCGAGCTCGCGCAGGACCGCCTCGACTTCGGCATCAACTACGGGCTCAGGCATCGCTCCGCGCAGGTCAACCTGCTGCTGGTCAATCGAGAGCCGCTGTGGGACCCGTATTTCCTGATTGGCGTGGGAGCCATCGAGTACGACTCGCCGGTCGGCGAGCGCCGTGGCACCGATGGACTGGTCGCATTCGCGATCGGTGGCACCTGGGATCTGCTCGCGTCGCGTCGGCTGCAGCTGCGCGCGGACCTGCGCATTCGCTACGACCTCAACGACACCGAGCAACCGGGAGAGGACAGTCGCGGCGATGGCATCTTCAGCATCGGCCTGCTCATCCCTTTCGGCACCCTGCGCTGACAAAGCGCCGCCCCTGTAGGACCGCGCTAGCGCGCGATGGCGTCATGCAACGGCCCGTGCGTCGCGCTGCAATCCACCATGCCGCCATCGCGCGCCAGCGCGCTCCTACAGGGGCGTGGTTGACGGGGCGGGAACGGGCGATCAGGCCGCGACCGCGCGGGACCCCGCAGACTTGCCGGAATCCTCCGCGTGCACACCGCCTAGCCGCAGCTCCTCGCTGTCGAAGTCGTCCACGCTGATGGTATCGAGCGTCATGGCGCGCAGGTCCTCCAGCTGTCGGCGCTCCGTTTCGCTGATCCAGCCCTCGCGCACGCCCTCGTCGAGCTGGCCTGGGAATTCGAGCGCCTCGATGTCGTGTTGCTTGAGCGCTTTCATGAACTTGCGCTCCAGTGGCTCGGCCGATACGAACTTGGGCAGATAGCTGTTGATGCGACCCGCGGGATTGTTGGCGGTCGGTGTGAGGAACACGCCTTCGCCCAGACGATCACGCGCCGCATTGGGCGCCAGCAGCAGGCTGGCCGCACGGTGTCCGAGCCGATCGGACGGTGGCTGCGCACGTCTTCCCCACGGGAATACCAGCAGCCACAGCAGCCAGCCCACCGGCCGGATCGGAAAGTTGCGCAGGGCGCCGGACAGCGCGACTTCGATCTTGTGAACGGACTGGTGGAACGACCAGGCCAGCAACGGCTGATCGGGAACCGGTTCGCCCTGATCCTGGTAGCGCTTGAGCAGGCTGCTTGAGATATAGAGCTGGCTCAGCACGTCGCCGAGGCGACCTGAAAGCTTTTCCTTGAACTTGAGCTTGCCGCCGAGCGTCAGCATGGACGTATCCGCGACCAGCGCCAGGCACGCGGAATAACGGTTGAGTTTGCGGAAGTAGCGCCGCGTGTAGTCGCTGCCGGGGGCGCTGCCGATGCTCGCTGCGGTGAGTCCGAACCAGAGACTGCGCACGGCGTTCGAGATGGCGAATCCGATATGTCCGAACAGCGCACGATCGAAGTCGCGCAGGCCGCGCGCGCCGTCAGTGTCCTGCGCCGCGCGCATTTCCTTCATGACCCACGGATGGCAGAGGATCGCGCCCTGGCCGAAGATCATGAGCGTGCGCGTCATGATGTTCGCGCCTTCCACCGTGATGCTGATGGGCACCGCCTGCCAGCCGCGTCCGAGATAGTTTTTCGGCCCGAGGATGATGCCCTTGCCGCCGTGGATGTCCATCGCATCGCTGATGACCTGGCGCGACATCTCCGTGCAGTGGTACTTCGCGATGGTGGATGGCACGGCCGGCAGTTCGCCACGCGCGACCGCTGCCGCCGCCGCCTCGGCGAGGGCGCTGATCGTGTAGGCATTGCCTGCGATTCGCGCGAGTGCTTCCTCGACGCCCTCGAAGCGCCCGATCGACAGCCCGAACTGCTTGCGGATGCGTGCGTAGGCACCCGTCACCACCGCACCCATCTTGGCGCCGCCACTGGCGGTGGAGGGCAGGGTGATGGAGCGGCCGATTGACAGGCACTCCACCAGCATCTTCCAACCCTTGCCGGCGTACTCTTCGCCCCCGATCAGTTGCGACAGCGGAACGAACACCTCGCGTCCGCGCACGGGTCCGTTCTGGAACGGCGAATTGAGCGGGAAATGGCGTCGACCGACCTCGATTCCAGGCGTTTCGCGCGGCAGCAATGCCAGCGTGATGCCGATGTCGCGCGTGTCGCCGAGCAGCCCGTCCGGGTCGTACATGCGGAACGCGAGTCCAATGAGCGTGGCCACCGGAGCCAGCGTGATGTAGCGCTTGTCGAAGGTGAGGCGCACGCCGACGACGTTGGCACCATGCCAGTCGCCCTTGCAGACGATGCCGAAATCGGGAATCGAAGTGGCGTCCGATCCGGCGAATGGACCGGTCAACGCGAAACAGGGGATCTCGCGTCCGTCGGCGAGTCGCGGCAGATAGTGCTCCTTCTGCTCGTCGGTGCCGTAGTGCATCAACAGCTCGCCCGGGCCGAGCGAGTTCGGTACGCCAACGGTTGAGCTCACCACGGAGGAGATCGACGCGAGCTTCTGGATGACCTTGTGGTTCGCCAGTGCGCTGAAGCCAAGTCCGCCGTACTGCTTCGGGATGATCATGCCGAAAAATCGATGCCGCCCGCAGAACTGCCACAGCTCAGGAGGCATGTCGGCGCGCACGTGACTGATGTCCCACTCGTCGACCATGCGGCAGAGCTCTTCGCAGGGGCCGTCGAGGAATGCCTGCTCCTCCTCCGTCAGCGTGGGCTTCGGCAGTTCCAGCAGCGCGCTCCATTTGGGTTTGCCGGAAAAGAGCTCACCCTCGAAACCGACCGTGCCGGCCTCGAGTGCTACGCGTTCGGTCTCGCTCAAGGGCGGTAGCAGGCGCGTGTAGAAACGCAGCAAGGGTCGTGTGACGAGCGCCACGCGCAGGAGCGGCAGCATGAACAGCAGCGTGACGATCGCGAGCACACTCGCAGCTGCAATGACCGAGCCTTGCGGCACTGCCGCGAACCATGCGAGCGCGACGACGGCGGCAGAGCCGGCAATCCAGACAATGATGTGCAGCCGGTGGTAAGCGCAGAGGCCGGCGACCAGCAGCAGTGCGAGGATCAGAGCGAGAGTCAGGGCCATGGGCGTTTCCGGGCAGGAATGACGGCGATTGTCGTGGCTGAGCTTGGCACTTTCGTGGCCCGGTGCAAGCGCACGGCAAACCACAGTGTCCGTTTCACCATACGGAACAGTATGGACAAGTTGGCGCGGGGCTGTCAATCGGCTAGGGTGCGTCCTCCGCAGCAGGATTCCCGCGCCCATGGTGCAGGGCACCGAACGAAGTCGATTGTCCGCGGCCGACTGGGAACAGGCGGCGCTCGATCTGATCGAAGAGCAGGGCGTGGCTGCCATCTCGGTCGAACTGCTGGCGCGCCGGCTGGGTGTCACCAAGGGCAGTTTCTACTGGCATTTCGCGTCTCGCGATGCACTCGTGGAAGCGGCGCTGAAGCGCTGGGAGCAGTTCGACACCGACGCGGTAGTCGCCCAGGTTGATCGCATCTCGGACCCGCGCGAGCGACTGGTGGAGTTGTTCCGCCGCACCAGCCATGAGATCCGCGACCAGGTCATCTACTCTGCACTGATGCGGGCGATCGATCATCCGGCGGTGCAGCCCGTGATGCAGCGCGTCTCGCAGCGGCGAGTCGCGTACCTCGCTGCCGCGATGCGCGCGGCAGGTCTGGATCGCGAGCAGGCGGCCCAGCGCTCGCAACTCGCGTACGCCGCCTATGTCGGCATGTTGCAACTCATCATGCATCGCCTGCTGCCGCGACCGGCGCACGGGGACTTCGACGCCTACGTCGAACACGTGATCGAATCCCTGCTGCCACCCATCGCCGAGACGGTGCAGTCGTAACCGTAACCGTCGAAATCGCAGCTGCGCGCTTCCCCATTCCCGTCTCGTGTTCCCATTGACCAAGCCGCCACCGCGTCCAAGGGCGCGCCTGCACCAGCCTCGTGCATCGCGCAAACGTTGCGAGCTGTGTCTTCTCCAGGATCTTCGACCTTGAATTCGTCGGCGCGCTGTCGCGTTGGAGATCGGGTGCCGGCATCGCGGGTGGCATCCGCTGGAAGCACAATTGATGAAGCGCTTTGGGGACTGATGTCGACCTCGGACCCTCATCCGGCGCTGCGCGCCACCTGACGCACCACATCCCTGTGGTGCGCCCTGCGAGCCGCCTGCGGCGTTCGCAGCTGCTTCTGCAGCCGCAGTCTCCTACAGGGAGATGGGAAGAGCGCAGGGTCGCCGCGAGGCACTCCCCTCTCCAGTGGGAGAGGGGCTGGGGGTGAGGGTGCGAGTCCCCGCGTCATGCTGGATCGTGCCAAGGATGCGGCGGACACCCGGTCTCACTGTGAGAAACGCGCCTGATCAATGGCCTGATTCTTGTTTGATGAGAGCGACGCAGTTGCGAACACGTCATGCACGCATGTGCATCGCGTTTTGATCGACCACGACGCCGCCGTGTTTTTTGCGGTGGTGCCGGCAACTCCGGCGCGATTGGAAGTGCCGCCTTGCGCCGCGGGCGGGGGGTCGGTACCGTCAAACGTCATCTTCCAGATCCGCGCCTGCCGGCGCCATCCGCAGCCTCAGAGGAGCCGCCGCGCCCCATGACGAGCCGACTCGACGCATTGAACAACTGGGTGGACGAGGTCGCGGCGCTCACGCAGCCTGATCGCATTCACTGGTGCGATGGTTCGAAGGAAGAGGACGCGGGAATCAAGGCCGATATGGTCGCGAGCGGGGTTCTCATTCCGCTCAATGCCGACACGCACCCCGACTGCTTTCTCCATCGTTCCGATCCAGGCGACGTCGCTCGCGTCGAGCACCTGACCTTCGTCTGCACGCCCGATCGCGACGACGCCGGCCCCAACAACAACTGGATGGCTCCGGCCGAGGCGCGGACAAAAATGCGCGCGCTCTTCGAGGGCTGCATGCGCGGTCGCACGCTCTATGTCGTGCCCTATTGCATGGGTCCGATCGACTCGTCCTTTGCACGCTGCGGCGTCGAAATCACCGACTCGCCGTACGTGGTCGCCAACATGCGGATCATGACGCGCATGGGCGTGCCTGCGCTTGAACGCATCGAGCGCGAGGGCCGCTTTGTGCGTGGACTGCATTCAACCGGCGAGCTCGATCCAGAGCGCCGCTTCATCATGCATTACCCCGAGACGCTCGAGATCCAGTCCTTTGGATCGGGCTACGGCGGTAACGCGTTGCTCGGCAAGAAATGCCACGCCCTGCGCATCGCCTCTCATCAGGCTCGCCAGGAAGGCTGGCTGGCCGAGCACATGTTGATCCTGGGCGTGGAAACGCCAGCCGGCGATACCCATTACATCGCGGCCGCGTTTCCGTCCGCCTGTGGCAAGACCAATCTCGCCATGCTGATTCCGCCGGAGACCTATCGCGAGCGCGGCTGGAAAATCTGGACGGTCGGCGACGACATCTGCTGGATGACGCCTGGCGAGGACGGTCGCCTGTGGGCGATCAATCCCGAGGCCGGCTACTTCGGGGTCGCGCCGGGCACCAGTGCCGCCACCAACCGCAATGCACTGGACATGCTCCATCGCGATGCAATTTTCACCAATGTAGGTGTCACCGCCGACGATCAGCCCTGGTGGGAAGGGCTGCCGGGCAAGCCCGCGCGCGACTGGCGCGATCGCGAATGCAGCGCGTTGCCGGACGGCTCGCCGGCGGCGCACCCCAATTCGCGCTTCACCGTGAGTGCAAAACAGTGTGCGAGCTTCAGTCCGCAGGCCGAGGCACCGCAGGGCGTGCCCATATCCGCAATCGTATTCGGCGGCCGTCGCGCTTCGCTCGTGCCGCTCGTGTTCGAAGCGCGTGACTGGCGCCACGGCGTGCTCGTGGGCGCATCGATGGCTTCGGAAACGACCGCGGCCGCAACCGGCGCGGTCGGCGTGGTGCGTCGTGATCCGATGGCGATGAAGCCCTTCTGCGGTTACAACTTTGCCGACTATTTCGCGCACTGGCTGTCGCTCGACACGCCGGGCGCGAAACTGCCGCGCATCTTTCACGTGAACTGGTTCCGCAAGGACGATCAGGGTCGCTTCATGTGGCCGGGATTCGGCGAGAACCTGCGCGTCATCGAGTGGATGCTGCGGCGGATCGAGGGTAGTGCCGACGCCTTGTCGACGCCCATTGGCGCACTGCCGATTTCCTCCGAGCTCGATCTCGAGGCCGCCGGCGTTGCGCCCGAAGCGGCCGCGGCCCTGCTCGCGTTCGACGCGGAAGGCTGGCAGGGCGAGATGGAATCGATCGGCGAGTTCCTGCAGGACTTCGGCCCGCGCATGCCGGCGCCGCTGCTCGAGGAAGTGCATGCGATTCGCGCCGAGCTCGGGCGCAGCCGCGTCGCCGCCTGACGGCCCCGGACAGCGCCGCCGCTATCGCGGGCGCGATTGCTCCGCCCCACTGCTCCGCCCCACCGCGATTGCAGGGCGACCGTGCAAACCTTCGATCCTCCGCGTGCATCGAATGTTGTGACATGTTCTCCGCCTCCGCCCATGGACTCGCTCGACCGGGGTCCGCCGCGCGCCGAGCCTCGCAGTTCGGCGGCGTCGCCAGCGAATCCTCCATCGCTGCGCCAGCATTGGTGCCCGTGCCCGTTCCTGGACGCGCGCGTGCGATGAATCCGTCGAACCCTGAGGCGATTGACGTTGCCGCTGCTGCGGCGGGCGATCGTGCCGCTTTTCGCCGCCTGTACGAGCGCCACGTGCCGCACGTGCACGGCGTTCTGCGACGTCTGGCGGGCAACGACCAGGGCCGAGCGGAGGAATGGACCCAGGAAGCCTTCGTGCAGGCGTGGCAGAAGCTGGACAGTTTCCGTGGGGACAGCGCGTTCTCGACCTGGCTGCATCGGCTTGCGGTCAATGTCGCGCTGATGAGCCTGCGCGCGCGGCGAACCTCCGCCCTGGACGCCGGCGACGACGACAGCCTGGATTCGGTGGTGACCACAAGAGTCGACATGGGCCTTCGAATGGATCTGGCCGCTGCGGTCGCCGCGCTGCCGCCACGGGCACGTGCCGTACTGGTTCTGCACGATGTCGAAGGATGGAAGCACACCGAGATCGCGCAGGAACTCGACATCGCGTCGGGTACCTCCAAGGCGCAACTGCATCGCGCCCGATCACTGCTGCGGCAATTCCTCGGAGGAGCGGAGCAATGATGGATCTTGAACTCAGGCGCCAGCTGCGGGCACTGCAGAAGGATGCGGAGGTGCCACCAATGCTCTGGTCCGGCATCGAGGCGCGGATTGGCGCGTCGCCTGCCGCAATCACAAAACAAGGGCGAGGGCCTGTGCGCGCGTGGATGCAACGGTGGCCTCGAACTGCGGTTTTCGCAGTCGCTGCCGCGGCGGTGTTGGCAGTCGCCCTGCCACTGCACCAGCTGACGATCACGCCGTCGAACCCGGGTCATTCGCCGGATGCGCCCCTCGTCGCGGGCGCGCCTTCGCGCTCGCCGTCGCCATCCGGGGATGCACACCCGACCGACACCGAACTGTCCGCAGCACTGTCGCGAAACCCGGTTCTGGCCGCGACCGACGCCGAACTGCGCGCCGTCGAGCGGGCACTCGAACGCGCGCACGACACCGATCCCGACTCGGCACTGGTCGAGCGCATGCTGGCACGTACACGGGCCGAGCGTCGGCGTTTGCTGCAATACCAGAGCCAACTCGGCTGATGCCGTCGCTGCGCGGCCATTGCAGTATTTTCCGCGGAGCGGCGATGATGGCGCTGTGTTCCTTGCCGGGGTGGGGTGCGCCGGCACGGGCCGAGGACGCGCGGGAATGGGATCTCTCGGGAGAAGGCAGCGTATCGCTGGACACCCGCGCGCTTGACGTCGATGTCGTCGGATGGGATCAACCACGCGTACGGCTGAGTGGCGGCGCCGGCGCCGGCGACGAGATCCGGATCAGGACCGCGTCACCGACCCGCCTCGTTCTTGCGATCCAGAGCAACCGCAATCACCGCCGTGGTGCCGGGATGGATTCGTACGCTGCCGCCAGGCTCCCGGGCGCGACGCGCATACGGCTGCAGGTTCCCTTCAGCGTGACGCTCACCGTGACGACGGTTGGGGGGGACGTGTCCGTGCACGATCTGCGCGATGCGCCCAACGTTGCGCTCGAGTCGGTGGGCGGAGACGTCCGCGTGGATGCCAACGCCCGCGCCATGAAGCTCCGGAGCGTCGGCGGCGATATCGATGTCGCCGGACGCATGCACGAGCTCGATATCGGCAGCGTCAGCGGTGACTTGCGGCTGGCCGGGGTCCGGAGCGATCGAGTGTCCGCGTCGCTGGTCTCGGGCGACTTCACGGCAAAGCGCCTCGACGCGACACGGCTCGAAGTCGAGTCGGTTTCAGGGAGTGTGTCGATTGACGGCACCCCAGCCGGTAACGCGGACTGGCGGCTCAGTTCGGTCGCCGGCGACCTTGATCTGCGACTGGGCGGGGGCCTCGACACGCTGGCGATCGAGGCGGAAACCCGCCAGGGCAACATCTCCGCCGACGGTATCGGGTTCGTGGAAGCCAACGCCTCGGACAGCCGCCCGCAGCGTCTGCATTCCCTTCCCCCCAAAGCGACGGGTCGACTCCACATCGAGTCCTTCAGCGGCGACATCCGCATCCACGGGTCCTGATCCTGGGTCTTCCGGCGGCAGGCCCGAGTTTGTGCATGCAACCGGAGCGGTGATCGCAACGCGGGAATGTCGGAATGGCGATGCGGCTCGTGGTGCGACATCGCCACGCAGCCTCGGGGTTGACGTTGCTATCCGCGCCCACAATGCTCGTGATCCAGGGTCGGCGCATTTCAGCGCCGCAGCCAGACACCAGGTAAACAACCATGGGTGAAAACCAGAGCTTGCGACCAGTCTTCTGGGGAAAGTATCCCGCTGATGGCAATACGGAAGAACTGAAGCGACGTCCGGAAACCATCGAAATGTCGCGGGGCGAGATGTGTCTTGCTGCCTGTACCAACATCCTGCGACACCATTACGGCATGGTGCAGGCGGCCGAGATCAATCGGCCCCTGGACCGGGCCGGCGATCCATTGCCGCTCTACACTTTTCCGGCAATCGAGTACCTCACACAGTTCGACTATCGCGACAAGGCGGTGTTCGAATATGGCGCAGGCAACTCGACCCTGTTCTGGATGCACCGTGCCCTGCGTGTGGTCAGTGTGGAAAACAATGGCGACTGGTACAGAAGCCTGGGGCCGCGCTTGCTGGACAATGTGGATTTCCTGCTCGAGGAGGGCGACGGCTTCCCTTACTGCATCGAGCGTTACGCCGAGCCGTTTGATGTCATCGTGATCGACGGGTCTGGCTACCGCTATGACTGCGCGAAGGTTGCCCTGGAGCATCTGGCGCCGGGTGGCATGATCATTCTGGACAATTCCGACTGGCACCATCTGACGGCTGCACTGCTCAAGCGCTCGGGCTTGCTGCAGGTCGACATGACCGGATTCAAGCCGACCGAGCATCACACCTCGACAACTTCGTTGTTCCTTCATCGGGAGTTTGATTTCAAGACCCTTGAGGCTCGGCAGCCCGCTTTCGGGCTGGGCTCGAAACCGGCGCACAGCAATGGCTGGGACCGCCCCTACGCCAGTCGCCCGGCAGACACCCACGCAACCGGGGAAGCTTCTGAGGCGCCTTAAATTCCGGGCGATGGTCCCGACAACGTTTACGCAACCGCGACAGGTTCGGATGAGCCCAGTTGGATGAGCGACGCACGGCACGACCCTCGTTTCCGCGATCCCCGCTGGTTTCCCGTCGATCTCGGCGTGCGGCGCCGCGACTACATGTGTCTGCAGCTCGAAGACCGGGTGCTGGACACGTCGGTGTTCATCGACAACCGCATCGAGGCGCCGCTCAACACGGCCGAACGCGTCAACGCCGACTGTGTCGACGTGCGGTCGCTGGCCCAGGGCCCGGTCGGCTGGATCTGGCATACCTCGTTTTGCGGATCCAGTCTGCTGGCGCGATGTCTGCACGTGCCGCCAGCACAGGTCTCGCTGAAGGAGCCGTTGATCCTGAGACGGCTCGGCGACGGTCGCTTTAGCGGCTTCGACCTGGCTGACGGGCCCGAGCTCTCCGCGAGTCTGCTCGCGCGACCCTGGCACGAGGGTGGTGGCATTGTGATCAAGCCGACGCACGCCGCACTCAATGTCGCCGCGGATCTGATGCAGGCATTGCCTCGTTCACGCGCCATCCTGCTGCACTCCGACCTGGAAGACTTCATCGTCAGCAACATCAAGAAGTCGCCGGAAACGCAGCAGCGGATCGGCCTGCTTGCGGAAAGGGCCCTGCGTGCGACCTCGCTGTTCTCTCGGCTGCCGCCCCAAGCCGCCCATCCACCGGACTTCCTTTGTGCGGCAGCGCTGCAGTGGTCCGCACAACGCGAACTCTGCCTCGACACCATCCGCGCAACCGGCGACGATCGCATCCGCACGCTCGACGCGAAGTTGCTGTACGCCGATCCCGGCCAGGTGGCCACCCGCTCGCAGCAATGGCTTGGGTTGCCCGCGAGCGTGCGGGAAGTCGCTGTTCGAGCGAGTGCGGTTGCCGCCTGGAACGCCAAGGCGATCCAACTTCCCTACGACTTCGAAACCCGCAAGCGCGAAGCCGCGCAGCTGCGGAACCGATACGGCCCGTTGATCACGCGGGCCCTGGAGTGGGCCGGGCAGACGCTTCTACCGTCCATGCGAAAAGGCGCCATCAATTTTCCTGCGTCGCTTTGCGGGTAGATTCGCGGGTCAACGAGGCGGCGGCGCGTGTCTGATAACGGCGCAGCCGATCCCTACCGCTGGCCCACGATGTGGACTTTTGGCGCGATCCAGGCTCTCCACTGCGCGCGGCTGCTCGACTTGTGTGCGCGCACGCGCCACCACGACACGCTGCTGATGATCACGCGCATGGGCGGGGTTTCGTTTCGCCGTCAGCCGAGGAGCGGCGGAAAAGATTCAACAGCACTGCGACAAACCTCCCGCCAGTCGCCGAATCGCCTTCGATTCCACTTGAGCGTCTTTTCCATCTCGGCGCCAAACAGCCGCTCCGCCAGGCATTTTTCGGATTCACGACGCGCCGGGTCGAAGGCCGCATCGGGTTGCTTGGCGTGCCGTCGCAGTTCTCGATCCACGGTCGCAGCGCGTCCCGCCTCCGGCACGTCGTAGCCAAACCACGCCTGCGCGCGGTGAACAGTCTCCAGCGGCGCCGCAAGGAAAGCGGGCGCGTCGATCCCGGTCACCTGCGCAGACAGGCCTTCCATTCCCCGCAGCAGCTGCATTTCCAGGTTCCATACGACGCACGCAATTTCCATGGGGGCCAGGCGCGCGACATCGAGGCTGTGCCCAGCGGCATAGGAGCCGTCCGGATCCAGGGCCACCAGCATCGCCAGCCACGGATCCACCCCTGCGGACTGCTTCTTGGCGCAGGAAACGAGAAAACCCGGCAAGTCCGAATGGATGACCAGCGCCCGCGATTCCGAATTGCGGCCGAGAAAATCCCGCGCCGCCGGCAGAAACACATTGCTGGGCTTGTTGAGGGTGACGCTGCCGAGCGCGAACGGTCGCGACGCGAGCCGGTCGATTGCGAGCACGATGCTGTTCCAGAGTTCGGGCTTGCCCTCGGTAAGAAGCTTGAGCCGCAGCGGAGCCAGCCCCGAAAGCACCGGCAGTTCGCGCAGGGTTCGCGCCTTGCCCGGATAGTCGACGCAGCGCGCGAGCAGTGTCGAACAGCAAAACGCAGTGTGCAGAATAAAACGCGACCCCTCGGCGTGGGTTGCCGCGGGCAGGCGCTCCAACACCTCTTCGACCGGGAAATCGATGCTCGCGAAGGAATGAAGATTGAGCTGACCGAGGAACACCATCGCCTCGATTGCCGCTTCATCCATGCGCGCGAAATGGAGCAGCAGCCGGTCCCGGTCGAGGCCGAAACAGATCCAGTCGGGTTGTTCGATTACTTCGTCGAGGCTGGGTGGCATCTCGGGAACTCTATACGGTCGAGCGGTCACGAAGGAATCGTCGGTCGAATGCAAGGCTGGGCCTCACAGTTGCGCAAAACAAGGCGTGGCCCGACCCCAGCGCCATCGATCGCAGATGGAATACGCACTGTTCCCACCGCGCGCCATCCAGACCAGCCGCTTCGAAATCCGTGCCCGCCGAGTTCCGCCCTCGTGCACTGCTGATCGGAACGTTTCCCAAGCCTGATGCGATGGGAACTCACGCGCTACTCCCCTCTCGTCACTCCCGTCAAAGCGGGAAGCCATGCTCCAGAGTTGGTGGAGCGCCCGGGCCAACGGAGAAGCTCGAGATTGCGGAGAACGAGGTTTGTTCTGGAACCAGCGCTATCGATCGCAGATGGATTACGCGCGGTTCCCGACGCGCGCCCTTCGGGCCATTCGCTGCGCAAATGTTCGCTTCGGCATCCTGCCTCCGCGGTCCCGCTTTCGCGGAAATGACGAGAGTGGGGG
>JBBQNY010000009.1:0-39663 GCA_038330365.1 Lysobacterales bacterium | reverse complement strand
AGCAGATCGGAGCGACGACGATCGAGGGCCAGGAGGACGCGCCCATCATCCGCACCATCATCGCGCTGGCGCGCAACCTGGGAATGGCGGTCGTGGCCGAGGGCGTGGAAACCGAGGCACAACGGGAAACGTTGCTGCGCCTCGGGTGCGAGAGCATGCAGGGATATCTGCTGCACCATCCGCTGGCCCCGGAGCAGGCGAGCGCGCTGCTGGTCGAACAGGCGAATGGCCGCGATGCGACCAGGGCCTGTTGACACTCAAGGAGCAGGCCCCGATTGCCGAGGTCGGAACGGGTTTCGGACATTCCCAACAGCCCCGACTCCGAAGTCACCATGACGTCTAGTTGCGCGACGTCTGGGCGCAATTGGAACGTGCCGCCGCCCGCGCTTGAGTCCTCCCTCGCGTCGCCGCCAGCGGTCCAGGTGGGAGGCGTGCCAATCGGATGCAGTCGGCAGAATGCAGGTGACGCCCATCCGTCGACATCACCCCATCGACGAATGGACGAGTGCCGTTGCGTCTAGGGAACCTCTGATCAATGTCACGTCGACGGCATGGTGCCCAGAAGGCCCGCAGGCGGGTGGGCGCGTCGCCGCGCATGCCGCCCGGCCTGGGCAAGACGCGGACGCCTGTCTGGGGGCCTTCTGGACATCACCCAATCCATTGAAATAGATGATTTTATGGGCCGCCTTGTCTGCACACCGGTCGGTGCAGCGACGGCTCGCAATGCAATGAGCATTGTCTCAAAGCCGCGCCTTGACCGGCGCGCAGACAAAGCGGTGACGCCGGCGTTACATTGATCAGAGGCTCCCTAGAACGCGTACTTGAAGCTGAGTCGCAGACTGCGTGGCTGAAAGATGTGGAAGTGGATGTCGTCGAAGCCGCCATCCGGCTCGCCGGCCAGCCGCGAAGCGTAGTAATAGTCAATGTCGTGCTCGCTGCTGTCGAGCGCATTCAGAACGTCGAGGTACACGCCCCAACGATCCCAATCGCGCCCGATACGCAAGTTCACCAGCGTCGAACCATCCGACTCGACGCTCTCGTCCTCAAGCAATGCGTACGACCCGAAGTGACGCACTCGCGCAGTTGCGACCCAGCCTGCATCCCAGCGCTTGGTTACGCCTGCGCTCACGACCAGCGGAATCGATCCCGGAATACTGTTGCCTTCAGGCGCGTCGTCCCGAAACTTGCCGTTGGTGTACGAGGTCTCAAGGTCCGCACGCAAGCCGTTGGCACCAAACCAGTACAGGCCCAACTCCACACCGTCGCGCTGGCTCGGCCGACCTGCCTCGGTGTTGCCGGCGTCGCCCACGAACAGAAGCTCAGAGTCAAGCCGCAAAGTCCAGACTGCCAGCGTAGCCTGAAATCCTTCGCTCACTTGCCAACGAGCCCCGAGTTCGCCGCCGGTTGAATCAACCAGTGGGTCCACCGGCACGGCGGCATCGCCGCTGACCGGATCGATGCGGATGGTGGTGCCGCGGGCGTCGTTGGAGTGAAAGCCCTGGCCGTAACTTGCATACAGTTCCAGCGGACCGCTGGGTCGATAGATCAAGCTGGCTTTAAGCGACGGCGTGGAGTCGCGTACGACGCCCGAATTCTCGGACAAGGAGCGGGCATCGACATCGAACCGGTAGCGGTCGTAGCGTAGCGCCACGTGACTGCGCAGCTGATCACTGAAGCGATACTCGTGCGCCGCGTGCACGCCGAGGCTGCCTTCCTTGACCGCGTCCTCGCGCACCGTGTCGATCAACTGGCGCTCGCGGGTCCGGAACAATGCCACGCGCGCGATATCGTCGAAGCGTCCATCCACACCGAAGCGCCAGCTGCTGCGTCCGCTATCCCATTCGCCCGTCGCTTCGAATCCGTACAGTCGACGATCGTCCACCTGCTCGAACTGATC
Source organism: Lysobacterales bacterium (assembly GCA_038330365.1). GTDB lineage: Bacteria > Pseudomonadota > Gammaproteobacteria > Xanthomonadales > Ahniellaceae > JBBQNY01. Next base: position 37,766 of record JBBQNY010000009.1, on the reverse strand, counting down.
GCCGTTCACTGGGTCGTCGAGCAGGTAGGTGAAATTCGAGAACAGATCCAGGTAGGAATCGATTGCATACGCCTGGGCAACAACCTGGCCTCCAAACGCCGAGCCTTCCCAGCCTCCCGAAATGCTGTAACGCGACGACTCACCGCCCACGGACGTATCGATCGAGCCAAACTCGGAAATGCGTCCTTGATCGACCGCGCGCTGCGGAATCTGGTCGGGCGAGTTCCACGCGTTGTCGTAAGCCAGCAACATCGCATGCGCCCTGCCCGAACCCAGATCGGCGCTGTAACGCAGCATCACGTTGACCTTCTCGACATCCTCGTCGATGTCGGTCCACGGCCCTTCGTAAGTCTGCGCTTCGGCACCGAACAGGATGTCACCGGTGCCCACCGCCACCGAGTTGAGCAGCACGCCGCGCAGGTAGCCGTATTCGCCAGCGCTCCCTTCCACGAGCCCATCATCAACCGTGTCGGAAAGATGAAAGCGCGCGTAGCCCGCTGACGAGAAATCGCCGACATCGGCGTAGTAGGGACCTTTGCGATAACGCAGTTCCTCCACCGCTTCGGGTATGAGGAAGTTGAGATCGGTATAGCCCTGACCATGCCCGTGCGTGCGCATGTTGACCGGCATGGCGTCAACGTAGGTCGCAAAGTCCGTGCCGTGATCGAGATTGAAGCCGCGCAGAAAATACTGGTTGGCCTTGCCGCTGCCGGAATGCTGGGTCGCGACCAGACCGGGCACGAACTCCAACAGATCGCCGCTGCGCAGCAGCGGTCGCTGTGCAATGTCGTCGCGACCCACGGAACCTTCGGACGCCGAGATGACTTCACCGACGAGGTTCTGCCGGCGGCCAATGACTTCGACCTCGTCAAGCGTGGTGGTCGCGATTTCGGCCGCTTCGTCCTTCGCTTCGGAAGAGTTGGGCACGGCGTACTGGCCCTGACCCTGCGCGAGCGACGTTGCGGCCACCGTGCCCAAGAGCGACGCAATGATCGACTGGCGAAACAGCGTGCGTGGTCGGAGTGAGCTGACTTCTCTGGACGGTACGGATCTGGAACTGGATTCTGGATGAGGTGATTGCATGACAATTCTCCCGTGGCCACGCACGGGGGCGCGGACAGCACTGCACAGCAGGACATTGCGCGCGCCGTACGGCGCGCGCTCGCGAAGCCTGTGATTGCATCGCGCGGGAGAGTCCGATTACGAAACCGGACTGCCCAATGGCTCAATGTCCGCCACGGCGCTCAGGTACACGCGTACGGGACATGGCAATATCGGGAATCGGATTGAACCCGGCGCGATGCGCAATCAGCGGTCGGGAGGCCGCTCTGCGGGATCGGATATGCGCGATTCAAAGTGCGATCCGCGCGCCTCCGGCAAACGGGAGCGCTTCGATACGTACGTGAGTGCTGACGGCTCTGCGACGATGAAGATGAATCCATCCAGCGCGCGCAGGTTCGCCAGAAGCTCGCTCGCGCCGGTACCGGAATCATCCTCGATGACGTACACGACTCCCGCCTCGCGTTGATCGTGCTGATGGTTGCTTGCAGTGCGCGCGTGCGCCTGGCGCACTATCGGCAGTGAACCATGCCCATGCGCTCGGCCCGTCGTGGACTGCGTATGACTTTGATCGTGAGGATGGTCGTGCCCGTGATCTGAAGGAGTGTCCCAGGCCCCGTCGTCGTGCGCGTCCGGCAACGCGAGAGGAACAGCTCGATCCAGGGCGGGCTTCACGTGCTTGTGTGCGATGACTCCCACGCCGTCGGCTCCAGCCGCATAGCCGCGCGATAGCAACGCAATCATGATGAGCACGTTGACCAGCAGTTTCACGATCTCACTGACCTGAAAGTCTTTGGAACAACCACCATGCACCAAGCGCCGCGATCAACAGCGACAGCGGAAGCATCACGAACCGCACGTAATGACGCCATGCACTCAGCGCGTGGATGAGCGGGAGGGCAACTGCGGCCACGCCGAGCTGTCCCAGTTCCACGCCAAGGTTGAAGGCGAACAATGCAGTGAGGCGCGCGCCTGGCGGTATACCAAGCTCGCCCAGCGCTCCGGCGAACCCGAAGCCGTGCACCAGACCAAACCCGAGTGCCAGCATCCACAGACGCCGCACGATCACTGGCCACACGTTGTTCAGAGCGGCAAGCGTTACGCTGAGCGCGATCGCCGCTTCAATCCAGCGACCGACCGGTGTGACAAGCCCCAACGCCGCGAGTGACAAGGTCAGCGAGTGAGCCAGCGTGAACGCCGTAACCAGACCGGCTGCGCGCCTGAAGCTCTGCCCCAGCGTTCCCGCGCGCTGCCAGCGACCCTCGCGACGCGTCAGTGCGATCGACAACAGCAGCGAGAACAGAAACGCCAGATGGTCATAGCCGATCAGGATGTGGTGCACGCCTTCGCGCAGGAACGCCTGAAACGTGCTGCGAGGCGCCGCCATGCGCGCGCTGCGATGGTCCGAGTCGAGCAGGCTCGTGAGGGTCTTGCCGTCACGCGCGACGATCAGCATCGCCCGATGCTGCGCGTCACGATCGAGCAACAGCTTGTAACTGAGTGTCGGATCATCGGACGAACACTGCGCAGTCAGGGGCTGATGCGCGTACGCGCCCTCGGCATAGTCGCGAACGGCAAGCTTGCCCGCTTGCACCCTGCACGGCACGCCGCCCGCAGAAAGCTGCACACCCTCGACGACGAACTCCGCAATCGCAGCGGAGCGTCCGCGAAGCTCGCCCCAGGTGACTGCGCCGTCGCGATTCGTATCGACGCCGATGGAGAGTTCCAGATCAGCAATCGCCACATCCAGTGTCAGATTGATCGTGTTCTCTCCCGCACGCTGCTCGGCGTGCAGGTAAGCGATGCTCATCGTGTGGGCCGAGGTCACCGAGACGGCCGCGCACAGACACAGGAAGATCGCCAGACGACGCATCATTGGCCGGACATTGCCGGTGCGGGTCGTGGCACACCTTCGCGCGATCTCCAAGCCTGCAGTGCCTGATCTGCCGCGGGCCCACCCGCAGCGCGGCCTGCGCGCTCGAGCAGATCGACATCCTCAATATCGCGTTGCGTCTCGAAGTTCTCCAATGCAAGGCGCAACGCCAAAGGCGGGTCTCCTGCAATCAGCGCCAGTTCGGCTTCATCGCGAAGCTCGGGACTCGCACCGGCGACGCGGGCCGCAGCGTGTCTTGCAACCAGCCGCGTCCGCAAGGCGTCGGCATCGTTCGCGCCGCTGGCGACGGACGCCAGTACGCGCTCAAGCGCCAGGCCATCGTGCGCAGGGTCCTCGGGCAGAAACGTGAGCACTTCCACCGCGCGACCCTGCCGACGCAACCAACGCGAGTAGGCGATCTGGGGCCGCACGTCGTCCGGAGCGGCCGCGCGCGCGGCGCGGAACAAGGTCTCGGCTTCCTGTGTATCTCCGCCGCGCAGGGAGGCGACCTCGGCTGCCAGCAAGCGCGCGTCGCCTGCGATCGGGTCCTCGCCTTCACGCAATCGCGTGAGTAGCGGGGCTGCAGCGTCAAGGTTGCCGCGGCGCTGCGCGAGGCGCGCGGCGCAAAGGCTGGCCTGTCGCTGATCGAGCAGCAGCAGTGCGGCGCAATCGCGCTGGCTGTCATGCAATCGGCCCTGGGTCAGATTGAGATGCGCACGCATCGCAATCGCGGACGCAAAACGCGGCTGGCGCGCGATCAGGGCATCGAGTTGGCCACGGGCAGCGGAAAAATCGTGTCGGTGCTGGGCTATCCAGATGCGCGCGAGCGCCACGTCGAGTCTCGGAGTATCCGCAGGGTAACGCTCGAGCTGAAGCTGCACTCGGCCGAGAAGGCGGGCGTCGCCGCTCCTTGCGGCATCGGCCAGCACGCTCTCCAGAGCTGCCGGCGTGTCGATGCGGGATTCGTCCTCGCGCCACGCTGCGTATGCGCGCGGCACTCGCGTCAGGACGGTGGAGTCCTGCCGCGGGACGTAAGGCGGCGGAGCCTGCGCTTGCGCGAGGCTCGCGCCGAGAAACAACGCGGTCAGCAGAGCACCGCGTAGCCTACGTTTACGGTCCTCCAAGCACCGCGTTGAAGGCGTTCGGATCTTCGTTGAAAGTGAAATCCGTGCCATTGATGTCTACCGGGCTTGCAGTGTCGCTGGTCTGGGCGATAAGCCCGAGAACAAATGCCGTGAAAGCGGTTGTCGTAGGCGCGGGTGGTGGGGTTGTTGTGGGTGGTGGAGCCGGGGGAGGCGCTGACGGGGGAGCGGAGTTGTTGCTGTCGCTCCCGCTGCAAGCCTGTAGTGCAATCGCGGCAGAAAGGAGAAAAGCATATCTGATCGATGTGTTCATTGGGATTCCTGGTTTGGCATCATGAGCGCGAGCGTTTTTCAGAATGTGCGCGCGTCACGCACCACTGGTAGGGAGCGCGACCTTCGGAGCGACGCTCCGAAGGTCGCCAGCATCTCGATCAATTCTTGCCGGGGAGGGGCGTATTGAGGTACGGAAATGTGGCGCGAAGCGGAACCGTCTGGCGCACGCCATCCGTGAACGGCAGTTGCCCTGCAGGAGCAACCGCAGGCGGCAACAACACGCCCATCAACACGCGCAGTTCGATGTCGACGACATCATCGCCAGGACGCCGGCCATTCGGGAAGCCAGCGAGGTCTCCCGCAATGAATCCCAGGTCATTCTGCGAACCCAACGCGGTCGGCGGAGTGCCGGTATTGAGACGCATGATTTCTGCCGGCGTGACGCCCGTCGGCATGTTGGCTCCCGCGATGCCGGTCAGGAAAGCAGACACCAGGTCGGTACGCGGAAACTGGTTGGGCGCGATCGCCGACGGGTACAGGATCTCGATGATCTCGGGCACCGTCGGATTCGCAACGTACGGCAGGAACTGTGCGTCATTGCGCGGCTCGGACGCGTTGAAGCGATCCTTGTCGGGCACGCCGATGACGAGCTCATTGACGAGCGGGGAGCTCAAACGCGACACCTGCGTCCACGCGCCACCTTCGACCGAAGGACCAACTCCGCTCGCGCCGGAGGGCGTCAGGGTCGCCGAACCGCGCGGGCGCGGATTCAGGACGCGCCCCTGACGGAGGCTTGCGGTGGTCCATGCGCCGACAATCGGGCTACCTTGTGCAGTCAGACAAGCGGTTGGAATCTCGAGTGCGATACTCGTCACGCTCTTGTTGAGAAGCTGGTTCGGTCCACCGTCGCGCGGCCCAAGCGGATTGAAGTTGAGGAGATCGAAGACACCGCCCACGTCAATGAAGAAGCCTTCGCGGCGTTGACCCACGAACACACGGCCTTCGCTGCAACCCGGGATGCCCAGGCGGAAGATGTGATTGTTCGCGTACTGCTCGTAGTCCGGTACAGACTTCACCCCGTAGTTGTCGAGCGGCTTGCGGAACGAACTGGTACCGCCCGTCATGTTCGTCGCTGCTTGCGACTGACCGGTGCGGCGATTACCGCGCACGACGTTCAGGGTGTAGGTCTCGATCAGGTTCTTGTTGGCGTCGTTGGCTTCGGGGGTGGGACCAAACGGCCCGATGTTGAGCACCGGCACCGGCACCGGGACGCCGTTGACCGGCACCGCACGGGACTGGAATGCATTGTTGAAACGGAACTGGAAAGTCAGGTCTTCCTGCGCATCGCCGTTGTTGTCGACGTGGATCTCATACAGCGCTTCCGGATCGAGGAAGAAGAAATTCGGACCACCCGACGGATCCTGAAGTGGCTGGTAGTTGGCGATGATGGTCACGAATCCGTCGCGACCCGTCTCATAGCTGCGGAAAAGATAGACGTCGGTGGCGTCGACCTTCGGCATTTCGGTGATGAACGGGGCTTCGCGATGGCTCGACGCATACGCCGCCGTGGATGCCAGCAACGCGGTAATGACACCAGACAAAATCTTGGGCGACATGTTGAACTCTCCAGTGAATGTAGGGAACTTTTTGCGGTCACGGAGATTTGCATCGCGCGGGTGAGGAGTGCGCTAAATCCGGGTGAGGGGATCGTGAAACACGTGTCACCAACCGACACATTTTCGGTTGCCTTCGCCTGTCGTGACTCGATCCTGTTCCCGTTCGCCTGCGAGTTCACGCAATCACGAAGCTCCCTTGCGATGCACCCGGCAGAGAGAGGCGGGCGGGCGATTCGATCAAGCCGCAGCGCGGCTCTTTGCGCCTCCAGTTCGCGCGCGATGATGCAGAACTGCGCGCGCGAAAAATGCGCGCGCGAGATCAAAGCCTTGCAACATGAATGGCGGCTCTCTGCGATCCATTATGAACAGCCGGCAACAGACGCATGCGGAGTATGGTGGGGAGATGCTCCACGAATTTCTCACCGCGAATCGAGAGGAACTGATCGCTCGCTGCCGGGAGAAGGTTGCCCGTCGTTCTCCCGGTTCGTTCGAGCGGGAGCTCAGGCACGGCATCACACCCTTCCTGGATCAGCTGATCCTCACGTTGCAGGTGGAGGAGACTTCGCACCCCATGCGCAGTCGAATCATCTCGGGACCGGCGGGCGGCGATGCCGCGTCGGAAATCGGCGCGACCGCCACGAAGCACGGCCGCGAGCTGCTGGATCACGGATATACGGTCGAGGAAGTCGTGCACGACTACGGCGATCTCTGCCAGTCCGTCACCGATCTGGCGGTCGAACGGGAGGCGAAGATTTCGACGGACGAGTTCAGGACCCTCAATCGCTCCCTGGACAATGCGATCGCCGCCGCCGTCAAGGAATTCGGGCACGAGCGCGAGGCGGCGATGTCGGGCCGGCACACGATGGAACTGAACGAGCGCATCGGCGTTTTCGCCCACGAGCTTCGCAACCAGTTGACCATTGCCACGCTGGCGCTCGCCAACATCAAGGACGGCAGCGTCGGTATTGGGGGCGCCACGGGCGCAATCCTCGACAGCAGTCTGGTGAAACTGCGGAACCTGATTGACCGGTCGCTGGCCGAGGTCCGCATGTCAGCGGGCGCTCCGCTGCAGGCGGAGATCTTCTCGCTTGTGTCCTTCATCTCCGAAACCAGGGTATCGGCATCGCTCGAAGCAGCCTCAAAGGGCTGCGTGCTGATCGTGGCGGAGAGTGACCGCAAGCTCGCGATCTCCGGCGACCGCGATCTCCTCTCCGCGGCTCTCGGCAATCTATTGCAGAACGCATTCAAGTTCACGCGCCCGCAGAGCGAGGTCACTTTGAATGCCCACGTCGTTGGTAATCGAATCCTCATCGACGTTGAAGACAATTGTGGTGGGCTGGCGCCAGGCCTGGCCGACCGTATGTTCAATGCTTTCGCGCAGGGCGGCGGTGACCTGACCGGAGTCGGCCTGGGCCTTTCGATCGCGAAACGCAGTGTCGAGGCCAATGGCGGGGCGTTGCGTGTTCGAGACATGCCGGGTCATGGCTGCGTATTCACCATCGACTTGCCCCGGCACGTAATGCCGGAACCCGCCTCCGATGCACAGCGCCGCGCCGTCGTCGGCTGACTCGCGCGACCGGTTCGCTTGCAGTCCGTTGTCTGCCCGCCAGGTCATTGCGGCCGGGGCTTGGCCGCATCCACCTTGACTTCAACATCGTGCACGCCCACGGTTTCGACCAGGGGGATGGCCAGGTCTGGCTGGAGCACGCCATCGAGCCTCAGACTGTCGCCCTCACCCGCCGTCGCCGACTGCCGCACGTGGATTCGGTACACGGCGTCCCTGTAGCGATAGCGGACACGGTATTCCGGCCAGTCCCGCGGTATGCAAGGCACCACACGAAGCTGTCCTCGCTCCAGCTGCATTCCGAGCAGCGACTCCACGATCAGGCGGTACATCCAGCCGGCCGAACCCGTGTACCAGGTCCATCCGCCGCGGCCGATGTGCGGGGCAACGGCATAGACGTCGGCGGCCACGACGTACGGCTCGACCTTGTAGGTGGCGATCCGTTCGGGCGTGGCGCCATGGCGGGTGGGGTCGATCAGGCGCAGCAATTCCCAGGCGCGCTCGCGGTCGCCGAGTTTGGCGAAGGCCATCGTCGCCCAGATCGCGGCATGGGTGTATTGGCCGCCATTCTCGCGGACGCCCGGAACATAGCCGCGGATATAGCCCGGGTCCTGCGGGGTCTTGTCGAACGGCGGATCCAGCAGCTGCACCAGGCCGGCGTCGCGACGCACCAAGTGCTGGTCGAGTGAATCCATGGCCTGGCGCGCGCGCGCGGGATCCCCGGCGCCGGACAACACCGACCAGCTTTGCGCGATCGAGTCGATCCGGCATTCGTCGCTCTCGGTGGAACCCAGTGGCGCGCCGTTGTCGAACCAGGCACGCCGGTACCAGGCGCCGTCCCAGGCGTGCCGGTCGAGGTTTTCGCGCAGCATGCTGGCGGCCTGCACGTAGCGTTCGGCGACCAGCAGGTCGCCGCGGCCCTGGGCGAGGGAACTGAATCGGGACAGCGTCTCGAACAGGAAGAACCCAAGCCACACACTTTCGCCCTGTTCGCCGTCCCCGACCCGATTCATGCCGTCGTTCCAGTCCCCGGTTCGCATCAGCGGCAAGCCACGTGCGCCCAGCAGCCCAAGGGCACGGTCCAGGGCGCGAACGCAATGCTCGTAGAGCGGCTCGCGCAATCCGGATTGCGTGGGCAGGTCGTAATAGGATTCCTCATCCGGGTTGACTTCCCTGCCCTCGATATAGGCAACGGTTTCGCCCAGCACCGCCGCGTCATTGGTGGCCTCGATGTAGCGGCAGGTCACGTACGGCAACCACAGGTAATCGTCCGAGCAACGCGTGCGCACACCGCGCTCCAGCGGCGGATGCCACCAGTGCTGGACGTCACCCTGGGGGAACTGGTGCGCCGCGCACAACAGCAGATGCTTCCTGGTCAAGGCCGGTTCGGAATGCAGCATCGCCATGCTGTCCTGCAACTGGTCGCGGAAACCCACGGCACCGCCGGACTGGTAGTAACCACTGCGGGCGAAATAACGGCACGCGATGGTCTGGTACAGCAGCCAGCCGTTGGCCAGCGCATTGATGCCGGCATCCGGCGTCTCCACGTGCACCGCGCCCAGGGTGCGCAACCAGTGCACCCGCACCGCGTCCAGCGCGTCGTGGGCGGCATCGACCCCGCGCGAGCGGCGCGCCAGTGTCCGCGCGGCATCGTGGTCGCGACCCATACCCATCCGGAACACGAGCTCGCTGTCCTGCCCGGGCTCCAGCTCCAGCGGCTGCATGATCGCCGCGCAGGGATCCATGCCGACGCCAAGCCGGTCGGACAGCCGCTCGCGCAGCAGCGCGTCGGGCGCGCGCGGGGTGCCATTGTGGCCGAGGAATTCGGCGCGGTCCGTAGTGAAGCTGCGTTGCGCCGGGTCGCCATCGGGAGCATCGATGTCGAAGAACGCCATGCGGCCCGCGAACTCGATGTTGTACGGGTTGCGCGCGGTCAGCGCACCGCTCTCGCCATCGCGTTCGCTCACCACGTGCATGCGGGTATTGGCATGCAGGTCACCGAGGATCCATTCCACGTATCCAGTCACCGTCAACCTGCGGCGCCGCGTACCGACATTGCGCAGCTTCAGAACGCTGTACTTGATCGCGTCGCTCGCGGACACGAATACCCACAGCTCGCTGGAGATGCCGTGACCGGTGTGTTCGTAGACGCTGTAGCCAAACCCGTGACGGGTGCGATACGCGCCTTCGCCACGAGCGGGCAGCGGCTGCGGTGACCAGACACGGCCATCGTCCTCGTCGCGCAGGTAGAACGCCTCGCCGCTGGCGTCCGTGACCGGATCGTCGTGCCAGGGTGTCAACCGGAACTCGTGCGCGTTCTCGCCCCAGGTGTAGCCGGCCGAACTCTCGCTGACCACGCTGCCGAAGTCAGGGTTGGCCAATACGTTTGCCCAGGGTGCGGGCGTGGTCTGCCCCGCTTGCAGGTCGATGACGTATTCGCGTCCGTCGGCGGAGAATCCACCCAAGCCGTTGCCCGTCGAAACCGGCTCGACCACCGCATCGAAAGGCCAGGAGTCGATGACCGCAGGATCTTCCCCGGCGCCATGACCGACGGGAGTTGCCGAACCGCCGTGATTGCCTTCCGCAGCCGGCATCAATTCGTACTGGACCGGACGGGCGGTGAGCAGCGGTACGGCAGGTTCGCGTTTGATTGGGCGGCGTACCTGGTCCGCAAGTTTGCCCAGCGCGTCGCTGACGATGACGCGTGACACGGACTGCAGCAGGATCCGCTCATCGTAGGGAAGCAGGTGCGCGGCACGCACGAAAATCCCACCCGGCCGGTCGACCACATGCCCCTCGACGCTCGCCGAAATCAATCCCATGATCTGGTCCTGCAACTGCTGGCGATAACCGCCCTGATCCTCGTTGAGGATCACCAGGTCCACGGTCAGTCCTTTCAAGCGCCAGTAGGCATGGGCCTGGACCATCTGCCGAACCAGTTCGATGTTGGCCGAATCGGCGATCTGCAGCAGCACGATCGGATGATCTCCGGAAATCGCCTGGCCCCAGAGGCCGGACTGGCCACGGCGGTTCTGCAGCAGGATCGAGGTCTGTGCGCGCAGCGCCTGGTGCGCATAGATCACCAGGCCAGCTATCTGCTCGTACAGCTGGGCATCGGATTGCGAGGCGTTGATCTGCCGCCGAACCACCTGGCTGTGGGTCCAGGCGAGATCGAAGACCCGGTCGGCCAGGCGACGGTCCCGGTATTTGTCGATCAGCCCGCTGCAGTCCTCTCGATTGGCCGAAACGCCCGTGACCATGTCGATGGTCGCGACCTGTTCTGGTGCCAGGGTGATGCGGCAGCGGATGGCGACGATGGGGTCCAGCACCGATCCCTGGCTGCCCGACAAGGCTGCGTCCACGGTGAGCGCCTGCGGTTGGCGCAAGTCGTTGCCGCGACCCACGAAGCGGGCGCGATCGGTTTCATAGGAGACCGCATCGATCCCGGCATCGTGCACCTGCATCAGGTGAAACATCCACGGCGGGGTGTCATGCAGTGCCCGCGGACGCCGTGTGCAGATGATCGCCCGGCGCTGCGGCAGCAGCTCGGTCTGCACGAACAGGTTGCTGAAGGCCGGGTGCAATTCGTCGGCGATACCGGGCGCCAGCACGACTTCGGCGTAAGTCGTGATCTCGATGGTGCGGGATTTTCGCGACAGGTTGGTGAGCTTCAACCGCCGCAGCTCGATGTCGTCCTCGGGCGAGACCGCGATGTCCAGATGGGATTCAAAGCCGTGGCTGCGCCCGCGGAACTCGATCTTGGCATCGGAGAAGATCGCTTCGTAACCATCGACCGGGACGGTCGTGGGCTGATAGGCAGCGGACCAGAATTCGCCGCTGGCCACGTCGCGCAAATAGCAGAAGCTGCCCCAGTGATCGCGGGTCCCATCCTCGCGCCAGCGTGTAACCGCCAGTTCGCCACTGCGGCTGTAGCCTCCACCGGCGTTGCTGACCATGACGTGATAGCGCTCGTTGGACAGCATCTGGACGGCCGGAAGTGACGCGGTCAGGGCACGGAAGACGCGCAGCCTGGTTTCGTCGACCCTGGGGCCGGCATCGCCACCGGCATCGGCATCTTCGACACTGTGCGGGTGGAACGCGCCGGTACGCGGAATCCGCTCCTGCAGCAGCAGCAAGGTCGCCTGGAATTCAGGGTCGGCGGTAAAGCGCTGCTGCATCGGTCGGCCACGCAGCAGATAGTCCAGCGACAGCAGCCCCATCCCCTGATGGTGAGCCATGTACGAGCGGACCACGGCGTGATCCTGCCCGCGCGGCAGCCGCTGCGGCGTGTAGTCGATCGCCTCGTACAAGCCATGGCGCCCGCCAAAGCCAGCCTGGCTGAGCCGTTGCAGGTTTGCGCAGGCCGCTTCGGGCGCCACCATCAGCGCCATCATGCTGGCGTACGGGGCCACCACCAGATCTTCGGCCAGGCCACGGCGCAGGCCAAGGCCGGGCACGCCGAACGCCCGGTACTGGTAGTTCATCCCGGCATCGACGATGTTGTAGCCCGACTCGGAAATGCCCCACGGGACCCGGCGTTGCTGGCCGTACTCAATCTGTCGCTGCACCGCTGCCTTGCTGGTCTGATCCAGCAAGGTGCCCTCGTAATTGGGCATGACCAGCTGCGGCATCAGGTACTCGAACATCGAGCCACTCCACGACAGCAGCGCGGGGTCTCCGCCCACCTCGGTCAGCAGTCGACCGAGCGAGAACCAGCTCTCCTGCGGCAGCTGGTTCTGCGCGATTGCCACGAAGTTCGCCAACCGCGCCTCGGATGCGAGCAGGTCGTAGTAGCCGCTGTCACGACGATGCTCGGTCACGTTGTAGCCGATGCTCAGCAGGTGGCGGCTGCGGTCGTAGAGGAAGACGAAATCCATCTGTGCGCATTGGCCGGCGACATGCGCCAGCCGTTCGAGTTCGACGATCCGAGCGCGTGCGGCCGCAACGGCCGTCTCCCGACGCCCCGGTTCCTGGCCCGGCTGCGTTGGCGGCACGTCGGCGGCAGCGAGTTCCCGCAGGCTTGGAATGCCGTCGCGCCGCCGGACGTCCCCGGGCGCCGCGGAGTCGCCAGCGTCCGCCCCCGCCACTGTCCATGGCACCAGCAGCTGGAGTTCCTCCCGGATCTCCAGGCATTGCCGCTGCAGTGACTCCGCCCAGTCCGCGACTTCGCCCGCTTCCTCGACAAAGGACTGCTGGATACGGGTCGCTTCCTCCAGCAATGAATTCACGGCAACCGACGCCGCTTCCAGGCTCTGCCCAGGTGCGCCACGGGCAGCCTCCAGTCGTTGCCCGAAGGCTGTCAGGCGGTCCGCAGCCGGTGTCCCCTGCAGGGTTTCGCGCAGGACCCCGAAGGTATCGGCCAGTCCTTCCCAGGTCGACGTCGCCAGCACCGGCGCATCGATCAACGCCAGCAGTCCCTGGCGCAACGTCAACAGGTGGCCGGCCAGGTTGCCGCTGTCCACGGTGGAAACGTAACGCGGGGGAAGCGGTTGCAGGGTTTGGGTGTCGTACCAGTTGTAGAAATGACCGCGGTGGCGCGGTAGCGACTGCAGGGTCGCCAGTGCCGGCGCAGTTCGCCCGATCACGCCGCCGGTCTGCAGGTAACCGAAATCGTAGGCGGACAGATTGGCAAGCAGGGACAAGCCGATATTGGTCGGCGAGGTGCGGTGTGCCACCTGCAGCGTGGGGTGTTCCTGGACATTGTCTGGCGGCAGCCAATGGTCGGCCGCGGTGACCCAGGTCTCGAAGAAACTCCAGGTGCGCCGCGTCAGGCTTCCCAGGAAGTGCCGCTGCTGCAACGACAGGGCTGCCGGCTTGCGCTGCCGAGGCAGGCCCAGCCACCACATGAGCGCCGGCGACAGCAGCCACAGCAGCAGGATCGGCCCGGCCACCGGCAGGGCCGAGGGATGGAACCGCACGAGCGCCATGACGGTCGCGATGGCGACCACCGGCGCACTCCACATCAACCGAAAACTGGCGCCCAGGCTGTCGTCCAGACTGCGCTCGACCTCGCTCGACGGGCTCCATTGCAGAAGGTGCCGCCCAGAGAGAAGTAAACGCCACAGCGTGCGCAGGATCGCATCGAGACTGAAGATGGCCTCGAACGGCAGGCACGCCAGGGTCAGTGGCACCCGCGAGTAGTTGCGCACTATCGCTGCACCTGCGTGCCGGAAGTGAGCGCCAAGTGGCACGTCGACGGGCCTGGCGAAGATTTCGCGGAGCGATGCCACCGAAGGCGGCACCAGCAGGATGGACAGAACCCAGAGTGTCCAGGTCCCGGAGGCTGGTGCCAACAGCCAGCCCATCAGCAACAGGCTGACCATCGCGGCGGGCACCAGGCTGCGCCGCAGATTGTCCAGCAGCTTGCCCTGCGACAGCATCGACAGGGGATTGGGCTCGCAGCTGCCGTCGGCTCGTGGCGTCGACGGCAGCAGCCAAGGCAGCAACTGCCAGTCGCCGCGAATCCAGCGATGGCGGCGCTTGACGTCAGCGGCATACCGCGAGGGGTACTCCTCGTAGAGCTGGATGTCGCTGACGAGGCCGGCGCGCGCGTAACAGCCTTCCAGCAAATCGTGGCTCAGGATCCTGTCGTCCGGAAAGCGCCCGCCCAGCGACTGCTCGAAGGCGTCGACGTCGTAGATGCCTTTGCCGACGAACGAACCCTCGTTGAACAGATCCTGGTAGACGTCCGACACCGCGCGCGTGTAGGGATCGATACCGGGCTCGCTGCCGTACAGGCGCGTATACCAGGAGCGCCGCTGGCCACTCATGCTGATCCCCACCCGCGGTTGCAGGATCGTGTAGCCAGCCGTCACCCGACCGCGTTCAGGGTCGAAACGCGCCCAGTTGAGTGGGTGCGCCAACGTTCCCACCAGGTCACGTGCCGCGCCGCGCGGCAGGCTGGTGTCGGTATCCAGTGTGATGACGTAGCGGACGTTGCCCAGGGCATCCGGATCGCCGGCGATGCGCAGGAAACGGCCGGCTCCAGCCGGATCGCGAAGGAACTGGTTGAGGGCGGCGAGCTTGCCGCGTTTTCGCTCATGGCCCATCCAGACGCCCTCGCGCGGATTCCATTTGCGGGGGCGATGCAACAGGAAGAAAATATCTTTCCCGCCATTGGCATGACGCGCATTCAAGGCGTCGATCTCGGCTGCCGCGGCATCCAGCAGCGCGCCGTCAGCGTTTAACCTCTCCTGGCTGGCATCGAAGAAATCAGTAAGCAAGGCGAATTTCAGGTTCGCGTCCCGGTTGGCGAGGAACCTCACCTCCAGGGCTTCGGCCAGCAACCGGACCGTCGCGACATCGCCGAACATCGACGGCACCGCGACGAGGGTACGGGCGTGCTCGGGGATGCCGCTTGAGTAGTCCAGTCGCGGCAGCATCCGCGGCGAGGCCAGCACCGTCGCAGCCCAGTTCACCAGCGCGACGCCCAGCTCGCTGAAGGCGATCACGCACAGCGCGGCCACCAGCCAGACCAGACCGCGTTCGCTGAGCTCCGAGCGCGCTTCGACGACCAGCCCGGTCGTGAACAACGCGACGATGATCGCGATCGGCGCGGTATAGGCAAGCAGCGGCACACGCCTGGCGGTGCGCCGCAAAACGTCGGTGAACCGCCCGCGCGCGACCGCGACCTCCAGTGTCGAACGCCCTTCATCGATGAGGTAGTAGCCGACGTGGTCTGCCCCCTGCCCGCCGATCGACGCCGCCTGCGCAAGCTCGAGGGTGGCCTGGGCCACCTCGCGTTCGCCGAGCCGGTTGCGCCGGGCGATGCGCTCCACCACATGCCGGTAGTGGTCGCGCGTGGCGAAGTCCATCAAGCCGTAGGTGCCGTCCGGGTCCATGCGCAGCACCTGATCCACCACGCTCATGGTTTCCACAAACTCGCGCCAGTCCATCGTTCCGAGGAACCGCAGACTGCCAATGCTGTTGCTGATCGAAACCTGTTCGGTGGCCCGCTGGTGGTTCTCCGACTGCACCATGCGCTCGCTGCTGTTGCCGCCATCGGCCAGCCATTGTTCGAGCCAGCTCAACGGCAAGGCGAGCGCCGAAGTCTGCCCCTGCAAGCGTCGCGTCAGCTCGGCGACGAAAGCCTGGGACATCGGCGGCTGCGACCGCATCATGTCGGCGATCACGAGGACCAGACTCTTGGGATCCGACTGGGCCACGCGGGTGAACTCGTCGGCCCAGGCGTCGGCAAGATTGCGATCGGCTCGGTCGGACATGACGCGCGCGCCAACCCGGCGCAGGTTTTCGATCAGGGCCAGCCGCAACATGATCGGGATGGCCCAGAGTTCGCCCAGATTCAACGACGCCACCGACTGATACGCGGCGATGAAGCGGCTCAGGCTCTCGGCATCGATGCGGCCGTCGCCGTGCGAAATCGCGTTGAGCGCGATGTCGTAGACCCGCGGCAGACCCGCCGATGGTCCTTCCGCAAGCCGCGGCAATTCGCGGCTATACCCACTGGGCAGATGCCGCTGCGCGATGCGGACCTGCTCCTCGATCAGGTAAATGTTGTCGAGCAGCCACTCGTCGGCCGGGGTCAGGCGGCGACCGTCCCGTGCCGCGGCGCCCAGCATGTCGCAGGTCCGTTCGAGAACTTTCTGGTTATCGCTCAAGCGCACCAGCAACAGGTCCGTCGCGCGCGAACTGCCAAGTTTGTGGGCGCGCGCCAGCGCACTGCCATGGCGCTCCATCTGCTCAGCGCTGAACAGCTGGGAGCGCAGGGGCGATTCGCCGTGCAGCGGCGTTGTGTCGGCCGCATACGCGCGACGCATCCATCGCAACGCTCGCAGCCATGCGCGCACCAAGGAACTGCGTGCGCTCATCGGCGCGCCCCGTCGTCTGCCGGCAAGCGCCGCGCGTTGCCGCCAGTGCGGTGACGATGCGCGGTCGCGTGTCTGGACACTGGCCGGATTCCGGTCAAACCGGATTGCCCATGCGCAAGGTCCAGCGATGGACTTGCCCGTCGTCGCACAGTTCGATCTGGCCCGGATCGCCCTGCACGGCATGGCCGTCCAGGGTCGAGGACGAAACCCCGCGCTGGGCGTGCCCGGGATTGTCGACTTCCACTTCGTAACGGGTTGACCCGTGACGATAAACCAGACTGAAACCCGGCCATACCGCGGGGATGCAAGGTGCCATCTGCAGCGTCTGCCCCTGCAAACGGAACCCGAGGATGGCCTCAAGCCCGGCGCGATACAGCCAGCCACCCGATCCTGTGTACCAGGTCCAGCCGCCCCTCCCGACGTGCGGGGCCACCGAATACACGTCGGCGCAGGCGACGTAGGGCTCGACCCGGTAGCGCTCGAGCTTTTCAGGAGAATCGGCATGGCTGATCGGATTGAGCATCGAGAACAATGCGCCGGCGTGGTCGCCCTGCCCAAGCACAGAGAACGCGAACACCGACCAGATCGCACCATGGGTATATTGCCCGCCGTTTTCGCGCACGCCTGGGGGATAGCCCTTGATGTAGCCCGGTTCGGTGGGACCGTCATCGAACGGCGGCGTGAACAGCAATGCCAGGGCCTCGTCGGTCAGCAACAGGTGTTCACGCACCGACTGCATCGCCTGCGCCACATGCGCACGCTCCGAGGCGCCCGCCATCGCGCTCCAGGACTGGGCGATGGTATCGATCCTGCACTCCTGGCTCTGCGCCGAACCCAGCGGCGTGCCGTCATCGTAATAGCCGCGGCGATACCACTGCCCATCCCAGCCGGTGGCTTCCACCGTCTTGCGCAATGCTGCGGCGTGTTCGCGCCAGCGGGCGACGCGCGTATCGTCGCCGCGCGCTTCGGCGAATCGCGTGTAGGCGTCGATCGTGGCAACCAGCAACCACACCAGCCAGACGCTTTCGCCACAGCCCTTGTCGCCGACGCTGTTCATGCCGTCGTTCCAGTCTCCGGTCCCGATCAAGGGCAAGCCATGGGCACCAAGACCGAGGCTGACATCGATGGCGCGCGCGCCATGCTCGTAGACGCTGCCGATCTCGGCGCTGGCTGCAGGCGTGAAAAACGCTTCGTCCTGGCCGGGTTTTAGTTCCTGTCCGGCCAGGAATGGCACGCTTTCGTCGAGCACGGTTTCATCGCCGCTGGTGCCAATGTAGTGCGCGGCAACATATGGCAGCCACAGCCGGTCGTCACTCATCCGGGTGCGAATGCCCTGCCCTTGCGGCGGCAGCCACCAGTGCTGGACGTCGCCCTCGACGAACTGGCGTCCGGCGGAGCGCACGACGTGCTCGCGCGCCAGCGCCGGACGCGCCACGCACAGGGACATCACGTCCTGCAGCTGGTCGCGGAATCCGTAAGCGCCGCTGGACTGGTAGTAGGCGCTGCGTGCCCAGATCCGGCAGCCGAGCGACTGGTACAGCAACCAGTCGTTGATCTGGATGTCCAGCGTGCGATCCGGCGTCTTGACCTGGACGGTGTCGAGCAAGTCGTCCCAGTACCTGCGCACCTGCGCAAGAACTTCGTCCGGGTCAGCGTCACGGTAACGACGAACGAGCTCCTGCGCGGCCGGAATCGAACCCGCATCGCCCAGCACGAACTGCAGTTCCACCTGCTGTTCCGCCCCCAGCGTCACATGAGTCTGCAAGGCACCGCAGGGATCCAGCCCCGCGCCGGTCCGCCCGCTGAGCGACGCGGCCGACAGCGCCTGCGGCTTGTCGATCGCGCCGTAACGTCCCAGGAACGCGCCACGGTCCCCGCTGCAGGAAGTCTGCGCGCCGCCCAGGTCGATGAAGGCCACCCGCTCGCCGAATTCCGCTCGCCAGGTATTGCGCGCGAACAGCGCGCCGGTCGCCTGGTCGCGCTCGGTGACCACGTAGGGCCCGGCATTGCTGCCGTTGGGCGCCAATGCCCAGCGCACGTAGCCTGTTACCGCCAGTCGGCGGGCGCGGCCGGAGCGATTGTGCAGCCGCAGGCGCGTGAGCTTGATGCTGTCGGCCATCGGCACGTATTGAAGCAGGTCGACGTCGATCCCGTGCGCGTTGTGGGAAAAGCGGCTCCAACCCTTGCCGTGGGTGACCCGGTAGCGCACTCCATCGACACGGATCGGCGCGGCGGTCGCCGACCACAGCTCGCCGCTGTCCTCGTCGCGCAGATACATGACTTCGTTGGGTGCATCGGTCACAGGGTCGTTGGGCCAGGGCGTCAGCGGATTCTGCTGGCTGTTGCGCGACCAGGTATAGCCACCGCCTTCGGCCGAGGCGATGAAACCGAAATCCGGATTGGCCACTACATTGATCCATGGCGCAGGAGTGCATGCGCCACCGTCCAGGTCAATGCGGTATTCACGGCCCTCGGCGGCGAACCCGCCGATGCCATTGGCGAACTCGAGCGCGCCGTCTTTTGTCCCGGGCCAAGGCGCCAGCGTGGCAGCGTCGTCCCCGGTTTCGTCCGCGTGCGCGACCGATTCCGGCGCTTCCCGTGCAGTGGAAAAACCACTGCCTCTTGCCGACTGGCCGGTTTCCGCGGGGATCGCATCGCTGCCTTGGCTGACCAGGACCACGCGGGCTGCCCGCGTCAGGCCATCCAGGAAGGCGTCATCGAGCTGATCCTGCCGGAGCACGAAACTTTCCGCTTCGGCGACCTCGCCATCGTCATCGGTGGCGGCTTGCCCATTGGACACCCGCGAGTCCTGCAGCGAACACAGTTGTCGCTGCAGGGCCGCGCTGGCGTCGCCGACCGCGGTGACCAGCAGCACCACGTCCACCCCCAGCCAGTGTTGGCGCCAGCGATGCTGGGCCTGCAACACGGTTTCGGCTGCCCGGATGCCGTCGGCGTCGGCGATGAGCAGCAACACGATCGGGCGGTCGCCGGAAATCCCATGGCCCCACAACACCGGTGCGCCGCCTGCACCGCAGCGCAGGGCATCGGGCGCTGCGCGCCAGTCCGGGTCCGCATACAGCAATGGCGCCAGCCATCGAATCCAAGGCGCCGTGTCGCCTTCGTCCTTCGACGCACGCTGCACCTCGTCGCGGTCCACCGGCTCGGTGCCAAGATTGAAACAAGCGTCCGCACTGGCGGACGTCAGGTTCTCGGCAACACCGGCCAATTGCTCCCGGGTGCTCGCGGCCAAGGTCCAGAAATCAATGTGCGCCGAGGCACCCGCCGCGATCCGCACCCGGGTGCGCAGACTGAAGATCGGATCCAGCACGGTGCCGACTGTGTTCGACAGCCCGACTCCGGGTTGCAGAGCGTCGGCATCGGGCAGTCGCTTGCCCCGTCCCAGGAAGCGCGCGCGGTCGGTCTCGTATTGGTGGGGGGGCGAATCCTCAGCAGGCAGCGCCCCTGACACAACGATCCGGTGTCCCGCCCACAGCTCGGCTTCGTCCGGGCTGCGCTTGCGCCGGGTCGCAAGCAGGAGTTCGCCGTCGGCGTCCCAGTGGGTCTGCACGAACAGCTTGGCAAAGGCCGGATGGCTGGCGTCCGCGGCTGCGGACCCGAGCACCAGTTCTGCGTAGGAGGTCAATTCGATCTCGCGCGCGGAATGGCCGCAGTTGTGAAGCGTAATCCGGCGCACCTCCCCGTCGATGTCTTCGGCCACGGCAACCGCGAGTGTCGCGGCCATGCCATCGCGTTCACCGCTGAAGGCTGCGCGGCCCTGATCAAAAACCACGCCTTGCTCCTGATTGTCGGCGCCAAGCGGCTGCCGCGTGGGCGACCAGAGCGCACCACTGTCCACGTCGCGCAGCAGGATGAAACTTCCCCAGTCATCGCAGGTGGGATCTTCGCGCCAGCGGGTGATCGCCTGATCGCGCCAGTGGCTGTAGCCGGCGCCGGCTTCGCTCAGCATCACCGAATAGGGACCCCTGCCAAACAGTCGCACACGCCGGCCGCCAGGCATGGTTCGCGGGAATGGCGAGGTCGGCATTGCGGGACTTCTCCTTGATTCGACCTGGGCGCAGGGCCCATGCAGTCGGCCAGTGTGCCGCGACGACGGGGTATGCGGAGTGAATGTGTTCGAATCAGACAGACGCCAATCGCTCCATGCTCACGACGCTACCAGCGGCTGTGCGCTACCGTCGGCGGCAATGGGATCCCGCCCGAGCACCTCCGACCAGTCCCTCGCCGATCCGGCATGGCCAGCGGAGGACGAGGCGTTGCTGGACCTGCTGCAGCGTGCGGCATTCGCCTATTTCCCGGAGCAGTTCAATCCAGACAACGGGCTGGTCGCCGATACCTCGCGCGTCAACGCCCCGATCAGCATCGCCGTGGTCGGATTCGCGCTGTCGGCGTATCCCGTGGCGGTCGAGCGCGGCTGGATGTCGCGTGCAGCAGCGGTGCAATGCAGCCTGGCGGCGCTGCGGTTTTTCCGCGATTGCGACCAGAGCGGTGGCGCCGACGCGACCGGGTACAAGGGTTTCTTCTACCACTTCCTGGATGCGAACACCGGGGCGCGCGTGTGGCGCTCGGAACTGTCGATGATCGACACCGCGCTGCTGATCGCCGGTGCGTTGACGGCCGCGATGTATTTTGATTCCGACACGCCGCAGGAGACGGAACTGCGGGCCATCGCCGATGACCTGTACCTGCGCATCGACTGGCGCTGGGCGCAGAATGGCGGCGGCGCGATCATGCAGGGCTGGAAGCCGGAATCGGGCTTCCTGCATTACGGCTGGGAAGGCTACAGCGAGGCGATCGTCCTGTACGCGTTGGCAATGGGTTCGCCAACCCATCCGGTGCCGGGCGACTGCTACGACGCCTGGACGATGACCTACCAGTGGGAAAATCTTTACGGCTACAACTATCTCTATGCCGGGCCCTTGTTCGTGCACCAGTTCTCGCATGCCTGGGTGGACCTGCGCGGCATCCGCGACCCTTTCATGCGCGACAAGCGCTGCGACTATTTCGAGAACAGCCGTCGCGCGGTGCACGTGCAGCGCGAGTACGCCCGGATCAATCCGCGCGGTCATACCGGATTCGACCAGGACTGCTGGGGGTTGAGCGCCGGCGACGGCCCCAGCGACGAATTGCCCGACATCGAAACCGAGCCGCGGCGCCTGTTCGGCTATTCGGCGCGCGGGGTGCCCTATGGTCCCGATGACGGCACCCTCTCCCCGCCCGCACAGCTTGCCTGTCTGCCGTTTGAGCCGAGCATCACTTTGCAGGGCGTGCGCGCCATGCTGCGAAGGTATCCGGGCCTCGTCCGGGACGGACGCATGGCCAGCGGCATCAATCCCGGTTATCCCACTGGCGCGCGGAAACCTTGGATCTCCGAGGGCCATTTCGGCCTGGACCAGGGCATCGTCGTGCTGATGATCGAGAACCACCGCAGCGGTTTGGTCTGGCGGCTGATGCGGCAATGCCCCTATCTCGTGGCCGGCTTGCGCGCCGCCGAATTCCGCGGCGGATGGCTCGATGGCATTGTTCCCCGGGAGTTGCCGTGAGCACGCCGCACGACGCCTTTGAACGCGAGCGCCTGTCAAACGTGCGGCCGCCCGACTGGAAGAATCCGAAGCCCGCTGATCTCTACCACCTGGTCGTGATCGGCGCGGGTCCGGCCGGGCTGGTCGCCGCCAAGGGAGCAGCCGGCCTCGGCGCACGCGTCGCGCTGGTGGAGCACAATCTGCTCGGTGGAGACTGCCTGAACGTGGGCTGCGTCCCATCCAAGGCCCTGATCCGCACCGCCCGGTTATACGCGGAGATGCGCAACGCCGCGCACTATGGCGCGGTCGCCCCCGATGAAGTGCGAGTGGATTTCGCGATGGCGATGGCGCGCATGCGCCAGCTGCGCGCGCGCATCAGCCGCGGCGATTCGGCCGCCAGCCTCAAAGAGGCCGGCGTGGATGTATTCCTTGGGCATGCACGTTTCCGATCGCGCCACAGCGTTGACGTCGACGGCACGCCGCTTCGCTTCGGCAAGGCGATGATCGCCACCGGCTCGCGACCGGACGCGCCCGCTATCGATGGCCTGGACGCGGCTGGCTACCTCACCAACGAAACGGTCTTCGACCTGACCGAACTGCCGCCGCGTCTGCTGGTGGTCGGTGGCGGCCCGCTGGGTTGCGAACTTGCCCAAGCATTCTCGCGTTTCGGCGCCAGCACCATCATCGTCCAGGACATGCCGCTGTTCCTGCCCATGGAGGAGCGTGACGCCGCACAGCTGCTCTCGGATGCCTTTGCTCGCGACGGCCTCGAGGTGCGCCTCAACACCACCGTCACCGGAGTGCGCATGCAGGACGGTCAGCGTGTCGTCGACATGGTCAGCGATGACTACCACAGCAGCGTGGCGGTCGATGCGGTGCTGACGGGTGTGGGCCGGCTTCCGAACATCGAAGGCATGGACCTGGATGCGGCCGGGGTCGAAGCTGATCCGCAGGCGGGCATCCGGGTCGACGATTTCCTGCGCACCAGTAATCGCTGCATCTACGCGGCGGGCGATGTCTGCATGGACTACAAGTTCACCGACGTCGCCGACGCCACCGCGCGGATCGTGGTCCGAAATGCACTGTTCCCGGGCGGGCAGCGCGTCAGCGCGCTGACGATTCCGTGGTGCACCTATACCGACCCGGAGATCGCCCATGTGGGCCTCTATGTGCGCCAGGCCAACGAACGCGGCATTCCAGTACGCAGTTTCACCGTGCCGATGCACCAGATCGACCGCGCGATGCTAGATGGCGAGCAGACCGGCTTCGTCAAGATCCACGTCGCCCAGCACAGCGACAAGATCCTCGGCGCGACCATTGTCGCCCGCCACGCCGGCGAGATGATCAACGAAATCACTCTGGCCATGGTCAATGGCATCGGCCTGAATCGGCTGGCGAACGTGATCCACGCGTACCCGACCCAGGCCGAAGCGATCCGCAAGGCCGCAAACGCCTGCAACCGCGAGCGGCTGACGCCCTTCATCGCCGGCTTGTTGCGCTGGTGGATTCAGCGCTGAGCGGCCCTCCGGCCGCATCATCACCTGGCGGAAGCGCTGCACGGGTTACCGTTGCGGCAAGTTCGGCTTTGATCCGCGCGGTGGTGTCTGGATCGACCGGATGAGTCCCACGTTCCTGCGTCGTCCCGCGGTGGCGGTGCCCAGTCCGGGTATGCCCGAATTCCACTTGCGCAACGCGGCAGTTGCGCGCAACCCAGGACAGGAGAACGCCCCATGGACATCGGCATGATCGGACTCGGCAAGATGGGCGGGAACATGGCCCAGCGCCTGCTCGGGGGTGGCCATCGCGTGGTCGGTTTCGACCCGAATGCAGACGCTCGAAAGACGCTTGAAGACAAAGGCGGTGAATCTGCCGATTCACTGCAGGGTCTGGTCGACAAGCTCGAGGGGCCACGCGCAATCTGGATGATGGTGCCGGCCGGCGAGATCACCGACAAGACCGTCGATGGCCTGCTGCCGCTACTGGACAGTAACGACATCGTCATCGACGGCGGCAACTCCAACTACAAGGACACCCTGCGTCGTGCAAAGCGCTTTACCGACCAGCAGATGCACTACGTGGACTGCGGCACCAGCGGCGGCATCTGGGGCCTCAAGGAAGGCTACGGACTGATGGTCGGTGGTGACGACGGCGCAGTCGAACGCCTGCGCACCGTGTTCGAGACCCTGGCTCCTGCCAGGGACAGGGGCTGGGGTCATGTCGGTGAGGTCGGCTCGGGCCACTTCGTCAAGATGGTCCACAACGGCATCGAGTACGGGCTGATGCAGGCCTACGCCGAAGGCTTCTCGATCATGCAGCACAAGAAGGATTTCGCGCTCGACCTGCACCAGGTCGCCCAGATCTGGCGCCATGGCACCGTCATCCGTTCCTGGCTGCTGGACTTGACCGCCAACGCACTGGACAAGAATCCCGGCATGGACGGCATCGCGCCCTATGTCTCCGACTCCGGCGAGGGCCGCTGGACGGTTTTCGAGGCGATCGACCTTGACGTACCAGCGCCCGTGATCACCCAGTCGCTGATCGAGCGCCTGCGTTCGCGCGACAGTGACTCGTTTTCCGACAAACTGCTGTCGGCGATGCGCAACGAGTTCGGCGGACATGCAGTAAAGAAGGAGTGAGCGGCATCGACCGCGGCTGCGTGAATGCGAGTGGCGCGCGGTGGCACGCGATGACAGACGTCGCAGCCTTGCGCCAGGAAGCGTGTCGCCGGATCCTCGACGCCTCCGTGACCGCAATTGCCGAACGTGGCCGCTTCCTGCTGGTGCTCGCCGGTGGCAACACTCCGATGCCGATCTACACGGCGTTGCGCGATGCCGAGACCGACTGGTCGTGTTGGGACGTGTGGTTCGGAGACGAGCGCTGCCTGCCGGCGGGCGACCCGCAGCGCAACAGCACGATGGCGATACAAGCCTGGCTTGCGCACGTGCCGATACCGATCGAGCGCATCCATGTCATTGCGGCGGAACTCGGTGCATCCGCCGCCGCCGTGCAGTATTCGGACGCCTTGCGCGGGGTCGGCGCATTCGACCTGGTGCTACTCGGCCTCGGCGAAGACGGGCACACCGCGAGCCTTTTTCCGGACCACGACTGGGGCAGCGGCGTGGACGCGCCGGACGCGCTGGCCGTCCTGGATGCAGCCAAACCTCCTCCGCAACGCGTTTCGCTGAGTGCAGCGCGCTTGAGCGATGCCCACAGCGCACTGTTCCTGGTTGCAGGCGCCGGCAAGCGCGAGGCCGTGCGGCGATGGCGTCACGGCGATGCCATCCCGGCACGCGCGATCCGTCCCCCCGCGGGGGTCGATGTGCTCGTCACTGCCGACCTGCTCGGCCCCGACTAGTGTCCTGTCCTGTCTTAAAATCTGGGGGGAGAGCCTGCTCTTGCTCGTCATTCCCGCGAAAGCGGGGATCCATGCTCGAGCCGCGACAGCGCGGCGGACAAATAGGGACGTTTCGCTACGAGCAACTCGCGAGCGTCCGCGCGCTGACGCCGACCCATGGATTCCCGCTTTCGCGGGAATGACGAGGGTGGGGGTGATGCGCGGAGCCCGTCCCAACGCGCTCGCGAACATTTCGGGCAGCAATGCGCGAAAGCGGAAGTGACAATCGTGGAATATTGAGTATCTTGATTTTGAGACGGGTTTTAGGGGGCCGTTTATGAGCCACCGCATCTCACATGTCGGAGGGCACATCGGAACCGGCGTTTTCCAGGGCCGCATCGACAACCTGCTGCGCCTGTTCGAGGATCTCGCGTAGATGACCTTCGTTGCGAAAGCTTTCGGCATAGATCTTGTAGATGTCCTCGGTTCCCGAAGGGCGCGCCGCGAACCAGCCTCCTTTCGAGACCACCTTGATCCCCCCGATTGGCGCGTTGTTGCCCGGCGCCTTGTCCAGGATGGCTTCGATGGTGTCGCCGGCAAGTGCTTCCAGTGCGATCGCATCGGGCGAAAGTTTCGACAACGCCTTTTTTTGCTGCGCGGTCGCCGGCGCCTCGACGCGGTCGGCGAACATGCGGCCGAACTCGTCTTCCAGAGCCGCGTACAGCTCGCCCGGATCGCGGCCACGTCGCGCCATGATTTCCGCCGACAGCAGCGCTGGCACGATCCCATCCTTGTCGGTGGTCCAGACCCTGCCGTCGCGGCGCAGGAAGGATGCGCCCGCACTTTCTTCGCCGCCGAATCCCAGTGACCCGTCGAACAGGCCGTCGGCGAACCACTTGAATCCCACGGGCACCTCGTACAGGTCGCGACCCAGCCGCGACGCGACGCGATCGAGCATGGACGTACTGACCACGGTCTTGCCGACGCCTGCACTGCGCTTCCACTGGTCGCGGTTGACGAACAGGTAATCGACCATCACGGCAAGATAGTGGTTCGGCGCCAGCAGGCCGCTGCCTCGGATGACGATGCCGTGGCGGTCGTGGTCGGTATCGCAGGCGAAAGCGACGTCGTACCTGTCCTTGAGCCCGATCAGTCGTTGCATCGCGTATTTCGAGGACGGGTCCATGCGGATGTTGCCGTCCCAGTCCATGGTCATGAAGCCGAACTGCGGATCGACCTGTTCGCTGACCACGTCCAGGTTGAGCGTGTAGTGTTCGGCAATGCGCGCCCAGTAGTGCACGCCGGCGCCGCCCAGCGGATCCACGCCCAGCTTCAGCCCACCGCTCCGGATCGCGTCGAAATCAACGACTGATTCCAGGTCGGCCACATAGCTGCCGAGATAATCGTGTGTCCGCGTCGTGTCGGCAGCAAGAGCCTTGGCGAAGCTCGTGCGGGTGACGCCCTGGAGGCCCGCTTCGAGCAGCCGGTTGGCTTCGCTCTGGATCCATCCGGTGACATCGCTGCCGGCTGGCCCGCCATTGGTCGCGTTGTACTTGAAGCCGCCGTTGTCGGGCGGATTGTGCGAAGGCGTGATCACGATGCCGTCGGCCAGGCCGCTACGGCGGCCGCGATTGTGCACCAGGATCGCGCGCGAGACCGCAGGTGTCGGCGTGTATTCGTTGTCGCTTGAGATCAGCACCGACACGTTATTGGCGGCCAGCAATTCCAGTGCGCTGGCGAAGGCCGGCGCGGACAGCGCGTGCGTGTCGAAACCGATGAACAGCGGGCCGTCGATACCCTGCTTCTGCCGGTAGCTGCAGATTGCCTGGCTGATCGCAAGTACATGGGCTTCATTGAAACTGTTGTCCAGCGAAGAGCCACGATGGCCCGAGGTACCGAAGGCGACGCGTTGCGCCGGTTCCGACGGATCCGGCCGTCCCGTGTAGTAGGAGGTCACCAGGCGCGGCACGTCGACCAGCAGCGACTGCGGCGCGGGTTTCCCGGCAAGCGGGCTGATGTCGGTGCTCATGATTGCTTCGACAGCAGCGCGCGGGCCTGCGCGCAGATGTTGTCGACGGTAAACCCATACTTTTGCATCACGGTATCGCCCGGTGCCGAGGCGCCATAACGATCCACACCCAGCATGTCGCCGGCGTCGCCGACATAGCGTGACCAGCCCTGGGACACACCGGCTTCCACCGCCAACCTCGCGGTGACCGACGCAGGCAGCACACTTTCGCGATATTCGTCCGATTGCGCCTCGAACAATTCCCAGCTTGGCATCGACACACAGCGCACCGACACGCCCTCCCCGCCCAGGCGATTTGCCGCCTCCACGATGAGATGCACTTCCGAGCCAGTCGCGATCAGGATCAACGCTGGCGCGGCCTCGTCGGCGAGCATATCGCTGAGCACGTAGGCGCCGCGGCGAAGACCGTCGGCGGAAGCCAGCGTGCCGCGGTCCAGGGTCGGCACGTCCTGGCGACTGAACACCAGGGTCACGGGCCGCTCGCGCATTTCGATTGCGACCCGCCACGCCACCGCGGTTTCATTGGCGTCGCAGGGACGGATGACGGTCAGGTCCGGAATGGCGCGCAGGCTGGCGATCTGCTCGACGGGTTCATGGGTTGGCCCGTCCTCGCCCACTGCGATGCTGTCGTGAGTGAACACGTGGATCACATGCAGTTTTGACAAGGCGGCCAGCCGCATTGGTGGACGCATGTAGTCAGCGAACACCAGGAAGGTCGCAGTGAACGGCATGCAGCCACCGTGAGCGGCCAATCCATTGGCGATTGAGCCCATGGCGTGTTCGCGCACACCGAAGTGCAGGTTGCGGCCGGCGTGGCTCCAGCCGCCGCCGTCCGAGCCCTGCCGGTCGTCGTCGTCAGCGTCGCCATCGGGTACCGGATTGAAGTCGCCCAGGCCCTTCATCGCAGTCTTGGTCGAAGGATCCAGGTCGGCCGAACCGCCGGTGAGTTGCGGCAGTTTTGGCGCGATGGCATTGATCACCTTGCCCGAAGCCGCGCGCGTAGCCATGCCCTTGCTGTCGACCGGGAATACCGGGATATCGGCGTCCCAGTCGTCCGGCAGGCCGCCATGGAGGCTGCGCTGGAACTCGGCGGCGCGCGCCGGTTCGGCCTGCGCATAGGCCTTGAAGCGCTGCTCCCACTCCTGCTCCTCGGCGGCGCCATTCTCACCGGGTTCGCGCATGTGTTCGCGTGCCTCTTCGGGCACCAGGAAACTCGGCTCGACCGGCCAGCCGAGGTTCCGTTTGGTTTTGCGCACTGCCTCTTCGCCCAACGGCGAGCCATGGGCCTTGTAACTGTCCTGCTCGGGAGAGCCGTAACCGATATGGGTATGCACGACCACCAGCGACGGCCGGGCGGTTTCGTCGCGCGCAGCCCTGAGCGCGCCATCGATCGCCTCGACATCGTTGCCGTCGGCGACATGTTGCACATGCCAGCCGCAGCCCGCGAAGCGCGCGCCGCGGTCCTCGGTAAACGTCATGTCGGTGCCCGCAGCCAGGGTCACGAAGTTGTCGTCGTACAGGCAGTTGAGCTTGCCCAGTTGCAGGTGCCCGGCCAACGACACCGCCTCCGCACAGACGCCTTCCATCAGGTCGCCGTCGCTGGCCAGCACCCAGGTGCGATGGTCGACGACGGTGTGTCCGGGACGGTTGTAGCGCGCGGCCAGTTGCGCCTCGGCGATGGCCATGCCGACCGCGTTGGCGAAACCCTGCCCCAGCGGTCCAGTGGTGACTTCCACGCCCGGCGTGTGCTTGCGCTCAGGATGGCCGGGCGTCTTGCTCCCCCACTGCCGGAACTGCTTGATGTCACCGAGCGTGACGTCGTAACCGGTCATGTGCAGCAGCGCGTAAAGCAGCGCCGAGCCGTGGCCGGCCGACAGCACGAAGCGGTCACGATCAGACCAGTCCGGATTGCGCGGGCTGAACTTGAG
The DNA here is from genome assembly GCA_038330365.1 of Lysobacterales bacterium. GTDB lineage: Bacteria > Pseudomonadota > Gammaproteobacteria > Xanthomonadales > Ahniellaceae > JBBQNY01. The sequence continues at coordinate 8,640 of JBBQNY010000009.1, read as the reverse complement.
GAAACGCTGCCACAAGACGTAGGCCATCGGCGCGGCGCCCAGCGGCAGGCCGGGATGGCCACTGTCGGCCTTCTGCACCATGTCCACGGCCAGGAAGCGCAGTGTGTCGATGCAGCGTTGGTCGATTGGATTCGTCATCGGATCTCCTTGCGTTGGTGCGTCGGCACGGCGGCCCGATCAGGCCGCATCGCCGTTCTTTTGCACGCGTCGCTGGCGGTAGTGTCGGATCAGGGCGTTGGTGGAGCTGTCGTGGTCAAGCTCAGGTGCATCGGCGTTGGCCAGCTCTTCCTCGGTGGCTTTCGCCAGCTGCTTGCCGAGCTCCACGCCCCATTGATCGAAGCTGTCGATGTTCCAGATCGTGCCCTGGACGAAAACGCTGTGTTCGTACAACGCAACCAGTGCGCCGAGGCTGCGCGGGGTCAGACGGTCGGCCAGCAGGGTGCTGCTGGGACGGTTGCCGTCGAACACGCGGTGCGGCACAACCGCATCGTCCGTGCCGTCCGCGCGAACTGCGTCCGCATCCTTGCCGAAAGCCAGTGCTTCGCCCTGTGCGAACAGATTCGCCATCAGCAGATCGTGTTGCGTATCGAAGCCGTTCAACGGCTGGCAGAAACCAATGAAATCGCAAGGCACCAGCCGCGTACCCTGATGCAGCAACTGGTAGAACGAATGCTGTCCGTTGGTGCCGGGCTCGCCCCAGTAGATTGGTCCGGTGGGCACCTCGATGCGCTCGCCGTCGCGGGTGACGGATTTGCCGTTGCTCTCCATCGCCAGTTGCTGCAAATAGGCGGGGAAGCGTTTGAGGTACTGCGCGTATGGCAGTACGGCCACGGTGTCGGCGCCCAGGAAGTCGTTGTTCCAGATCGCGATCAGCCCCATCAACACCGGGAGGTTGCGCTCGAACGGCGTGTCGCGGAAATGCTGGTCCATCGCATGAAAACCGGACAGCATGTCCCGAAAATGCGCCGGCCCGATCGCGATCATCGTCGACAGGCCAACCGCCGATTCCATCGAATAGCGCCCGCCGACCCAGTCCCAGAAGACGAACATGTTTTCCGGGTCGATGCCGAACTCGCGCACGCCCTCGGCGTTGGTCGACACCGCGACGAAATGTCGGGCGACCGCCTGCCTGGCGACGGTGGATTCCTCGCCAAGCGCATGCAGGCACCATTCGCGTGCCGCATGGGCGTTGGTCAATGTTTCTTGCGTGGTGAAGGTCTTCGAGCAGATGATGAAAAGCGTCTCGGCCGGATCGAGATCAAGTGTGGCCTCGAAGAAATCGGTCGGGTCGACATTGGAGATGAAACGCAGCTGCAGTTCGCGATCGCTGTAGTGGCGCAAGGCCTCGTAGGCCATCACCGGGCCGAGGTCCGAGCCGCCGATGCCGATATTGACGACATTGCGGATGTGCTTGCCCGTGGCGCCTGTCCAGTGGCCGTCGCGCACCTTGTCGGCGAACGCCGACATCCTGTCGAGCACCGCATGCACCGCGGGCACGACATCCACGCCATCGACTTCGATGCGTGCGCGAGCGGGTGCGCGCAGGGCAATGTGCAAGGCGGGCCGGTCTTCGGTCGTGTTGATGTGTGCGCCCGCAAACATCGCCTCGATCGCAGCACTCAAACCACAGGCCTCGCCCATTTCCAGGAGCAGGTGCAGCGTGTCGTCGCCCACCCGCTGCTTGGAGTAATCCAGATACAGGCCCGCAGCCTCGACACACAGGCGCTCGCCGCGATCCGGGTCGGCGCCAAACAGGTCGCGCAGCGAGCGCTCTGCCGTTGTGCGCGCGTGCTGGAGCAGTGCCTGCCATTGCGGTCTTCTGTCCAGCGGCAGGCTCGAATCCGCCGCGACCGTATCAGCCGCTGGCAGGCCATCCCGCATTTGCGTTTTGCTCATGCCAGCCGCTTGGTCTTTTCGCCGATGCTTTGCATCAGCTGTTGCCAGGATTCGACGAAAGACTGTGCCCCTTCGCGTTGCAATTGCGCAGCCAGAGCGTCGATGTCGATGCCCGCATCGGTGAACGGTTCCAGCACGTTCGTCGCATCGTCCGATTCAAGAACGCTTTCAACCTTGCCGTGATCGGCGAATGCATGCAGGGTTTTCTCCGGGATCGTGTCCACGGTATCGGGCGCAGCCAAAGCCGCGACATACAGCGTGTCGGGCGCCTTCGGATCCTTCGCGCTGGTGCTGGCCCAAAGCAGACGCTGCGGCTGCGCACCTGCAGCGGCGAGCTTCTGCCAGCGTTCGGATGCCAGCAGCTCGCGATAGGCGCGATAGGCCTGGCGACTCACCGCCAAACCGAGCCTGTTGTGCAATTCCTCCGGAGCGCTGTCGGCGATCGCCTTGTCCCAGCGACTGACGAACAACGATGCCACGGATGACACCACCGGGTCGCGACCCGCCTTGATCCTGCGCTCGATCCCGCGCAGGTAGGCCTGCGCGGCGGCGAGGTACTGCTCGGTGGAGAACAGCAAGGTGACGTTGATCGGGACGCCGTTGTAGATCGATTCCTCGATCGCGGGCACCCCCTCGGGCGTGCCCGGAATCTTGATGTAGAGGTTTTCGCAATCGGCCTGGGTGTGGATGCGTGCCGCAGCCGCGATGCTGCCGGCAGTATCAGCGGCCAGCAACGGCGACAACTCCATCGAAACCCAGCCGTCCACGCCGTCGCTCGCCTTGTGCGCGGGCTCGAACATCCGCGCCGCACGGCGCAGGTCCTCCAGGGCAAGTTCCACGAACAGCGCTTCCTGGTCGAAGCCCGCGACGGCCTTTTGCCCGATCGCGGAATCGTAGGCGTCGCTGCCGCCGATGGCATGCTCGAAGATGGTGGGATTCGATGTAAGCCCCGTGATTCCGTAGTCGGCGATGTAACGCGCCAGCGTGCCGTCGTCGAGCAGGGTGCGGGTGATGTTATCCAGCCACAGGCTCTGGCCGGTGGCGCGGAGTTGCTGCAGGTTGTGGTTCATGTCGATTCCTTGGCCGATGGCGTGCGCCACACCGGCGGGATACGGCGCGGATTCAGGGGATTTGATCGCGAAGCCCGGGAACGGAAAGTGATGGCATACAGGTCATGACTCAACACGGCGTGCTCCGCTCGGGCTTGGGATCGTGCCAGCCCCCGGCGCCAGTGACGAGTTTGCCTGCATCATCGGGGCCCCAACTGCCCTGGGCGTAGGTTTCCACGGGCTCGGGCAGGTCAAGCACAGGATCCACCACGCGCCAGGCTTCCTCGACCGCCTCGGCGTGGGTGAACAGCGTTGCGTCCCCGGCCCCGGCCAGCGCCTCGCCCAGCAGACGTTCGTACGGCTGAGCGTCAGGGGTCTGCTGGTGGCGGGCGATCAGCTCCACGTCTTCTCCGCGCATCGCATCGCCCGAGCGCTTGACCCGTGCGCCGGCGGCGATGACGACTTCCGGGCTGAGACGGAACCTGAAATAGTTGCTATGGGCATGCTGCATGCCCTCGGGCTGGTCCTGTTTGAAGATCGGCAGCGGCGGCGATTTCAGGTCGACCATCACCTGCGTCGCGGTAATCGGCAGGCGCTTGCCCGCGCGAAGATAAAATGGCACCCCGGCCCAACGCCAGGTGTCGATCTGCAGCTTCAGCGCGGCGAAGGTCTCGACATTTGAATCTTTCGCCACGCCCTTCTCGTCGCGATAGCCACGGAACTGCCCACGCACAACGTTTCCTGGCTGCAGCGGCCGCATCGCCCTGAACAGGCGCAACTTCTCCGCGTGGATCGTATCGGCGTCGTCGCCGACCGGTGCATCCATTGCCAGCAAGGCGACAACTTCCAGCATGTGGTTCTGCACCACGTCGCGGATCGCGCCAACGCCATCGTAGAAACTGCCACGACCCTGTACCCCGAAGTGCTCAGCCAGTGTGATCTGGATGTTGTCGACGTGGTCGCGATTCCAGACCGGCTCCAGGAATGCGTTGGCAAACCGGAAATACATCAGGTTCCGCACTGCCTCCTTGCCGAGGTAGTGATCGATGCGGAAGATTGCGTGCTCGGCGAAGACCGAGTGCAGGACCTTGTTCAGCGCCCGCGCGGAGGCCAGATCGCGACCGAAGGGTTTTTCCACAACCACCCGGGCGTTGTTGGCGCAGCCGCAACTGCCCAGCGACTGCACCACGACAGCGAACAACGAGGGCGGGATGGCGAGGTAATGCAAGGGTCGCGACACATCGTCGAGCGCCTGCCTGAGGCGCTGGAACGTCTCCGGATCCTTGTAGTCGCCGTCGACGTATCGCAGTTGCGCGGCGAGCTTGCTGAAGGCCGCTTCATCGATCTCACCGGCATCCTCCAGGCTGGCGTGGACGCGCTCACGCAGCTGGTCCACATTCCAGCCGGCACGAGCGACGCCGATTACCGGCATATCCAGCTCGCCGGCCATGACCAGCGCCTGCAGCGCAGGAAAGATCTTCTTGTACGCCAGGTCGCCAGTGGCGCCAAAAAGGACGAGCGCATCGGACGCGGCGGTGGATCGGCTCAATGATGACTCCCTGGATCCTGATTGATGCCCGCGACCGGTCACGGTCTCGGCAGCAGGGCACGTTGCAACTCTAGGCCTTGCTCGGTTAAGACCAGGTCGCTGCGATCACAGCATGGAACGGATCGACTGCGGACCCTGAGCGAGCCATTCAGCTTGCCAGTCGATACCGGAGTTACGCGCCCGAGAAAAATTTCAGCCCCTGATGGGCAAGGACAAAACGTGATCGAGGCGATCCGTCAGGGACAGAGAGACGATGGCGTCGAGGTATCGATTAGCCGGCTGTGCCGGTAATTCGCGGTACCGAGGCGAGCCGTGCACTAACGCGCGACGCGGGCAGCGCCGAAGGTGAAAGCAGAGCTGGCCGAGCCGATCAAGGCGCAGTTCGAGCAGGAGCCTTCGTGCATCCTCCAGCTGCGCATAGCCGCTGGCAATTCAAGGTCATTGCGGGACACAGACGTTGTTGTGTTTCATGGCCTTCGTAGCGGTGCGAAAAGTGGGCACTGTCACAGAACATGTCGAAGGAGTGCGCGGGGCCGGAAAAGCAGAAGGGCCAGTGAGCGTAACTCACTGACCCTTCTGGGTTTTTATGGCGCGCCCGGAGAGATTCGAACTCCCGACCACCAAGTTCGTAGCCTGGTACTCTATCCAACTGAGCTACGGGCGCTTTGATTGCAAGTTCAGTGTGACAAACGACCCCGCGTCTCGGCGGTCGTTGCACACGCAGGCCTCGAAGAAACCGGCCCGTCTCCTTGCGGATGGAACTCCGTCACGAAGCCGCTCATTCTGGCAACGCGCGTCCACCCCGTCAACGCCTTGGCGTTGATGGCGGAGAGAGAGGGATTCGAACCCTCGATCAGGCTATAAACCCAATACTCCCTTAGCAGGGGAGCCCCTTCAGCCTCTCGGGCATCTCTCCGTTTGGTGCTGCCTTGTTTCGGTGTCGCGCTGTGGCGAGCAGGCTTGCCTCGGTCATACGCCGGCCCGGGCATCCGTGGCAAGCGTTCGATCCAGTGCGCGCCAGTGACACGCCAACGCCGACTCTCAACCCGCAACAGTCATGCAAGGCTCTACCGGCGAACGCGCAAGGTTAACGGAGGCCCTGCCTCGCCGCAAACAACTCAGCCTGACAAAACCTTCAGGGAACCCACTGCAGCTCAGCACACCCGTAGCAACGACGGTTGTTCAGTCCTCGTCGTGCTGCACTCGCGGTTCCGGAGTGTGTGCAGCGCCTCCGGCCTGTTCGCGCTGGATGCGCTGGTAGATTTCTTCCCGATGGACCGGAAGGTCCTTGGGTGCATTGATCCCGATGCGTACCTGGTTGCCCTTGACGCCAAGTACGGTCACGGTGACGTTGTCGCCAATCATCAGGGTCTCACCGACCCGACGAGTCAGAATCAGCATGCGCGCTGTTCTCCTTGCTCAGAATGTCCAGATCCTCCCGGGCTTCCTCCCGGGTTGGTCCTGCCGTGAACGCACGGCGCGTCTTGCTTTCGCCCCACCGACAATCCCTTCGGCGCTTCGGCCCATGCTAGTCCCGCGACACAATCGGGAGCAAGCTCGACACAACTATGAATGACTCGACTTGCCGGTCAAGTCCTGCTGGTCGCGGGCCATCTCCAATACCTTAGGGCACGAAACGAATTTCGCGGGGTGCTGGAAGTCACGGACACTCAAGACGGGCACTGCCGGAATCGCCGGGCGCACGTCAGATTCGCGGCGCTGGCGGGTCGTGCGAAAACGGGGCACGGCGTGCGGTTCCGCGACATTGGCAACGAATCGCTGAACACTGCACGCCAAACCCGCAACGACGCAATCGGGCCATTGCTGGGGACTCTCTGAACGGTGCCCCGTCGGCGGCATGATTACGAAAACGGCAGGCGTGGTTCCCTACGATTGGAGCCGCTCTCTCACCCACCCGGGGATCGTGACCAGCAATTCATCGAGCGCCGGCGAATCCTCGCCTCCTCCCTGCGCGAGGTCAGGTCGCCCGCCGCCTTTGCCCCCGATTGCGCTCGCTGCATGCGCCAGCAGTTCGCCGGCTTTGACCTTGCCGAGCGCATTCCCGGAAACACCGGCAGCCAGTGCAGCCTTGCCTCCGGACTGTCCGCTGGCGAGGAGGACCACCGCGTTGCCGAGTTTGCCGCGGGCGTAGTCGACCGCATCACGCAGCGCCTTGGCATCCATGCCGTCGAGCCGTATGGCCAGCACCGAAACGTCGCCGATCGGCTTGGCCTGACCGAGGGCGGACTCCAGCAGCGCACGGGCGCCGCTTGCACGGTGGGTGTCCAACTCCTTCTCGACCGAACGTTGCCGCTCAAGCAGGTGGCGCAACTTGGCGGGCAGATCCTCGGGACGCGTATCGAGTAGACGACTGGCAGCATCGAGGGCCTCGTCGCGCGTTCGAATCCACTCCAGCGCACCCGCACCGCTCACGGCCTCGATGCGTCGGACGCCGGATGCGATGCCTGTTTCAGAAACGATGCGGAACACACCGATATCTCCGGTGCGAGCCACATGCGTGCCGCCGCAGAGTTCGGTCGAGAACCCGCCCATTCGCAGCACGCGTACGTCTTCGCCGTATTTTTCACCGAACAGCGCCATGGCCCCGAAGTCGAGCGCCTCCTGCATGCCCATGTGATGGACCTCAGCCGCGTGGTTGGCGCGGATCTCGTCGTTCACCATCGTCTCCACGCACGTCAGCGCCGCCGCATCCACGGGTTCAAAGTGCGAGAAGTCGAAACGCAACCGGTCCGGAGCAACCAGCGAGCCTTTCTGTTGCACGTGCGTGCCCAGAACCTTGCGCAAGGCTGCATGCAGCAAGTGTGTGGCGGAATGGTTGAGGACGATCGCCTGTCGCCGCACGTCGTCGACCTGCGCTTCGACGCGGTCGCCTACCTTCAGCCGGCCCGTGCGGACGACGCCCGCGTGCCCGTGGAATTGTCCCGCGATCTTGACGGTGTCTTCAACTTCAAATTGCGAATCGCCGCTCGAGAGCGTGCCGCGGTCACCCTGCTGACCACCGGATTCCGCGTAGAAGGGCGTGCTGTCGAGAATGACGGTGACACGCTCGCCCTCCCCCGCCGCCTGCACGCTATCGCCTTCGCGCATGAGTCCAAGGATCTGTGCCGAGGCGTGTGCAAGAGCGTCGTAGCCGCCGAACGAAGTGGGAGCCAGCTTGCGGATATCCTCACCCGGCAGCGCACTGCCGGCGCCGAAACGGCTCGCCTCCCGCGCGCGCTCACGCTGGCGATTCATCGCGACCTCAAATCCTTCCATGTCCACCGGCACGCCGCGCTCGCGCGCGATGTCCGCGGTGAGGTCGACTGGAAAACCATATGTGTCGTACAACTTGAATACCGCATCGCCTGCGATCGCGCCGTGCTCCGCGATCAATCCATCCAGCAGACGCATGCCCTGGTCGAGCGTCTCCGCAAAGCGGGATTCCTCCCCTGCGAGTACGCGATCGACATGCTTCTGCTGCGCCTTCAGTTCCGGATACGCATCGCCCATCACTTCAACCAGGGAAGGCAGCAGTTTCGTGAAGAACGGTTTGCGCACGCCCAGCATCCAGCCATGCCGCAGCGCACGCCGGATGATCCGGCGCAGCACGTAGCCTCGACCCTCGTTCGAGGGCAGCACGCCATCGATGATGAGGAACACGCTGGCGCGGATGTGATCGGCGAGGACCCGCAGCGACTTGTTATCGTGATCTTCGGTCTCCGTGGCGCGCGCAGCCGCGGCTATGAGGTGCTGAAAAAGGTCGATCTCATAGTTCGAATGCACATGCTGCAACACGGCGGCGAGGCGCTCGAGGCCCATGCCCGTGTCGACGCACGGTGCCGGCAATGGCAGCAAGGTGCCATCGGCCTGGCGATCGAACTGCATGAAGACGTTGTTCCAGATCTCGATGTAGCGATCGCCGTCCTCATCCGCACTACCCGGAGGTCCACCGGGAATTTCCGCGCCATGGTCGTAGAAGATTTCAGAGCACGGGCCGCATGGGCCGGTATCGGCCATCTGCCAGAAGTTGTCGGAGGCGTAGGGCGCTCCCTTGTTGTCGCCGATACGGATGATACGCTCGGTCGGCAGACCCACCACATCACGCCAGATCGCAAAGGCCTCCTCGTCGGTGTCGTAGACCGTGAC
>JBBQNY010000008.1:0-40164 GCA_038330365.1 Lysobacterales bacterium | reverse complement strand
CACTTTCTCTTGATCGCGCAAGAGAAAGTAACCAAAGAGAGACGCGCCCCGTGCTCGCGCCCCCTCGCCGTGCGTTGCACGGCGAGGGGTACACGTCGAGCGCCCGGGCGCCGGCGATCGCACATCCCTGTGCGAGCGCCGTCGTTGCGCTCATCCATGAGCGCGACCCTGCGGGCCTTTGCGGTCGCCCGCCGCCGCTCCGCAAATGGGGAGGGTGAAGCGGAGAAGCGAACGGTGCCGCGGCAGTGTCGCGCGCTGACTCGAACGCCCGGCCGCGGATGGCCGGGCCGGATTGCTGCGGCAGGGACGCCTGCTTGCCAAACCTCCCAACAGCGCTTGCGCTGCACTGCCCGCGCGCGACACCGAACGCGTGGCCAGGGCTGTGTGGGCCGGACGTTGGGCGCAGACGCCAGCCAGGCTTCAAGCGGAACGCGCTGGGCGAGTTTGAGCGCACGTTGGGGTGCTGCTTTCCACTGGCCGTCGACGTCCCTTCGGTGCAAGCTAGAATTGCGCGATGAAAAGACTCACTGCGTTGCTGCTGCTCTCGATCGTACCCCTGCTTTCCTCCTGCGCCGCCAGCACCGGAGGCATGCGCGATGACGCGCTCGCTGCCGGGCGCGGGTCCGCCGCGAGTCCCACCGCTGCGACAGCACCAGCGGCGATCGCCACGCCAGCGGTGAACGCTGCGCCGCGCGCGCAGCCCGGCACGCCGGCAGCGACCGTGTCGCCACCGGTCGAAGCCCTGCCCGCACTGCTGCCCGGCGAAACGCATCCGGGCCAGTTCGCGTTCGCGCGCGCGCTGGCTGCAAAACTCGGCCCCGGTCGGGCCGATCGCAGCGAAGCCGCCATCAATCAAATCCTCGACGGTGCGCGCTACCAGCAGAGCATTATCGACGCCATCACGCGTCCGGCCGAGGGCAAGCCGTGGCGCGACTATCGTCCGATCTTCATCAACGATGCGCGCATTCGCGGCGGTGTCGAGTTCCTGCGCGCGAACCGTGCGCAACTCGAGTCCGCGGCGAAGCGCTACGGCGTGCCGGTCGAGATCATCGTCGCGATCATCGGCGTTGAAACGAGCTACGGCAAGAACACCGGCAGCTACCGGGTGCTCGATGCGCTGGCCACGCTCGCTTTCCACTATCCCAAGCGCGCGCCGTTCTTCCGCGGCGAACTCGAGCAGCTTCTCAGCTTGCCGGCGCGCTCATTTCCCCAGCCGATCGATCAGCTGAAGGGCTCCTACGCGGGAGCCATGGGCTGGGGCCAGTTCATGCCCACCAGCTTCGCCGAGTGGGGTGTGGACGCCGATCAGGACGAATCCATCGACCTGTGGTCGTCCAAGCCCGACATTTTCGCGTCAATCGCCAATTACTTCATCGAGCATGGCTGGGTGTCCGGTGAGTCCGTGGTGCATCGCGCCAGCGCCCGCAACGACGCCACGACCGTCACCCGCGAGGGACTCGAGCCGACCATGACCGTCGGCCAGCTCCGTGGCCTGGGCTACAGCGCAAGCGAGCCACTGGCGGACTCGACGCCCTCGAACCTCGTGGAACTGGACGGCGCGCAGGGCAAGGAATACTGGATCACGCACCAGAATTTCTACGTCATCTCACGCTACAACCGCAGTCCCATGTACAGCCTCGCCGTGTACCAGCTGGCGCAGGAAATCAAGGCGGGAGCCGAGGGCGCGTGAGCTGGGCGCAGGGGCGTGCGGCGATGGCAGCCGCGCTCGCGCTGCTGCTCGTTGCGGGCTGCGCAGCACCGCGCAAACCCGGGAAAGTGCACCAGCCTCCGGCAACCCGCTCGGAGCATCGCGCCAGCACGCCGCCCCGACCTTCGCCTCCGGTCGACTTCAATTCCGTGCGCGACAGTGCGCCCGCCAGCGTGCCGGATGTCAGCCGCATTCCCGAGCCAGTGCCGCGTGACGAGCCGCTGGCGCGATACGGCAACAAGTCCCCGTATACCGTGCTGGGGCGTACCTACGAGGTGATGAGCGAGTCCGCAGCCCGACGCTATCGCGAACGCGGACTGGCCTCCTGGTATGGCACCAAGTTCCATGGCCGCCTGACTTCGAGTCGGGAACCTTACGACATGTATACCTACACCGGCGCCCACAAGTCGCTGCCGCTGCCTGCATTCGTGCGGGTGCACAATCTCGACAACGGTCGCAGCCTCGTGGTGCGGGTCAACGACCGGGGACCGTTTCATCCCGGACGCATCATTGACCTCTCATACGCTGCCGCGATCAAGCTCGGTGTGGATCGCACCGGGACCGCGCGGGTCGAGGTCGAGACGATCGGTCCACGTGGGCGATCCGGCCGCGCGTCGGTCGCGCGCAGCGCAGCCACACCGGCACGGGCTGAGCCGAGCTCAGCCAGGACTCCCGCGGTCCACAGACGAAACGACCGCAATGAACGCCAGGACCGCGACGCGGACCCGCGCATCGGCGGCTATCTGCAGGTAGGATCGTTCGCCTCGATCGCCAATGCGCATCGACTGCGCGATCGCCTGCAGGATGCCGGCATCGGTCCGGTGCGGATCGATTCGCCCGACGGCAGCCGCGTGCTGCACCGGGTCGGGATCGGACCCATTGCCGGCGATGCGGAGTTCGGAGCGATTGAACGTCGTCTGCGCAGCCTGGGTCTGACGGGCGTGCGCGTGCGCTGAACCATTTGCCGGCACGGCCGGCAACCCCTTCCCATTCGGTCCGGCCTGCCACAGCGGGCGGACCTGAAACAGAAACGAGGAATCGAACATGCGGTGGAATACCTTCACGAGCGCGGGCTGTGCCGTCCTTCTGGCGACGGGCCTGCTGCAGGCGCCACTCGCCGCCCAGTCGCTGCCGGTGCCCGCGCCCGCCGCCGTCCCCGCCTCGCAGCCGGTGCCACCGCCGCCCACGCCCGCGGGAGCCAGGGCATGGTTGCTGATGGATGCCGCGTCGGGCCAGGTGCTGGCCGGAGAGAACATCGACGAGGAAGTCGAGCCCGCCAGCATCACCAAGGTCATGACCGGCTATGTGGTCGCAGCCGAGCTCAAGCACGGCAAGATCAAGGCGACCGACGAGGTGGCGATCAGCGAGAACGCCTGGCGCCAGGGCGGCGCCGGCACCGACGGCTCCTTCAGCGCGCTCGCGGTCAATTCGCGCGTGCCGCTTGAGGACGTGCTCAAGGGTCTGGTGATCCAGTCCGGCAACGATGCGGCCATCGCGCTGGCCGAACACGTCGCCGGCAGCGAAGAGACGTTCGTGGCGCTGATGAATCAGACCGCGCAGCGGCTGGGGCTCACGCATACGCACTTCGAGAACGCCCACGGCCTGAGCGCACCCGGCCATCACAGCAGCGCGCACGACATCGCCCTGCTCTCGCGCGCGCTCATCCGCGACTTTCCGGATCATTACGCGCTCTACAAGGTCAAGGAATACACCTACAACGGTATCCGCCAGTACAACCGCAACAACCTGCTGTGGAAGGATCCCTCGGTCGACGGCATCAAGACCGGACACACTTCGGCTGCCGGCTACTGTCTCGCCGCCTCCGCCAAGCGCGGCGACACGCGCCTGATCTCCGTGGTGATGGGCATCGCCGCGACCCGCCAGAAGGATGGCTTCAAGATGCGGGAGGACGGCAACCTCGCGCTGCTCAATTACGGTTTCCGGTTCTTCGAGTCCCACCAGCTGTATGCACCGGGCGCCGTGGTCGCGTCTCCGCCCCTGTTCAAGGGCGCGACCGATGTCGCCCGGCTCGGGGTCGCCCGTGCGGCACTGGTCACCATTCCGCGCGGCGCTTATCCGCGTCTCAAGGCGCAGATGAACGTGCCCAAGCCGCTGCTGGCGCCCATACGCAAGGGCGCAAAGGTAGGGACACTGAGCGTGATGCTGGGCGACCAGGAAGTGCTCTCGACACCGCTGATCGCGCTGGATGAATATCCCGAGGCCGGTTTCATGGGCCGGATGTGGGACTCCGCGCGCCTGTGGTGGGAAAAGGACTGATGCCATCTCCCTGCGTCCTGGAATTCGCGGCGCCATGAGTGAGCTTCCCGATCCCCTCGCGGAGGCCGCTGCGGGCTTCCAGTTTCCCGGTCTGTTCGATGTCACGGTCATGGGCGAAGCCGACACCGACCTGCTGGCTCTGATCGACGCGGAACTGCGCCGGCATGCGCTCGAGCGCGTGCAACGTGACCCTGCCGAAAAGCGCTCTTCAGGCGGAAAGTTCCGTTCGGTCAGCGCGAGCTTTCTGTGCGGATCGCGCGAGAAGCTCGAGGCGTTGCATGAGTCGCTGCGGGGGCATCCTGCGATCAAGTGGACGCTCTGAGCACGGCCGGACTCGCGGCAAGCGGAACGCCGGACGCACAGCACGGCGCACCCGCCACGCGCGCGGAAACCCGTTGCGTGATTCGGGACCTTGGCCTGCGCGACTACGAAACCGTGTGGCGCGCCATGCAGGCGTTCACCGATGCGCGCGGGGATTCAACCCGCGATGAGATCTGGCTGCTTGAGCATCCGGCCGTGTTCACGCTCGGTCAGGCGGGCAAACCCGAGCACGTTCTGGCGCCGGGCGACATTCCGGTCATCAAGGTCGATCGCGGCGGTCAGGTGACCTATCACGGTCCCGGGCAGCTGGTGGCCTATCCACTGCTTGATCTGCGCCGGCTTGGCATCGGCGTGCGCGAGTTCGTGCATCGCATTGAAGAGGCGATCATCGACGTGCTCGGCGAATGGAATATCGAAGGCGCTCGCCGCAGCGGCGCACCTGGCGTGTACGTGGGCGACGCCAAGATCATGGCGCTCGGAATCCGTGTCCGACGCGGATGCACCTTTCACGGTCTTGCTTTCAACGTCGCGATGGATCTCTCGCCGTACCAGCGCATAAATCCGTGCGGTTTCCAGGGGCTGCGTGTGACCTCGATGCTAGACTTGGGCGGGCCTTCAGACCTTGATGCCGTCAAGTCCGCACTCGTGCGCGCGCTGTCGACGCAGTTCCGTTTCACGTCCATTGCGGCCGCTCCCGCCGATAATTTCCCCGACCTCATGCCATGACCGAACCCGCTTCCCGAACCATTCCGCTCACGGTTCTCGCACCGCCTGCGCTGGTGCCGGGTGCGCGGCAGACGGGCGACGCGAAAATCGCACGCAACCCCGTTACCTTCGACGCATCGCAGCCGCTGCAGCGCAAGCCGTCCTGGATCCGCGTGCGCATTCCGCCGGGCAACGCGGTCGCCAAACTCAAGGCGCGCCTGCGCGCCAATCGACTCGTCACCGTGTGCGAGGAAGCCTCCTGCCCCAACATCCACGAGTGTTTCGGCAAGGGCACCGCAACCTTCATGGTGCTGGGTGAGGTCTGCACGCGGCGCTGCAGTTTCTGCGACGTGGCGCATGGCCGGCCCAAGCCGCCGGATACCTCGGAACCCGCGCATCTCGCGGAAACCATCGCCGACATGGGCCTGCGCTACGTGGTGATCACGTCGGTCGATCGCGACGACCTGGCCGACGGCGGTGCTGCGCACTTCGCCGCCTGCATCCGCGCCGTCCGCGCCGCCAGCCCTGCCATCCGCATCGAGATCCTCACGCCCGATTTCCGGGGCCGCGGCCGCATGGAGCGCGCGCTCGAGGCGCTGGCCGCCGATCCGCCGGATGTCTTCAACCACAATCTCGAAACCGTGCGACCGCTCTATCGTGAAGTACGCCCAGGCGCGGATTACGACTGGTCACTGCGCCTGCTGCGTGAGTTCAAGTCGCAACATCCGGGCATTCCCACCAAGTCCGGCATCATGCTCGGCCTTGGCGAGCAGCGCGAGCAGGTCGGCGAGGCGCTGGCAGATCTTCGGGCCCACGATGTCGACATGGTGACCATTGGCCAGTATCTGCAACCTTCGCGCCATCACCATCCGGTTATCCGCTACTGGACGCCGGAGGAATTCGCGGAGCTTGAGACATTCGGCATGGGTCTCGGCTTCCAGCACGTCGCGTCCGGTCCGCTGGTGCGCTCCTCGTACCACGCGGATCAACAGGCCCACGCCGCGGGAGTGGCAGCGCTCTGAGTGTCCGTGTTGCAGCACATCCCATCATGTTTCCGGATTGCAAACTACGCGGTGTGAACCATCGCGATGGCAGGCGGTCGATGAGGAGTGGCGCTGCGACATCCGACCGCCGGACGGTATCCGCCGATTCCCGCCCCTGAATTGACCGCTTGCATACAGCGTCTTCGCACTGCGGCGCGATAGGATGCTTTTTCTGAAGCCGGCAGCCGCTGGTGGGAGTTTTCGATGACCGTGATGCGAAAGACCTGGTTGTTGCTGCTGGCAGGCGCTGTACTTCTGGCGGGCGCCGGACAGGCAACTCCGGTTGCCGAGCGGGAGCCGCTCAGCATGTCCCGCTCCCAGGCCGAGGCAGCATTGTTCGCGACGCGGTTTCTGACCCGCTTCCACTACCGTCGCGTGCCGCTCGACGACGCGATGAGTCGCCGTATCCTCGAGCAGTACCTGAAGTCGCTCGACGGCGAGCGCACCGTTTTCCTCGCCAGCGATATCGCCGGATTCGAGGCGAAGTACGGCACGACGCTGGACGACGCCATCTACGACGGCGAGGAAGCGCTCAATGGCGACCTTGAGGCTCCGTTCGACATTTTCCGGGTGTATCTCAAGCGTGCACACGAGCGCTACGCGCACGCCCAGGCCCTGCTCGACCGTGGCTTCAGCTTCAACGAGAACGAGCAGTATGCGTTCGGACGTGACAAGGCCCAGTGGGCCAGTTCCCGCGCGGATCTCGACGAGATCTGGCGCAAACGCATCAAGAACGACTGGCTGCGGCTGCGGCTCGCACCCAAGCCGGTCGACGCCAAGGTCGCGGAAAAGCTCGACGAAAAGGGCGTGGTGGTTGCCGCCGAGCCCGTCGTGCGCAGCGACAAGGAAATCCGCGAGCTGCTCGGCAAGCGCTACCGCACGTTCGACCGGAGACTGGACGAGGTCAACAGTGAGGACATTTTCCAGAGTTTCCTCAACGCCTACGCGACCTCGATCGAGCCGCACACCGGCTATCTGGCACCGCAGACGTCCGAGAACTTCAACATGCTGATGAGCCTCTCGCTCGAAGGCATCGGTGCGGTGCTGACGCGCGACGAGGACTTCACGGCAATCCAGCAGATCGTCAAGGGCGGGCCGGCCGCGAAGAGTGGGCAGCTCAAGGTCGGCGACCGGGTGATGGCGGTGGGCCAGGACAAAAAGGGACCGATGGTCGACGTGGTCGGCTGGCGCCTCGACGATGTGGTCAAGCTGATCCGTGGGGGCAAGGGCACCTCGGTTCGCATTGACGTGCTGCCGAAGACGGTCGGCGTTGACGGCAAGCCGGTCCGCATCTCGCTGGTGCGCGACCGCATCAAGCTCGAGGACCAGGCCGCCAAGAGCCGCATCATCGAAATCGGCGAGGGCGCCGACAAACGCCGGATTGGACTGATCGATCTCGAAACTTTCTATCACGATTTCGAGGGACAGCGCCGGGGCGAATCCGACTACCGTTCCTCCACCCGCGACGTGGAGCGACTGCTGACCAAACTCAAGGGCGAAGGCGTTGCCGGCATCGTGCTCGACCTGCGCAGCAACGGCGGCGGCTCGCTGACGGAAGCAACCCAGCTGACGGGTCTTTTCATTCCCAAGGGACCGGTGGTGCAGGTGCGCGAGGCGACTGGCAAGATCTCGGTCGATCGTGACGAGGATCCGTCCGTGGCCTGGGATGGCCCGCTGGCCGTGATGGTGGACCGCGCGTCGGCGTCGGCTTCCGAGATTTTTGCAGCCGCGCTGCAGGATTACGGTCGCGCACTGATCATCGGCGAGACCACGTTCGGCAAGGGCACTGTGCAAAACATGCTCGACCTTGATCGCATGGCGCGCAATGACAAGCCGGCCTATGGACAACTCAAGCTCACGGTCGCGCAGTTCTTCCGCATCAATGGCGGCAGCACCCAGCACAAGGGTGTGGTTCCTGACATCGCCTTTCCCCCGACATGGGACGAGAGCGAGTTCGGTGAGAGCTCCTACGACAACGCGCTGCCCTGGACGTCGGTGCCCTCGGCGAAGTTCGAGCGGCGCGGTGACTTCAAGGCCCTGCTGCCCCAGCTGGAAAGCCGGCACGAGGCGCGCGTGGCCAAGGATCGCGAATACCAGTGGTGGCTGGAAGATCTGAACGACTATCGTCGCCAGCGCGAAGCCAAGTCGGTGTCCCTGCTCGAGTCCGAGCGACGGGCCGAGCGCGACCAGATCGAGAAGCGTCGAGTTGCGCGCGAGAAAGCCCGTGAGGACAGCGGCGTGGCACGCGAGAAGCGTACAGTCGACATCGACGATGGCCTTGAGGCGATCGATCGTCCGCTCGCCAGCGACGATGACGAGGAGGATCAGAAGCCGGACGTGCTCGCGATCGAGAGTGCCCGCATCCTGGGCGACGCCATCGATCTGTTGCGGGGCAATCCGACGCTTGCCAGCAAGGTCGGAGCCTTCCAGCTGATCGCCAGCCGCTCGCCGGCGGCGCCCGCGTTGCCGGTTGCCACGGAACCCGCAAGATCCAACTGAGTTGTTGCGGGGGCCTACCTGGCCCGCAGTCCCTCGCCCGCGGTCCCGCGCAAGCGGGACTGCGCAGACGCGGACGCCGAATCGAACATTCGTGCAGCGAATAACCGCGTGCAGCGCTCGGTGAGAACCAAAAATCCCGGCAAAGCTCCCGTTAGAGCTTGATGAGGGTGGGAGCGCCAATACCTGATCCGTCAGCGGCAACGCTCGACAACCCAGGCATCGAGACGGCTCAGGTCATCGAATTTCAGCCGGTTCCACTCGCGATCGCGCTTGCGCGCCGCTTCGGCCCGTGCCGACTCGCACCGGGCTCGACGCGTGGACGCATTGTCGGGATTCGCACCGCGAGAGGCGTATCCCCTTCCCCGCAAGGGGCTGGCGCGGCCCTCGGTGCGCGCGGCGCGTGTCGTGTTGACGGAGGGCGGGGGCGCAATGGGCTCGCTGCGTGACCATGCCTGCGCGCTGCCAACAGGACACGCTGTCGACTGGAACCGCACTGCGCCATCGGCTCCCGTGCATTTGCGGATTACCAGCGTTCCGCCAGAGGCAGCGCCCGGATCCCCGGCATCGGCGGCGCGTGCGGCGGCGCCTTCTCCGAGCGCAACACTCCACAGCATCATGGTGAGAGCGAGCATTCGCTTTCCCTGCCCCATCGCAGATTCCCGCCGGCGCGCCGTATCGGTGCGCCACAACTGTGCGGGATCGGACACCGATGGGGGATAGGAAATTTCCTCATCCCGTGTGGGATTTACCCCCTTCCTGCGATCGCCGGCACGGCACAGGCCGACGGCAGCAATGCTCTACGCGCCGTCACTGGGGAAAGGACAAAGAAAAGCCCCGGGGGCTTGGGGGAAGCGCCCGGGGCCGGAGTTGAGGCTCCGACCAGGGGAGGGGCCGGAACCTCGGGGTCACACTCAGGGAGGTGAGTGCTGGACCGTCTTGCACGATCCGGAATATAAGACGCCCGATGTGAAGCAAAAGTTTCCGTCCCCGCGAAAAAATTTACCTGCCGTTTAGGGAACTTCCGGCCCGTTCGGCGGTATCGCGGCGGGCGGATCGCGCGCGTGATCGACTGCGACATAACGGTGCCAAGGGCGTGGCGCGCGAGTCCGTCGTAGGAGCGCGCTCGCGCGCGATGGCGTCATGGCAAAACGGAGCACGCGGCACGGCCATGCATGGCGCCATCGCGCGCCAGCGCGCTCCTACACGAGCCTCGCGCATCAAGCGGCTCTCGTTGCGCCACGCCCAACTGACGCCAGATCCGCAAATTCGCCGCACCGCTCAACTCCCTGCCACGCAGATCCGCAAATCCGCCGCACCGCTTGACTCACTGTCACCCGATCCGCGCTCTTCGTAGGAGCGCGCTCGCGCGCGATGGCGTCATGGCAAAACGGAGCACGCGGCACGGCCATGCATGGCGCCATCGCGCGCCAGCGCGCTCCTACAACAGCGCGGGGTCTGGGGCTCGCGCGCGGCAAGCGTGGTCCCTCGTATGCTCAGTGCGCGGCGTCCCAGTTGGCGCCCACACCGACGTCGACTTCAAGCGGCACCGCCAGTTCGGCCGCGCCCATCATGCGCTCGCGCAAGCCGTCGCGAATCCGGTCCACCGCGTCCGCGCGCACTTCGAGGACCAGCTCGTCGTGGACCTGCATCAGCATTCGTGCAGAATCCGACTTGTCCGCGAGCAACCACGCGTCCACCTCGATCATCGCGCGCTTGATGATGTCCGCCGCTGTCCCCTGCATCGGCGCATTGATGGCCGCGCGCTCGGAACCGGCGCGGGCTGCCGCGTTGCGCGAGCGGATATTGTCGAGGTGCAGGCGTCGACCGAACACGGTCTCGACAAAACCGTCGACGTGCGCCTGCTCGCGGGTCGCGACCATGAAGTCGCGCACGCCGGTATAGCGCTCGAAGTAGCGCTGCATGTACTCCTGCGCAATTTTCCGATCGACGCCCAGTTGGCGCGAAAGGCCGTGCGCGCTCATGCCGTACATCAGCCCGAAGTTGATCGCCTTGGCGGCGCGGCGTTGGGTCGCGTCCACCGCTTCAGGGGCGACGTCGAAGACCTCTGCAGCCGTGGCGCGATGGACGTCGACATTGTGGCGAAACGCCTGCAGCAGGCCGGGATCGCCGGAGAGGTGCGCCATGATCCTGAGCTCGATCTGCGAATAGTCCGCAGCCATGAGCACAAAACCCGGAGGCGCGATGAAGGCCTGGCGGATGCGCCGGCCTTCCTCACTCTTGATCGGGATGTTCTGCAGGTTCGGATCCGAGGAGGCCATGCGGCCCGTCGCAGCGCCCGCCTGGTGATAGCTGGTATGCACGCGTCCCGTGCGCGGGTTGATCGCGGCGGGCAGCTTCTCGGTATAGGTCGACACCAGTTTCGCCAGCGTGCGGTAGTCGAGCACCAGCCGCGGCAGCGGGTGCAGATCGGCGATTTCTGCAAGCGCTTCCTCGTTGGTCGAGGGCTGGCCACCCGGCGTCTTGTGCGTACTCGGCAACCCCAGCTGCTCGAACAGAATGGTCTGCAGCTGCTTGGGCGAGTCGAGACTGAAGGGATGCGAGGCCGCCGTATGCGCCTCAGCCACCAGCACGGTCATGCGCCGGCGCATGTCACGCGTCTGCTGTGCCAGCAGTTCGCCGTCGATGAGGACGCCGGCCCGCTCCATGCGGGCGAGCGCCGGCACCAGCGGCATCTCGATGTGCTCGTAGACGAAGCGCCGGCCCGGCGCTTTCTCCAGCTCGGGCCACAAGGCCCCGTGCAAACGCAGCGTGATGTCGGCGTCCTCGGCGGCGTAGCGCGTGGCGTCGTCGAGCGCCACCGAGGAAAATGGAATCTGCTTGGCGCCCTTGCCCGCGACCTCGCTGTAGGCAATGTTGCGATGGCCGAGATGTCGCTGCGCGAGGCTGTCGAGGTCGTGCCGCTGGTTGCCCGCGTGCAGCACGAACGATTCGAGCAAGGTGTCGTGACCGAGTCGCGCGACGTTGATGCCATGGTGCGCGAGCACATGCATATCGTACTTGCCGTTCTGCGCCACCTTGCGGCCGTCGTCGGACTCCAGCAGTGGACGCAGGGCAGCCAGTACTTCCTCGAGCCCGAGCTGATCCGGCACGCCCGGATAGTCGTGCGCGAGCGGCACGTAGGCCGCCTCGTTCGGCGCGCACGCGAACGACAGGCCGATGAGCTGCGCCTGCTGGGCGTCGAGGCTGCTGGTCTCGGTGTCGAAAGCCCACACCTCGGCCGCTTCGAGCTTCGCGATCCAGGCATCGAGGCGGGCGCGATCCCTGATCGTTTCGTAGCGCGAGCGGTCCACCTGCGATACGGGACGCGCGGCTTCGGGTTCGGGTTCGGTGCTGCCGACCTCGATCAGTGCGGCAGCGGCTCCAGGACTGGATGCTGCACGAGTCGAATCAAGATCCCGCAACGCCTGGGTGAAGCCATACCGCCCGTAGAGAATGCGCAGGGCGGATTCATCGGCTGGTTCAAGCACCAGCGATTCGAAGGGCTGCGGCAGCTCGACATCGCAGCGGATAGTCGCCAGGCGATGCGACAGCGGCAACCACTCCAGCGCGGCGCGGAGATTGCCACCGATCTTGCCTTTCATTCCGGCAGCAGCCGCGATCACTCCGTCGAGCGTGCCGAATTCCGCCAGCCACTTCGCAGCGGTCTTCGGTCCGCACTTGTCGACCCCGGGAATATTGTCGACGGAGTCTCCCACCAGGGCCAGGTAATCCACGATGCGTTCGGGCGGCACGCCGAACTTTTCAATCACGGCCTCGCGATCGAGCACGCTGCCGGTCATCGTATTGACCAGTTGGATGCCCGGCTCCACCAGCTGAGCGAAGTCCTTGTCGCTGGTGGAAATTTCGACCTCGAATCTCTCGCCCAGTGCCGTGCGGGCGAGCGTGCCGATCACGTCGTCGGCCTCGACGCCTGCAACGCGCAGGATCGGCATGCCAAGTGCTCGCACGATTGCGATCATCGGCTCGATCTGGGCGCGCAGCTCCTCGGGCATCGGCGGCCGATTGGCCTTGTAGGGCGGGTACATCTCGTGGCGGAAAGTGGGTCCGCTGGCGTCGAGCACAAAAGCGAGTCGCTGCGGTTGATCGCGCAGGATCGCGCGCAGCATGTTGACCACGCCGAACAGCGCCCCGGTGGGCTCCCCCTCGGCGTTGGTCAGCGGCGGCAGCGCGTGAAAGGCGCGAAACAGATAAGACGACCCGTCGATCAGCACCAGCTTGCGCATCGTTCATCCCGCATTCCCGGGAAGTCCCGGTGAGCTGGTTATGATTCCACGAGTTGGCCGCGGGCGGCCGCAGAAGGAGGCTGGCATGACGATCGCGAAGTTCAAGGTCACAGGGCTGGCGCTCCTGCTCTGCTGCGCGGGTGCCGGGGCACAGGAAGCCGACGAGGTGATTCGCGCTCCCCAGCAGGAACTGCCCTTGCCCGAGAAGGTCCGGGACGGCGCTGGCATCGAACCGACGGTGACCATCCGCGAGGAAGGCGGGCTGGTCATTGAAGAGTATCGCGTCGGCGGTCAGGTCCAGTCCGTGCGCGTCACCACCGAAGCCGGGCTTTCCTACGAGTACGTGGATATCGACGGCGACGGTCGACTTGAGCGCGACGACAAGACCGACGGCACCGTGGCCCCCATCTTCTACACACTCTACGAGTGGGATTGATCCCGACAACACCACACCGCAGCGGACCCTGAAACAGGCTCCGCGCTTTGCGCGCGAGATTGCGCGCCATTGCACCGGCTACTGTCGCGCCTGGTAGAACGCAACTTCCGACATGGCGTGCCAGGTGCGCACGCTGTCGCGAAATGCGCGGAACGAAGTCAGTGTCCGCTGTGACAGCGCGTCGTGCGCACCCACCCGTTGCATCACCGCGGCCGAGGCGCGTCGCAACGAGGCCAGCACTGGTCCCGGCAGTTGGCGGAAGATCGCTCCCGCTGCACGCAAGTCTGCAATGGCTTTCGCATTGCGCGTGGTCGCATCCGCGAGCGTGTCGACATGCACGGCCCGGCACGCCGTTGCCAGCACGGTCGAGAGGTCTTCCGGCAGCGACTCGAAGGCGGCTCGGTTCACGAGGCATTCGAGCGTCGTGGTGGGCTCCTGCCATCCCGGGTAATAGCAGTAGCGCGCAAGACGATGCAGGCCGAGCGCCAGGTCATTCGACGGCGAGCCCCATTTCGCCGCGTCGATGGCACCGGACTTGAGCGCCTGGAACAGGTCGCGGCCCGCCACGTTCACGGGTTCGGCGCCCAATCGCCGCAGCACTTCACCGCCGAGTCCGGGCATGCGGATGCGCAGACCACGGAAGTCGGTGACGGCGGTGATCTCGCGGTTGTACCAGCCGGCGGTCTGCGCCCCGAGACTGCCAGCGGCAAAAGGGATCACGCCCGCGTCGGCATAGAGCTCGCGCCAGAGTTCGAGACCGCCGCCGGTCTGGATCCAGGCGTCCATTTCAATCGCGTTGAGACCAAAAGGAACCGCGGTGAAGAGCGCGGCCGCGGGCCGCTCGGCCTGCCAGAAATGCGCCGCGCCGTGTCCGATTTCGGCGTGCCCCGTGGACACCGCGTCGAACACGCCGAAACTCGGCACGTACTCGCCGCCGCCGTGCACGCGGATCTTCAGTCGCCCGTGCGTAGCGCGATCGACCATCGTCGCCAGGCGCCGCGCCGCTTCCCCGGGTCCGGGAAAGTCTGCCGGCCACGTCGTGACCATGTTCCAGCGGAAGCGCGAGCCGGTGGATTTCGCAGCGCATCCCGCGAGCAGCGCGGCACCGCCGAGTCCAGCAGCTGCCGCCAGCGCCGCGCGTCGGTCGATTCCCATCCGGCATTCCCCCGCTTGCAACAGTCTGGAGTTTAAGCCGCCACGCGCCGTCAGCGCCTGCAATGCGGTATCCCGACCGGACTTCGGAGGGTGTCCGGCTTCACAGGTCACGGCGCAGGCCACTGCTAGACTCGGGCGTCTCGTCCAGGGGGACGACGGGCTGCCGGAAAACGCCATGAAAGCCAAAGTCGGTCACTACGATATCGTCTCGGAACTCGGTCGCGGCGGCATGGGAGTCGTCTACAAGGGTTACGAGGAAGCGCTCGGTCGTTACGTCGCGATCAAGCAGCTCAGCCCCTCTCTCGCGCACGACGAAAGCATCAAACAGCGCTTTCTGCGCGAGGCGCGCGCCATGGCAGCGCTGAATGATCCGCACATCGTGCAGATCTACCTCATCGGCGAGGACGACGACCAGCCGTTTTTCGCCATGGAATTCGTGGAAGGCGAATCGCTTTCGACCCTGCTCAAGCGCGAGGGCCGGATGTCGCCGTCGCATGCCGCGCGCATCGTGTTCCAGACCGCGCAGGGTCTGGCGACCGCGCACGCCAAGGGCGTTATCCATCGCGACATCAAGCCGGGCAATCTGCTTCTCAACCAGCGCGGCATGCTCAAGATCGCCGACTTCGGTATCGCGCTGTCGGCCTCGGATTCGCTCGCCAACAAGCTCACCGCGACTGGCGGCTTCGTCGGTACGCCAGGTTATCTCTCGCCTGAAGTCTGCATGGGCAAACCGGTGGACGCGCGCGCGGACATTTTCGCGCTGGGGATCGTGCTGTTCGAACTCCTGACCGGGCGTATGCCGTTCCGTGATGAGAGCCCGCTCGGGCTGATGCTGGAAGTCGTGCAGACCGAGATTCCCGACATTCGCGAGTTGAACGGCGAAGTGGACGCCGAGCTTGCCGCCATTCTCACGAGGATGACGGCCAAGGATCCCGACCAGCGCTATGCCAGCGCGGAAGAGCTGTCCGCAGCACTCGGCGAGCATCCGCTGGTGACACGCAACGCCGCGGTCACCGCGCGTATCGAGATGTCGCCGGCGGCGGCAACGATGCTTGCCCCGATGACGCCGATCCCGGAATCCATGCTGACGCCCGCGTCGGCGCAGGCATTCGGTACCGGTTCCGCTTCGCAGGCCGCGACCCGAGCCGCCACGCCTGCGCAGGGTGGTATTGGCGTCGTGCTGCCGCTGGCCGCGGCCGGCGGCCAGGAGCTCGCCACGCAGCAGCAGGAGCTCTCTCCAATGGCGCGCCCCTCCGCGCTGGCGCGACCGGACCGGCAGAACTCGAGCAATGGCGTATGGCTCGCGGTAGCGGTCGCGATACTTCTGATCGCCGGCGGTGCCTGGGCCACGCGCGGCACCTGGCTGCCGGGCTCGAGCGGCCAGGGCGTGAGCACAGCGGGCGTGGGCGGCGGCGGCAATGGCGCCGCAGCTGCAGGTGCCACCGCGGCAGCGGCTGCAGGCGCCACCGGCCTCATCGCTGCGGCCGAGCCGACTGAAAAGGAACGGGCCGAGCGCGCCGCTGTCGTTGCGGACTATGTGGCTGCAGTGAGCGAGCCGGTCGCGGCAACGGGCGACTCCGGCCAGAACAGTGCTGATAGCGGCGCCACCGGCAGCGTCGACGCCGCCGCCGATGCGGGCGCACGCGTGGCCTTGGCGGAGACCAGCAGACCGCCGCCGCCGCCAACACGAGTCGAGCGCGCGGTGGATCGGGTGGCGGAGCGCCGGGCCGAGCGCCGCGAAGCACGCGAGCCGGTAGCGGTAAGCACCGTATCGCGACGCATCGCGATCGTGACCGTAGGCGATACGGCCGTGACAGGTCCTGCCCGCCACATGCTTGAAGAGGCTCTGGCCGACAGCGGTTTCGAGGTGCTCGATGCGGACATGGCGGGCGTCGGCGATCTCTCGGCGAGCGAGATTCCACGCGCGGTGGGGCATCTGGCCCAGCGCCAGGGCATCGGCGCCGCCGTCGTGATCCGTGCCGATCCGAGTGGCACGCAGCAGCTCAACTACTACGGGCGCAGCTCGGAGATGTACACCGCGCAGCTGTCAGTCAAGCTCTACGACGGCAAATCGCGCTCGACACTGGGCAGTGGCTTCCGCGCGCCCGTCAACTACACGGGCCCGACGGCGGACTTCAACACCCGCGAGGCACTCGAGCCCAGCCTGCGCGGCATGCTCGACACGCTCGCGCGCTACCGCGACCCGAATCGCGGCTGAGGCGCCGCCCCGCGTTTGCACCCGCGTCTTCGACAGCGCGCTGTTGCCTAGCAAACAGGGTGCAAGCATGCCTTGTGGATTTCGATGGAAGCGCCGTTGACCGCGCGCTGTTGAGATTCATGTCGACCTCGGACCCTCATCCGGCGCTGCGCGCCACCTTACGCACCACATCCCTGTGGTGCGCCCTGCGTGCCGCCTGCGGCGTTCGCAGCTGCTCCTGCAGCTGTGGTCTCCCACAGCGAGAAGGGACCGCGAGCATTCGTCCGCTCGCCGCGACAACTCCCCTCTCCAGTGGGAGAGGGGCGGGGGGTGAGGGTGCGAGTCCCCGCGTCATGTTGGGTATCGCGAGTCTCAAGTCGTAGATGCCGACTAAGCCCCAAAAGAGGCGCACCAAATCAATCGCTTGATTCTTGTCTGATGAGAACGCCGGCAGCGGCGAAGGCGTCATGCATGTCGCTGCGCGGCTTCGGGTTGGATAGCGCGGTCGCGACTGGCGTCGCTCGCCACCAACCACTGGAACGCAAGCTGCAGTGCGCGACACCGTGGCGTCGCGCACTGCAAGTCCTCAGAACTGCAGGCTCCACTTGTCGAGATAGCCGGTGTCGCCGTTGGCGTTGTCGTTCACCCGAAGCTTCCAGGTGCCCGCGCGCAGCTCGCTCGACGCGTTGACCGTGTAGGTCTGGATGATGTTGTCCGCACTGCCGCCGGTGCGGTTGTGCAGGACATATACCGAGCCATCCGGAGCGACCAGGTCGACTTTGAGATCGCCCTTGTACGTGTGGTAGATCGTCACCGCAACCTTCAGTGCGGAAGGTGCGTTGCCGCTGCCGGTCACTGCCAGCGGCGACTCGATGGTTGAGTTGTCGCTGATCGTGTAGTCGGTGGTGTTCTCGAAGAAGGTAGTGCCGCCACCACCACCGCCAACCGTCCAGCTCGCGGTGAGCGAAACGCCGGAGAACGCCGCGTAGCCGCGCAACATCACATGGTACGTCCCGGCCTGCGGCGCCGCGAAAGTGCAGGTCTCCGCATTGCCCGATTTGTAGGGACGGCAATCGTACGCGGTCGTGGTCGGCGCCGAACCGAAGCGGACGTACAGGTCCGAGTCGCCGGTGCCCCCACTGGTGATGATGTTGAGGTTGGTGGCCCCTGCCGGAATCGCCACGGTGTAGCGCACTTCGGCTCCGGTCGCTCCGGAGAGACCGCTCACCGTCACACCATTGCTGAGCGTATTGCCGCCACCCGACGAGACCACCACCGACTTGGTGACACTGTGGCTTGCGCCCTGGTTGTCGGTCACCGTCAACTGCACGTTGTAGGTTCCTGCAGCCGCGTAGGTGCGGCTCGGATTGGTGGCGGTTGAGGTGCCGCCATCGCCGAAGTTCCAGCTGCGGGACGCGATGGTGCCGTCGGAGTCGCTGGAGGAATCCGTGAACGTGGCCGTCAGATTGGAGGTGGTGAAGCTGAAGTTCGCCACCGGGGGAACATTGGCCGGAGGCGCGCCGCCGCCAAACCCGCCGACGCTGTACACGTCGATCGACTGCGCGGTGCCGCCCGACTCGTCACGGTTGTCGGTATAGATCGCGATCAGGTTCTGCATCATCGCGTCCATGCCGTTGTAGTCGCCCCATTCAAACGAGTCGGTGATGTTCTTGGACGTGATCGAGGTGAGTCGCGCGGGCGCGGACCAGGTCTGCGCACCGTCATTTGACACGACGTAGTAGATGTCGGTGCCGGTACGGCCGGTGGAATTGCGGGTGTCGTAGTACATGACGTACACGCGGCCCGTGTTGTCGACCGACAACCAGTGGTTGAAACGGTCAATGGTGCTGATGTCAGCGCTCGGGTGCGCATTGTTCACGGTCCAGCTCGAACCGCCATTGCGCGAGTAGGCGACCTTGACCACCGCATGGTTGGCCGAGGCCGTGGTGTTGTTCTCGGTCGTGCTGGTATCGGTCCAGGCGACATACACGCTCCCGTTGTAGGTGCCGCCGGTGCGATCGCTGTCGGCGGCCGTGTAGATGAAGGCGCGCCGGGTTTCCATCGCCGGGATCGGGAAATCGAAGTCCGCATTGGTGGCAGACACGGTGACGCCAGCCGCAAAGCTCACACCGCCGTTGGTCGACTTCAGCATCCGGATCTGTTTGGCATTGCTGCCGCCGGAAGTGGTCGGGAAGAAGAAATACAGGTTGCCCGACGCGTCGGTGGCGAGGTCCGAACCGATGCCGCGGCTGGCGCTGTCGAGCGTCTGGATCGCGCTCCAGTTGAGGCCGCCGTCAGTCGAGTAGCTGAATTTCTGCACGTTAGAGTCGTGCCAGGCCATGTAGATCCGGCCGAGATAGGGCGAACCCGCCTTATGGTCGACCGTGAAGTATTCCTTGTCGGATGCATTGCCCGTGTTGAGCTGCTTCGCCAGCGTCCAGCTCTGGCCGTTGTTGGTCGAGCGGTAGAACAGCACATTGGTGCCGCCGCCCACGACGGTCGACAGTGCGGCCGCGTAGGCGACACTGCCATCGGGCGACCAGCCAACCGCGGGATCGCAGCAGGTGTTGGCCAGCGCGACCGGCCCACCCCAGGTGACGCCACCGTTTGACGAATACCACATCTTCTGACCCGCGCCCGGCCCGTTGCTGCCGGCGATCACGAGGTTGCTGTTGGTCGGATGGATGCTGATCGCCGACTCGGCCCCACCAGCAGGCGAAGTGATGCGCGCTTCACCGCCAAGGAAGTTCGGCATCACGCCGCTGCGGTCGGCATCCTCTTCAATGCCGTTCAGGATCTCGAAACCCTTGCCGGACTCCTGCTTGCGCACCCGCGTGTAAAGCACGCCTTCAATCAGGTAGCCGCCGTACTTGGCGATGTAGCCGTTGAGCGCGCTGCGCGGATACTGCGCGGGACCTTCCTTGAGCAGGGTGGGATTCGCCTTGCGCATTTCCACGCGATAGAACACCGGCACCGGATCCTGGGATTCCGATTCGGCCGGAGAAAGAAACGCGAGATCCGCGCCGGTCAGCTGATAGTTGCGATCGTCCCAGGGGGCCAGCGCCTGCAGGGCGGCGTAGTCGACCCTGCGGTCCGCACCGCGGGCGTTGCTTACCTGGAACTTGACGATGCCGAGTTGGCCGACCGAGTCGTCCTCGCGCGGCGCTTCGCGAGCGCGTTCGAAGCTCGACTGCGCGGATGCGACACCCACGCCCATGATGATTGCAAGTACAGCGAATCCCCAGCCAACGCGCCGAAACGTGATCATGCGATTCCCCTGGAAGAGTGCAGCCCCGGACCCCGAAACCGGCCACTTCGATGTGGCCGATGGCGCTATATACAGTAAGTGGGGAAATTCGCTTGACGCACTGCAGCGCAAAATATCCGAAGGCGCCCGAAACCCTTGCGCCCGCCGCAGTGGGCAACCCCGGTTCGACGCTGAGGACCCTTAGCCGAGCGCGCGCAATCCAGCGTAGGCGAGCACCAGACGCTTGCTGCCCGCATCCTGGAAATTGACCTGCACAATGGTGTGCGCACCGTTGCCTTCGTACGACACCACGGTGCCTTCTCCGAAGGTGCCATGCGCCACGCGCTGTCCAAGAGCGAACGCGGGGCTCGAATCGGCGGCCGCCATCCGTGCCTGCGTCTGGGGCTGCCAGCGACCGCCTCCGAACGAGGCCGGTCGCGACACCTTGATGCGGGGGCGCACCTCGTGCAGCAGCTCGCGCGGCAGCTCCGCCAGGAATCGCGACGGCCGGTTGAAGTTTTCTGCGCCGTGCAGGCGCCGCGACTCGGCGTAGCTCAGTACGAGCCGTTCGCGGGCTCGCGTAATTCCCACGTAGGCCAGCCTGCGTTCCTCCGCGAGGCGCCCGGGCTCGTCGATCGAGCGGTTGCCGGGGAAGAGCCCGTCCTCCAGCCCCGTGATGAAGACCAGCGGAAACTCGAGGCCCTTGGCGGCGTGCAGCGTCATGAGCTGCACCGCGGATTCATGCGCGCCGCTCTCCGCCTCGCCCGCCTCGAGCGCCGCGTTGGACAGAAATGCCGTCAGCTCCGACAGTCCCGCTTCCAGGTCTTCGGGCGAAATCGCGAAGCGCGCGGCGACGCTGACGAGCTCGTCGAGGTTGTCCGCGCGCGAGTTGCCTTCGCCGCGCGAGTCGCGATCGTGGTGCGCGCGCAGTCCCGTGCGCACGATCACGGATTCAAAGCGTTCGGCCAGCGTCGCCTCCACCGACTCGCGATCCAGCGCATCGATCAGCGTGAGGAAGGCGAGCAGCGCATTGCGCGCACGTGCGGCCAGCGTGGTCGCCGTCAGTTCTTGCAGCGAAGCCTGCCACAGTGAAATGGAGTCGCGGTGTGCGCGCGCGCGCAGCACGTCCAGCGTGCGATTGCCGATGCCGCGCGGCGGCGTGTTCACGGCGCGCTCGAACGCGGCGTCGTCGTCGCGACCGGCCAGCAGTCGCAGGTATGCCAGAGCATCCTTGATCTCGGCGCGGTCGAAAAAGCGCAAGCCCCCGTACACCCGATAGGGCATGTCCTCCAGCACCAGTTGCTCTTCGAGAACCCTGGACTGCGCATTGGATCGATACAGCAGCGCGCAATCGTGGTGCGAGCCGCCGTCGCGCACCCACGCCCGAATGCGCTCGGTGATGAAGCGTGCCTCGTCCTGCTCGTTGTAGGCGGCGTAGACCTCGATGTCGGCACCGGCCGCGTCCGCCGTCCACAACTGCTTGCCAAGTCGATCACTGTTGTGCGCGATGATGGCGTTTGCCGCGCCGAGGATATTCGCGCTCGAACGGTAGTTCTGCTCCAGCCGCAGCGTGGTGGCGGCGGGGAAATCGCGCAGGAAGCGCTGCACATTCTCCACCCGCGCGCCACGCCATCCGTAGATCGCCTGGTCGTCGTCGCCGACGACGAAAACCTGGCCCGTGTCTCCGGCGAGCTCGCGCACCCACAGGTACTGGATCTCGTTGGTGTCCTGGAACTCGTCCACCAGCAGGTGTGCGAAACGCTGGCGGTAGTGGCGTAGCAGTGCCGGGTCGTTGCGCCACAACTCGAATGCGCGGAACAGCAGCTCGGCAAAGTCCACCAGCCCGAGGCGCTGGCAACGCGATTCATATTCCACGTAGATCTCGCGCTGCGTGCGCGCGAAGGGATTGTCGCCAGCATCGAGTGCGGAGGATCGTCGACCTTCGTCCTTCGCGGCGTTGATGAACCACGCGGTCTGACGCGCGGAGAAGCGCGCCTCGTCGAGATTCATGTCGGCGATGATGCGCTTGAGCAGACGCGTCTGATCGTCCGCGTCGAGGATCTGGAAATGCTCCGGCAATGCCGCCTCGCGCCAGTGTCGACGCAGCATGCGGTGCGCGATGCCGTGGAAGGTGCCCACGGTCAGGCCACGGCCCGTACCCGGCAGCAACGCTTCGGCGCGTGCGCGCATCTCTCCCGCCGCCTTGTTGGTGAACGTCACGGCCAGCACGCTCATGGGGCTCGCACGCTCCACCGCCGTGAGCCAGCCGATTCGATGCACGAGTACGCGCGTCTTGCCTGATCCCGCGCCCGCGAGCACCAGGTAGTGACCGGCAGGCGCGCTGACCGCGGCGCGTTGCGCGGAATTCAATTCATCGAGCAAATGTGACACATCCATGCCGCAATATTACCCAGCGCGCAGTCGACGGAATTTTCGCGTGGGCTTTGCGGTCCTAGAGACATGATCCCTATCCTCAGGCAAGCGCCCGTTGCGCGCCGCACAGTGCTGCGCGCGCTCACATCTTGTCCAGTTCGCCTGCGACTCGCCGCTGCTTGCGTCTGGATGCTCGTTTTTGCGGCGCTTTCGCCGATCGCGGCGGCGCAGACCACATCGCCCGCCTGGCGATTGACCGCGCGCACCAGCGCATCCGCAGATTCCATCGAACTCCGCCTGTGCGCGCGCGACGCTCAGTCCGAGGTCGTTTTTCGGCTGTCTGAATTCGACGCCGCCGCCAACGCCCGGCCCGAACGCGAAGCCGGCAGCTTTGCGGGCAGCGACGGTGTGTGGCGGGCACGGGACTGGCGCGACGGCGAGTGCGCGCGCTTCACGGTCGATCTTGATCGCGCCGCCGCGGGATCGCGCGGTGCGCGTCGGGGTCGGGTTGCGGACGCCTTCCGGCTGCTGCCTCCGCAGCGCTGGCTGTGGCTGCCGGACTCGCTCGGCACGGATTCGACGCTTGCCTTCGACCTGCCACTTGGGCACTCGGCATCGGTGCCGTGGCGCCGGCTGGACGGCAAAGCATCGCCGACGTATGCGCTGGGTGCCGATCCTCTCGACGGCCCCGCATTGACGGCGTTCGGCCCCTTCGAGGAGCGCGTACTCAAGCGCCGCGGCGGCGTGTTGCGCGTGGCGGTGGTAGCGGAGCGCGAGTCGGCGCTCTCCCGCCGCCTGTTTGCGTGGATCTCGGACGTGGCCGACGTTGCGCTGACCGCGAACGGGAGTCTGCCGCTCAGCGACGCGCAGATCCTGGTGCTTCCGATACCCGGTTCGGCCTCCGCCACGCCCTGGGGCGAGGTGCAGCGCGGTGGCGGCAGCGCGTTGCATCTCTATGCTGGCGCCGCGGCGTCGGCCGCGGCGCTCCGATCCGACTGGACCGCCACCCATGAAATATCGCATCTGTTCCATCCCTATCTCGGCACGCGCGGCCGCTGGCTCGGCGAGGGGCTCGCGAGCTACTACCAGAACGTCCTGCGTTCGCGCGCGGGTTGGATGGTAGAGGGCGCGGCGGTGGCGGCGCTGCGCGATGGTTTCGCGCGTGGTGAGCGGGAGTCGTCCACCCGCGGCATGAGCCTCGTGCAGGCGTCGCGACAGATGCACAATCGCGGCGCCTACATGCGCGTCTACTGGGCCGGAGCGGCGTACTGGCTGACCGTCGACGCACGCCTGCGACGCGAACACGGCACATCGCTGGACGATGTGCTCGCCCGTTACGCGCGTTGCTGTCTGCGCGGCGGCGACGTGGCGACACCCGAACGATTCACTGCCGAGCTCGACCGCCTCAGCGGCACGCGCGTGTTCTCGACCGAATTCGCGCGCGCCGGCGCCGCCACTCGCTTTCCCGACATGGACGAACTCGACGCACTGCTCGAATACCCGTACCTGCGGGGGGCAATCTTCCGGCCATCGCGCGGCGGTGAAGCACCCGGCCCTCATTGACGCGCGCGGGCGCAGCGCATGCATCCCGCAGTTTCGCGTGCAGGCGCATGCTTGGGCCCGTGAGTTCCACTGCCACCGCAGCAACACGTGCTCTGGTTCCTTGCCCGAGTCTGGTCGTTGACACGGGCCTGCCTCTGCTCGCGCATGTGCGGCGAGGGTGCGATGCAGTGGAACTGTCGATTCGTGTTTATGAATTCGCTGTGTACAGAATCAGGGTCATTCGGGGGGTGGGCCTCAATCGGAGTACCGTCGGACGACTGCAGGTCACTGTATTTAAACGGGGAGCGTCAAAATGCAACGGAATTATGCTGGCCTGAGGCAAGCGATTGCTTGCGCGGCATTGTTGTTGGGACTCTCCACCGCGTCCGCGCAGGTATCGCTGGGGACTTCGCAGAATTTCGCCGTGCTCGGTGGCTCGACGGTCACCAACACCGGCACCAGCGCCGTCACCGGCGACGTCGGTGTGTCGCCCGGTACGGAGGTCACCGGATTCCCGCCCGGCATGGTCATCGGCGGCGCGATCCATGTAAACGATGCGGTTGCGATGCAGGCGCAGACCGATCTCACCACCGCCTACAACGCGGTCGCGGGCACCGCCTGCAATGTCGATCTGAGCGGGCAGGACCTGGGAGGTCTCACGCTGACGCCCGGTGTGTACTGTTTCTCGACTTCTGCGCAGCTGACCGGAACGCTCCGGCTCGATTTCCAGGGCAATCCGAACGCAATCTTTCTTTTCAAGATCGGCAGCGCGCTGACCACAGCAAGCGGCTCGGCTGTGTTGCTGCTCAACAGTGGCGGCTCGAACTGCCCCTCCAACCTGTTCTGGCAGGTGGGCAGTTCGGCGACACTTGGAACCGGCAGCAGTTTCGTCGGCAATATCCTGGCGCTAAGCAGCATCACGCTGACCACCGGCGCGCAGCTACAGGGCAGGGCGCTGGCGCGCAATGGCGCGGTCACCCTGGATACCAACAGCGTCACGCGCTGCGGTCCCGCGACCGGATGCCCGCTCATCACCGTCAACCCGGCGACACTGCCCAATGCCGTCATCGGCACGGCCTACAACCAGACTGTGACCGCGAGTGGTGGAGCAGCTCCGTACACGTTTGCTGTCAGCAGCGGCGCACTGCCAGGCGGGCTGGTGCTCAACGCCGCTACCGGGGCAATCACCGGAATCCCCACGATCGCAGGCACCTTCAATTTCACCATTACCGCCTCCGACATCAACAACTGCCAGGGCACGCGTGGTTACGTGATCAACATCGCCTCCGGAGTTGGCTGCCCTGTCATCGCGATCAGCCCCACCGCGCTCCCCCCCGGCGCGACTGGAACGCCGTACAGCAGTGTGCTCACGGCCTCGGGTGGCGCGGCCCCCTATGCGTTCACCTTGACCAGCGGCGCGCTGCCTCCGGGCCTGACGCTGACTCCGACCGGCACCATCAGCGGCACGCCGCTCACGTCCGGAAACTTCAGCTTCACGATACGGGCCACGGATGCGAACGGCTGCTTCGGCGCACGAACGTACACGCTGTTCATTGGCCTGTTCGGCGGTGCAACCACTGGCGTCCCGACGCTCGGACCCTTGGGATTGGGGCTGCTGCTGGCCTCGCTCGCAGGTGCCGGACTGTTCTTCATGCGGCGTGATCGCTGACCTGCGCACTCGTTGGAAGTCGCAAGGAAAAGCCCCGCTAAAGCGGGGCTTTTCCGTTTCTATGCAGGTTCGCGTTCGTGTGCTCGCGCGCAACACATCCATTGCTATCTCGACTTCCCCGTCCTGTCGACCCGGAGCACGTCCTGCAAGAAACGGCTCCCGCCATCTGCGCGGAGGGCGTTTGGCATCGCGCGAAGACGATATGGGTGGGCAATGCCTTGCGGTGCTGCGGGGTCAGCCGAAGCGTTCCACGCCCGGCAGGCGTTCAGCGTAGTCGGGTCCCATGAGCTGCGATGGTGTGCGGTAACCCGCGCCGTCGTCCGCGCGCTCGAGCAGGTGCTGCACGATGCCGACGGAGGCGGTGGCCGTCAGCGCGTAGCCGTTGGGTGTGCGCAGGCGCGCATTGATGCGATTTCCGAGCGCGTCCGAGACCTCGCCCCACACGTGGGTGTCGCTGGCGTCACGCGCAGCTGCGCTCGGGCCGCGGACGCGCGCCGCCACGCGCCGCTTCAGGAAGGCCTGCACCGCGCCGGTTGCGAGCAATGGCCGCAGCAGGCGCAGGCGCCGCACGCGCGCGATGGTCGCGGGCGACACCGCCATGTAGACCTCGATGTGCGGAATGCCGGTGGAAACGAACGCGGTGAACACATCGCCCCAGGGAATCGTCATCGCGGAGCGGCGGACGTTGCGGCCGTGCTGGTCAGGGCGCTCGAACACGCGCTGCTTCCACGCCAGCGGAACCCGGGTCAGCGCGCCGTCGATGCGCGCACGCCCGCCTTTGCCAAGGCCCTCCACGCTGGTTGCGGCGGTGCCGGGGCTCGGGCCACCACCCGCTTCGAACGCCAGCACGAGCCGGGTCGCGGTCGGCAGCAGCGCCGCCAGCTGCGCAGCCAGGCAATCGGTCGGCACCACATCGAATCCGCAGCCCGGGCACAGGATCACGCCGGCGCGGCGGGCGGGCGCATCGGCGGCGTGCGCGGTCGCGAACACATCGATCTCGCCGGTGATGTCGAGATAGTGCGCGCGCACCTCCAGGCATGCGTCGATCATGGGCGCGGCCGTCGCCGAAAACGGGCCAGCGCAGTTGAGCACCAGACCGGTATCGCGCAATTCATGGCGTAGCGAGGTGGCGTCGTCGAGTCCGAACACGCGGGCTTCGAGCCCCAGCTCCCGCGCGAGCGACCCGATGCCCGACGCGTTACGCCCGGCCAGCACCGGCCGCATGCCACGCGCGACCGCCTCGCGTGCGATCAGCGTGCCGCTATAGCCGTTGGCGCCGTAGATCAGCCACGTCATCGCGGACTTCATGAAGATGCCAGTTGTCTGCGCTGGGAAACAGCGGCCTGCAACTTGCGGAAATACCACTCGGGAAACCAGCGTTTGAGGCGCCAGCGAGTGGCTTCGGCGCGCGTTGGCAGGATCATGAAATCGCCGCGCTCGGCTGCCGCGAAGTATCGAGCCGCGACGGCTTCGAGCGTGTCGCTGGAAGTTTCCATGAGGCGCCCGGCGGTACGCCGCATGGATTCACTGCCCCTGAAATTTGCCAGCAGATCGGTCTGGAAAAACGACGGACATGCCACCGAGACCCGGATGCCGCGCGCGGCCACCTCGGCACGCAGCTGCTCGCTCAACGTGACTACGCCGGCCTTGGCCACTCCATAGGTCATGATGCCGGGCGCGCCGGCCAGGCCGGCAAACGACGCGGTGCTGATGATCTGTCCGGTGCCGGCTTCGAGCATGGCCGGAAGGAAGGCGCGACAGCCGCGCACGACACTCAGCAGATCGATCTCCAGCAGCTCGCGCCATTCGGCCAGCGGCGCCTCCAGCAGGGTGCCGCCACTGGCGATGCCGGCATTGTTGATCAGGACGTCGAAGCGCGGGGTCGCTGCCGTGGCGACGCCTGCGAATGCGTCGAACGAAGCGTCGTCGCCGACGTCCACCTGGTATGCGCTGTGGCCACTCCCCGGCAACGCTGCGGCCGCGACCCGCGCCCGCTCGAGATCAATGTCGGCGCAGGCGACGGCAGCGCCACTCGCCGCATAGCGCGCCGCCAATGCGCGCCCGAGACCACTGCCCGCACCCGTGATCAACACCTGTCGTTGCGTCATTGCCATGTTCCCCCCATGCTCGGCGCGAGCATACCGTCCCGCATGGAGTTTGCCGTGTCAGCCGATCCAAGGAACCTGAGCGCGAAGACCCTGTTCGATCTGTCGGGACGCACGGCGCTGGTGACTGGTGCCTCGCGCGGAATCGGCGCCGCCATTGCCCGCCTGCTGGCCGCTTGCGGCGCACATGTTGTTG
The DNA here is from genome assembly GCA_038330365.1 of Lysobacterales bacterium. Lineage (GTDB taxonomy): Bacteria > Pseudomonadota > Gammaproteobacteria > Xanthomonadales > Ahniellaceae > JBBQNY01. Next base: position 12,447 of record JBBQNY010000008.1, on the reverse strand, counting down.
TCAGCAGCCGCCGGGTGCAGGACTGTGAGGTCGTCGCTGCCGAACTGCGCGATGCGGGCGGCAGCGCCGAGGCGCTGGCACTGCATGTCGGCGACACGGCCATGATCGAGGCGGCGTTCGAGTCACTCGACGCGGCCGGGCGATCGCCCGACATCCTGGTCAACAACGCGGCGGCGAATCCCTACTTCGGTCCGGTGCTCGACATGGATCTCGAAGCCTATGCCAAGACCGTGGACGTCAACCTGCGCGGATACTTCTGGTGCAGCGTGCAGGCCGCGCGGCGCATGCGCACACGTGGCAAAGGCGCCATCGTCAATATCGCGTCGGTCAACGCGCGCCGCGCGGCGCCAGGCCAGGCCGTCTACTCGATGACCAAGGCTGGCATCGTCAGTCTGACCGAGAGTTTCGCGCGCGAGTGCGCGCCGCACGGCGTTCGCGTCAACGCCGTGCTGCCGGGCCTCACCGACACTAAATTCGCCAGTGCGCTGACCGGCAACGAGGCCATCCTCAAACCCCTGCTGCGGCAGATCCCGCTCGCACGTGCCGCGGAACCGGACGAGATCGCGCCGCTGGTGCTGTTGTTGGTGTCGGACGCGGCGAGCTACCTGACCGGCGCCAGCATTCCTGTCGACGGTGGCTATCTCGCCTGAGTCGCAGCGCCGCGCCCAGTCGTGCAGCACGAATCTGCAATCGAATTTGGGGGCAATGACCTGCGAAATCAGTTTCGCGTGTCGCGCTCACCTGCGTCTGCAACAGCGCGCGTGCTCAGGGCTCAAATCCATCCGCGAACAGGCGGGGATCGTATTCGGCAGCGAACGGCGCACCTAGTTTGGAGTTGCCCGAGCGCCCGCCAATGCCCCCGTTGCCTTCGGCTGCAAAGCCCGTCGCGTTGCCGCCCGCCCCGCCGTTGCCGCCCGCACCACCGAGCGCGAAAGACTGCTGCACGCTGGACCGCTGCCCGTCGGCTTGGGGATCGGTCCAGAGATCTGCGGGGTATCCTCTTGCACGGCATTTCATTTGAGGAGCACGGCAATGATCGAACTGCACTACTGGCCGACGCCGAACGGGCACAAGGTCACGATGTTTCTCGAAGAGGCGGGCGCCGCGTACCGCATTGCTCGCGTCAACATTGGTGCCGGCGAGCAGTTCAGACCGGAGTTCCTCGCGATCTCGCCGAACAACCGCATGCCGGCAATGGTCGACGACGCGCCGCAGGGCGGCGGAGAACCCGTGAGCGTGTTCGAGTCCGGCGCGATTCTGGTCTACCTCGCCGAGAAGCACGGGCAGTTTCTCCCACGCGAAATCCGACCGCGCGCCGCCACGCTCGAATGGCTGTTCTGGCAGATGTCCGGGCTCGGACCGATGGCGGGCCAGAACCATCATTTCAGCGTGTATGCGCCGGAGAAGATTGCCTACGCGATCGAACGCTACGTGCGCGAGACCGCGCGCCTCTATGGGGTGCTTGACCGACGTCTCGCCGGGCGCGAGTTCATCGTCGACGACGGTTACACCATCGCCGACATGGCCTGTTACCCGTGGATCGTCGCGCACACGCGCCAGCAGATGGACCTGGCGGACTTCCCCAACGTGCGACGCTGGTTTGACGCCATCCGCGAGCGTCCGGCCACAAAGCGCGCGTATGCGCTCGCCGAAGATTTCCCGCAACCTCCGACGACCTTTACCGACGAGCAGCGGCGCAACCTGTTCAACGCTCCTGCGCAACCCGCACCGGATTCATGAGATGCGTGTATTCACTGTATTTGCAGCGGTTGCCGTGATGGTTGTGGCGCCTCTGATCGCGGCCGCGGAACCGCTCTCGCTGGAAGCCATCGCCGGTGAGAAATCGTTGTCGGGGCCGACCCTGACCCAGGCGAAGATTGCGCCCGACGGCAGCCGCGTCACCTTCCTTCGTGGGCGCGACGACGATCGCAATCGGCTCGATCTCTGGGCCTTCGATGTCGCGCTAAAGAAAACCGCGCGACTGGTCGACGCCGACGACGTACTGCCGGCGGAGCGCGAGCTTTTGTCCGACGAGGAAAAGGCGCGCCGGGAGCGACAGCGCATTGCAGGACAAACCGGAATCGTCGACTACCAGTGGGCGCCGGACTCCCGGCATCTGCTGTTCCCGCTCGGCGGCGAGCTCTACTGGGTGGATATCGCGACCACTGGCAAGCCCGATGTGCGCAAGCTCACGCATGGCGACGGAGCGGTGACCGACGCGAAGATCTCTCCACGTGGCGGGTTCGTGAGTTTTGTCCGATCACGCAATCTCTGGATCATCCATGTGGAAAGCGGCGCCGCGCGCGCACTGACGCAGGACGGCTCGGACATCATCGGCAACGGGGTCGCGGAGTTCGTCGCCGACGAGGAAATGGATCGGCACACCGGCTACTGGTGGGCGCCGGACGATTCGGCGATTGCTTACGCGCGCATCGACGAAAGCACGGTGTCGGTGCAAAAGCGCTTCGAGGTTTATCCGGATCGCACCGAAGTCGTGCAACAACGCTATCCCGCGGCGGGCCAGTCCAATGTTCGGATCGCGCTGTACGTGCAGAGGATCGCGGCGGTCGCCGGCGATGGCAAGGACGCGTCCGCGTCCCGGCAGGCGATCGATCTTGGCGACGAGCACGACATCTACCTCGCCCGGGTCGACTGGCGCGACGCGCGTCACCTGACATTCCAGCGCCAGGATCGCAGGCAGCGCGTGCTGGACCTGTTCGAAGTCGATCTGGATTCCGGCCGGCAGCGCCGCCTCATCCGCGAAGAGAGCAAGACCTGGGTTCCGCTCACCAACGGCCTTGAGTTCCTCTCTGATGGTGGCATCGTCTGGAGTTCGGAGCGCAGCGGCTTCCAGCATGTCCTGGTGTTGAACGCCGATGGAGGCGACGCCCGTGCGTTGACTTCGGGCCCGTGGAGTGTCGACGCCATCGAGGCGGTGGATGAAGTCGCGGGCTACGTCTATTTCACCGCCACTCGCGAGAGTCCGCGCGAGCGGCATCTGTATCGCGTGCCGCTTGGCGGTGGAGATATCGAGAAGCAGAGCGCGGCGCACGGCCAGCATCAGGTGACGTTCTCCGACAACGCGCGTGTGTACGTCGATCGCTGGTCGAATACCGAAACTCCGCCCCAGCTCGATCTGCATCGCGCCGACGGCACGCGGATCGCGGCCCTGCTCGACAACCGGCTTGAGGATCCTTCGCATCCCTATGCGCGGTATCGCGCCGCGCATCGGCCGACGGAATTTGGCACGCTCACCGCCGCCGATGGGCGGACCACGCTGCACTACAGCCTCATCAAGCCGCCGACTTTTGATCCGGCGAAGCGCTATCCCGTCGTGGTGTATGTCTATGGGGGACCTGCTACGCAGACGGTGCTCGACGCATGGCCCGGCCGCGCGGATCACTGGTTCAACCAGTATCTGGCCCAGCAGGGCTATGTCGTGTTCTCGCTGGACAATCGCGGGACGCCTCGGCGCGGAGCGGCGTTTGGCGCTGCGCTGTACGGCAAGCAGGGCACGGTCGAGGTCGCCGACCAGCTGCGCGGTCTCGACTGGCTCGCGTCGCAATCCTGGGTCGACTCCGAACGCATCGGCGTGCACGGCTGGTCGAACGGCGGCTACATGACGCTGATGCTGCTCGCACAGGCCAGTGACCGCTTCGCCTGCGGTGCGGCGGGCGCCCCCGTCACCGACTGGGCGCTCTACGACACGCACTACACCGAGCGCTACATGGATTTGCCGGACGAGAATCCGCAAGGCTATCGAAACGCGCGCGTGCTCGAACACATCGACGGACTGACCTCGCCGCTGCTGCTGGTGCACGGCATGGCCGACGACAACGTGCTGTTTTCCAATTCCACCGCGCTCATGGCCGCCCTGCAGGCACGCGGCCAAGCTTTTGAACTGATGACCTATCCCGGCTCCAAGCACGGGCTTCTCGGCAAGGCGCAACTACACCGGCTGCTCACCATCGAGCGCTTCTTCCAGCGCTGCCTTGCCCCGGGAGTTGGGTAAGCGAGCCCGTGCAGGAGCGTGCTTGCGCGCGATGGCGTCATGGCAATCTGGAGCATGCGGGCACGTTCTTGAATGGCGCCATCGCGCGCGAGCGGGCTCCTATGTTGGCGCCGCGGTGCGCGTACTGCGCAAGTTGCGATCCCGCCGGAGGTCAGGGTGCCGGGGGGCACATGTGCTGAGCGCTCGGTGCGGGTAGCGTCTGATCATCGAACCGTCATCGCGAGCCCGACATGATCCTGCGCACCACATTGCTTGCCGCCGCCCTTCTGGCGGCAGCGCCTTTGATCAACGCACGTTCAATCAACACCTGCGACGCGAACAGCAGCTTCGATCTCACGCTGCATCCGCATCGCATTGAATTGACGCGCGAGGACAATGCGCCGCAGCGCGTGGAGCTGGTGGACGGACGCTTGTGGCTGGACAACCGCGAACAGGAGCTCAGTGCCGAGGATCGCGCGCGCGTACGCCGCTTTGAATCCGAACTGCGGGCTCTGGTACCGGAAGTTCGCCGCCTCGCGATCGAGGGCGTGGCGATCGCCGTCGACGCACTCGGTACCGTCATCGAGGAGCTCGGCGGTGACAGCGAGCGCATGCAGCAGCTGCGCCGGGATCTCGTACGGCACGGTCGCGAGTGGCGCGAGCGCATCGAGAAGGCACAGACCACCCGCGAATGGGGCCGCCGCGGCGACGCCGAGTTCGCCGGCAAGCTGGTAGCGCAGATGGCACCCATGCTGGCCGCTGAACTCGCATCCAGCGCTGTGCGCGCCGCGCTCAGCGGCGACAGCGACCGCGTCGCCGCGATCCAGTCGCGCGCGGATCGCCTCGGAGACGAGATCGAGTCGCGCATCAAATCCCGCGCCGACCGGCTGGAACACTCCGCGAAGGCCCTCTGCCCGCGCGTCCGCGAACTCGATCGCATCGACAATGCCCTCGCGATCCGCACTGCCGACAACCGGCGAGTGGAACTGATCGAACTCGACGAGTAATCCAGGCAGGGTTGCTCGATCGCTCGCTGGCACCCGACTGCCACGCGATCACGGCCGGGGCGTGCCGCGGCCGCACGGCACCAGCGAGCCTCCCTGACGCTATCCTGCGTGGGTCACGGTCATGCAGGGCTTTCCATGTTCGACGGGCTTGAGGTCGCCACCGGCGACGCGCCTCGCTACAGCGTCATCTGGCTGCACGGTCTCGGTGCGGATGGCGGCGACTTCCAGCCGATCGTGCCGCAACTGGTCCCCGCGCACTGGCCTTCGATGCGATTCGTGTTTCCGCACGCCCCCATTCGGCCGGTAACGGTCAACAACGGCGTGCGCATGCGCGCCTGGTACGACATTCGCAGCTTCGACATTGCCGGACGCGAAGACAGCGAAGGCGTGCGCGAATCGGTGGCGACTGTCGAAGGCCTGATCGAGCGCGAAGTCGAGCGTGGCGTTCCAGTCGAGCGCATCTTCATTGCCGGTTTTTCGCAGGGTGGCGCAGTCGCGCTCGCGACCACGGTGCGTCGCTCACACGCCCTGGCCGGCACCATCGCGCTGTCGTGCTATCTGCCGCTGGGCGGCGTCAGCACCGAGGAGATCGGCAGCGTCGCGCGGTCCATTCCGGTTTTCATGGCTCACGGCAGTCACGATCCGGTGGTCGCGCAGAATCTCGGAGAGCGCAGCTGCGCCTGGCTGCGGGGCGCGGGTTTCAAGGTTGACTGGCACAGTTATCCGATGCCGCATTCGGTGAGCGCCGAGGAGATCCGGGATCTGACCCAATGGCTGACGCCGCGCCTTTCCGACGGCTGATCCAGCGACTGCGCCGGGCGGCCGCGCAATCGGCCGAGCGCAGCGACCATTGGCTGCCCGACTTCTGCGGCGGCGGCCAGGTCGCCCTGTTCGTCCTGCTGGCGGAATCCGTGTACCTGATCGTGTTTTTCGGTCCGGGCTCGCGTTCGGACTGGAGCTTTTCGCGACTGGTGGCCGGTACCAGCTTCACCGTCTGGACGGCGCTGATCTGCGTGGTGGTGCTGTGCAAGTTGCGCCCCTGGCTGGTCACGCGCGGCTGGCCCTGGACCGAGATCAGTGCCTGGCTGGTTATTCCGCTGCTGACGCTCCTGACGTCCCTGGCCGTGGTGCCACTCTCGCCCGAGCTCGCGATCAATGCATCCGCACCCGCTGCCACCGTGCAGCCGTTGCTGCTGCATTTCGTCGTTGGCAATACCGCCATCGCGGCGCTCGCCAGCGGCGTCCTGTTCCGCTATCTGTACGTGAGTGCGGCATCGCGCCGCAACGAGCGTGGCCAGGCGCGCGCCGAGATCGTCGCGTTGCAGGCCCGCATCCGGCCCCACTTCCTGTTCAACAGCATGAACACCATCGCCAGCCTGATTCCATTGCGGCCCGCCGATGCCGAGCGCGCGATCGAGGATCTGTGCGAGCTCTTCCGCGCGGCCCTGGCACCGGCCGAACGCCTGAGCACGCTGGGTGCGGAGCTTGAGCTGGTGCGACGCTATCTCGAGATCGAGCGCCTGCGACTGGGTGATCGCCTGCAGGTCTCATGGCCACAAGGCGACGTGCCGATCAGCACGCCCATGCCCGCACTGCTGCTGCAGCCACTGGTCGAGAATGCAGTGCATCACGGCATCAGCGCGATTCCGGAGGGCGGCAACATCGAGATCACATGCATGCACGATGCAACCGAAATCCGGCTGCGTATCACCAACCCGCGACCACGGCAGCCGCAGGCAATCCGCAGCGGTCACGGCATCGCGCTCGAGAATGTCCGGCAGCGCCTCGCATTCCACTATGGCGACGCGGCGCGCCTGCTGGTGCATGATGAAGGCGAACAATTCGTCTGCGAGGTGGTGGTGCCGCGATGAGAATACTGATCGTCGATGACGAGGCGCTGGCGCGGGAGCGCCTAATTGCGATGCTGGTGAACGTGCCCGCAGCCGAGGTCGTGGGAGAAGCCGCCGATGGCGCGACCGCGATTGCCCTGGCGGAATCGACCGGGTGCGATGTGGTGCTGCTCGACATCGTGATGCCGGCGATCGACGGGCTTGAGGTCGCGCGCCATCTTGCCCAGCAGGAGGCCGCGCCGGCGGTCATCTTCTGCACCGCGTTCGATGAGTACGCGCTGCAGGCGTTCGAGGCCAGCGCCATCGATTATCTGGTGAAGCCCGTTCGCGCCGAGCGCCTCGAGGCAGCGCTCGGGCGCGCCCAGCGCTTCACGCCCGAAGCCAGTGAGCTGCTGCAGCGCGCCCTGCCCGAATCCCGGCGCCGCAGTCATATCTGCGCACGCTTCCGCGGCAGTCTCAAGCTCGTGCCGCTCGGCGACATCGCTGCATTTGTGGCCGAGGACAAGTACGTGGTGGTGCACCACGACAATGGCGAGTTGCTGATCGAGGAATCACTCAAGTCGCTGGAGGATGAATTCGGCGACCTGTTTGTGCGTGCGCACCGCAACTGCCTTGCGGCGGTTGATCGCATCGAGGCGCTGTCGCGCATCCCGGACGGACGCATGATGCTCAGCCTGCGCGGCATGGGCGAGCCGGTGGAAGTCTCACGCCGCAATCTGGCGGGACTCAGGCGCATGGTCCGCACACTGTGAGGCCTTTGCGCATCGCCACCCGTCGCAGCGCACTGGCGCTGTGGCAGGCAGAACACGTCGCGGCGCGCCTGCGCGACCTGCATCCCGGAATCGAGATCGAGTTGCTGCCGCTGTCCACGCGTGGCGACGAGATTCTCGACCGTTCGCTGGCCGCGATCGGGGGCAAAGGACTGTTTCTCAAGGAACTTGAACTCGCACTGCTGGATGGACGCGCCGACCTTGCGGTGCATTCCGCCAAGGATGTACCGACTGAACTCGACGCGCCCTTTGTCCTGGCAGCCATCCTCGAACGCGAGAGTCCCTTCGACGCTCTGGTGACGCGAGACGGCTCCGATCTGGATTCCCTGCGCATCGGTGCACGCGTCGGCACTTCTTCGTTGCGACGGCAGTTGCAGCTGCGCGCGGTGCGGCCCGACATCGAGATCATGGAGTTGCGTGGCAATGTCAACTCGCGACTCGCCCGAGTCGAATCCTGCGATGTGGATGCCGCCATCCTGGCCTGCGCAGGCCTGGAGCGACTGGGCTTCGGCGATCGCATCGCCGAGCGCCTGGTCGCTCCCGACTGGATACCGGCCGCGGCCCAGGGCGCACTGGCGATTGAAGCGCGCGCGGATGATGCCGAAATCGCAGCGCTGGTGGCGCCCCTGGTGCATGCGCCGACCCATCTGTGCGTCATGGCCGAGCGCGCCCTGACCCGTGCTCTGGAGGGCAGCTGCCAAGTGCCGATCGCCGCCTATGCACACTTCGTGGGTGCCAATCTGCAACTGCAGGGTTGGGTCGGTTCCAGGTCGACGGGGGAGTCGATCCGCGCGACAGCGCTGGCTGCCGTGAGCGACGTCCGCTCCGCGGCAGCGCTCGGGGCTGTCGTTTCGGATTCGCTGCTCGCCCAGGGCGCCCGCAAGCTGCTCGACGAGGGGTGAGGCGGACAGCGTCGCGCCACTGGCGCGACCCGCCGAACGCACGCACATGGATGTGCGGGCCGCATTACGGCGGCAGGGACGCCTGCTTGCCTCAGGATTGAACGAAGCTGCCGTTCGCGCCGAACTCACATGACGCAGGGACTCGGACCCTCACCCCAACCCCTCTCCCGGCGGGAGAGGGGCTTTTAGGCGCTCACCTCTCCCGGCGGGAGAGGTGCTTTTAGGGGCTCACCTCTCCCGGCGGGAGAGGGGCTGCAAGCGGTCGCACTCCCGGGGAGAAGGCTTCTATCAGCGGCGGCGGACGACTGCCGTGCCCACGAGGCCCAGGCTGAGAATCAGCAACAGCAGACCGAGACGATCAAGCGTCGGGATGCCGAGCGCCGCCGGGAAGCCCAGCACCGTCGGATTGGCGGCACCCGGCACGCTCGGATCGTCGGTCAGCGCCGTCGATTCGTTGGTGCCGTTGCCATCCGCATCGAAGCGGATCGTGCCCTGGTTCGACAGCTGGCCGCCCGGAACATTGAAGCGGTTGACGATGCCGTTGATGGTGATCGTCACCGAACCACCCGCCGGAATCGCGCCGTTGAAGGCAACGGTCCTTGTGACCGGATCGTAGGTGACAACGCCACTGGTCGCCGACGCACTGGTGTAGTCGAAGCCCTGCGGCAGCACGTCATCGAACTCGTTGCCGGGATTGTCGAGCTGGGCCCCGGCGCCATTGTTCGTGAGGACGATGGTGTAGGTCGCCGGGAACGGACCGTCTGGCGGCACGTTGGCCGAGACCGTCTTGGTGCCACTGACGTTCGCCATCGACGCCACCGTGGTGGTGTCCGTCGCGCTGTTGTTGGCGCCGTTCGGGTCGGTCGCCGGCGCCGCGATCGCAATCGACGCGGTGTTGCTCACCGTGCCGATCTGCGAGTAGGTGCCATTGACCGTGAAGGTCGCCGCCGAACCCACCGGCAGTGTGACCGGCGCGGCGATGACCTGGCTGGCACCGCCGGTGGCCGGGCAGGTCGCCCCGCCAGAACCCGTGCAGGTGAAGCCGCTCACCGTGAAGCCAGCCGGCACCGTGTCATTGACCGTGCCCGACGCCGGGTTCGGTCCCGCATTGCTGGCGACGATCGTGTAGCTGCCCGTCGAACCCAGCGCGGCAGTGGTTCGCCCGTCGGTCTTGGTGATGGACAGATCCGCCGAAGCCGCGCCGATGGTGTTGCTGTCCGTCGCCGAGTTGTTGCCGGGCGTCGGATCAGTCACACCCGCGCCGGTGGCGACGGTGGCGGTGTTCACCAGTGTGCCGGTGGCGGCACCCGAGATCGCACACATCGCCGTGTAGGTGACGCTGCCGCCCGCCGGCAGACCCACCGTCTGGTTGATGTTGCCGCTGCCGTTGGCCGCACCACACATGCCGCCGCCCGCACCCGCGCAGGTCCACGTCACCGAAGTGCAGAAAGCCGGGAAGGTGTCGCTCACGTTCGAACCCGGCGCGTTGCTGGGTCCGGCGTTGCTGGCGACGATGGTGTAGGTCGTGGTGCTACCCGGCGCGACAGAAGTGACACCATCGGTCTTGGTGATGCCGAGGTTGGCGGAGGCCGCCAGCGTGTCGGTGTCAGTTGCCGAATTGTTCGCCGGCATCGGATCCGTCACCGCACTCGAGACCGTTGCCGTATTCGACAGCGTTCCGGTCGCCGACGCGGCGATCGTGCAGACCGACGTGTAGGTCACCGACGCACCTGCCGGCAGATTCACCGTGTCGTTGATGTTGCCGGCGAAGGGACCTGCCGCGCACGTACCGCCGCCCGCACCAGAGCACGTGGTGGAACAGGTCAGCGACGCCGGGAAGGTGTCCATCACCGTCGCGCCGGTCACCGGATCACCCGAGAGGTTGGACGCGACAATGGTGTAGGTCGTCGAGCCGCCTGGCGTGGAAGTCGTGGTGCCGTTGGTCTTGGTGATCCCAAGGTCCGCCGACGCCGTGCGACATGCCGTGACGCTGACGTCGTCGATGGCCGCGCCACCGAAGTTGGAGGTGCCCGTGCCACTGTCGAGATGAAACTGCAGTTCCACGTTCTGCCCGGCGAGCGCATCCGCGCGCCGCTCGACCATGCCCCAGCCCGCGCTCTCGCCGATCAGGGTTGCCGGACCGGCGCCGACGGTGTCCGTCATCAAGCCATCGAGGTACTGGAACAATGTGATCGCACTGGCGGGGACACCCACCGGCTGCGCCAGCACGTTGTAGTGATCGTTGGTCGCCGTGTCCATCTGATAGCGATGTGACCAGCGCACCACCACCGGCGGCGAGAGGCCCGTCAGATCAATGGCAGGCGAGAGCAGATCCTGATTGCTGCTGGCGTTGTAGGTGTTGTCGAGATCAGTTTTCCAGCAGTTGGTGCCGCTGGCGCAGTTCAGGAACGCGGCCACCGGATTGGTGGTGCCGGTCGCGGCTGTTGCCGGCGTACCGCGCTCCCATTCGTCCTGGACACCGGTGTGGGTAAAGCCCGCGTCGCCCGACTCGAAGTCGGTCGTGAACACCGTGGTCGGCACGAAGCCGGCGGCGCACATCGGCGGCGGGGGCGATTCGCAGATGGTCAGGCTCCACGCGGTCAAGGTGCCGGTGTCGCCGGCGGCGTCGTCGCGAATCTGAAGCGTCCAGGTGCCACCCGCATTCTCGCCGTCATACCAGCCGAGCCGGTACGCGAATTCGGGCTGATAGGCCATTCCCGCCACGACGGTAAAAGCGGGCGGAATGCCGGCTTCGTCGTCAACCACGAGATCGAGATTCGGGGTGGCGCCACCGACATCGGTCAGGAAACCATTGTCGTTGCCGGCCGGCGAGATCAGATGGAAATCAAGATCCTGCATAAACGTGTGATTCACTTGCAGCGCGATATTCAGGTCTTCAATGCGCGGATTGCCCGGTACGGTGATGGTGGACACAGCCGAAGTGGCCGCACCGGAATCGGGAATTGCCACCGGCACATTGGTGGACGTGTAGGTCTGGCAGGACTGTCCCTCGGTCGCGTTCGGGTAGACCGTTGCGCTCAGGGTGTAGGAGCCCGCGACACCGCCCGTGGTCGGCACGCTGACGCGCGCAAAGTAGGTGCCGGCATCCTTCACGGTGAAGAAATAGGCCTCGGAGTCGGGCGCCGTGTAGGGCGCAAATCCGGCACCGCTGTCGTTGGCGTTGAGAATGAAGCCGTCGAAAACGGCAAAGCCGGTCTGGTTGTTGGAATCGCCGTCGCGCTCGGGGTCCATGTCAACGGACAGGTAGACCGTATCTCCGGCATTGAGGCTGATTGCGTAGCTGTCCACGTCGGCCGCGGCGCTGGTGCTGCCGCTGACCCAGCCGCTGGCGGGCAGCGGTTGCGGGGTGGCATCGTCGTTGGGCTCGGTTTCGGCAACCGGCGTTCCGCTGCGAAGCTGAAAGTGCAGGTAGTAGGGCCGAAGCTGGCCGGTCGCGCTGCTGTGCCGCACGCGGAGAAAATAAGTTCCGCCGGCAACCAGCGGGACGTTGGCAACGGTCGAGGCCAGGCCCCCGAAGCTGCCATCGTCCTCGTCACCTTCAATCAGCGTAGTTCCATCGGATTGATAGACCTCAAGGACGCTGTCACTACTTCCGTTGGCGGAGAATGAGGTCTGCGTGGCTGCATACAGACGGTCACCCGCGCCGGCCGTAAAGCTGTAGTAGTCGATATCACCGGCAATAGGAATATTGGCCTTGATCAGCGCCGACGTGCCGACGATGGGCGTTGCCGTCATCGGCGTACCGTTCGGTTCCACTTCCGATCCGGCGATGGCACCCAACGGCGCAGGCGCTGTGACCGGTCCATTGATGAGCGTGGTCGCGATCGATGGCGCGCCCTTGCTCTCGGCCTGATCGAAGAACACCTGCACCTGCCCGTCGACGGGCGGGGCGCCGTTCGATGGCTT
>JBBQNY010000007.1:0-40733 GCA_038330365.1 Lysobacterales bacterium | reverse complement strand
GCAATCGCCCTGACGCTTGCGCTTGGCCTTGCGTCCTGTCAGCCAAAAGCCCCGGAAGCGCCTGCTGCGACGACTGATGCGGCGCCTGCGGCGGAATCGGTCGCCGGCATCGCTGCCAAGGTGGCGTCCTATGCCGAGGTCGAACTTAACTCCGATCTGTCCGGACTCGCCGAAGGCGACCGCCAGGCCATCGTGCTGCTGCTGGAGGCGGGACGAATCATGGATGGCCTGTTCTGGAAGCAGGTGTACGGCGACAAGGACGCGTTGCTGGCGAAGATCACCGATCCCGACATTCGCCGCTTCGCCGAGATCAATTACGGTCCATGGGATCGGCTGGATGGCGACAAGCCTTTCATTGCGGGTGCCGGCCCACGTCCTCCGGGTGCGCGTTTCTATCCGGCCGACATGACCCGCGCCGAGTTCGACGCCGCCGACCTGCCGGGCAAGGACGGGCAGTATTCGCTGATCGAGCGCGACGCCACCGGAAAGCTAAAGCTCGTGCCCTACCACGAGGCCTACAAGACCGAACTCGAACAGGTAGCGGAGCTGCTGCGGCAGGCGTCCAAAGTCGCCAGCGACCAGGGCTTTCGCGACTATTTGAACCTGCGTGCCGACGCCCTGCTCAGCGACGACTACCAGCCCAGCGACATGGCGTGGATGGACATGAAGTCCAGCCCGATCGATGTCGTGATCGGGCCGATCGAGAACTATCAGGATGCGCTGTTCGGCACGCGATCCGCCTTCGAGACCTTCGTGCTGGTCAAGGATGTCGAATGGAGCGAGCGACTCGCAAAATTCGCCCGCCACTTGCCCGCGCTGCAACGCGGCCTGCCGGTGGCTGCGAAATACAGGGCGGAGATGCCCGGCACCGATGCCGACCTCAATGCCTACGACGCGATCTACTACGGCGGCGATGCCAATTCCGGCGCCAAGACCATTGCGATCAACCTGCCCAACGACGAGCAGGTGCAGCTGGCCAAGGGATCACGCCGGCTGCAGCTCAAGAACGCGATGCGGGCCAAGTTCGACACCATCGTGGAACCCATCGCCGACGAGCTGATCGCCGCCGACCAGCGCGCGCACATCAGTTTCGACGCGTTCTTCCAGAACGTGATGTTCCACGAAGTCGCCCATGGTCTGGGGATCAAGAACACGCTCGATGGCAAGGGCACGGTGCGCGAGGCGCTGACCGACCTGGCGGGTGGTTTTGAGGAAGGCAAGGCCGACATCCTGGGCCTCTACATGATCGGCAAGCTCGGGCAGATGGGCGAGATGGATGCCGCCAAACTGGACCACAACTACGTCACCTTCCTCGCCGGCATCTTCCGCTCGGTGCGCTTCGGCGCCAGCAGCGCACATGGCCAGGCCAACATGGTTGCCTTCAATTTCCTGCAGGAGCAGGGCGCGTTCTCCCGTGACGAGGCGACCGGCACCTACCGCGTCGACTTCGACAGGATGAAGGCCGGCGTGGACGCGCTGTCGGCGAAAATCCTGACCCTGCAGGGCGATGGCGACCATGCCGGCGCGCAGGCGATGCTGGATGAGTACGGCAAGGTCGGTCCCCAGTTGCAGAGCGACCTGGACCGCATCGCAAGGAAGCAGATCCCGGTCGATATCGTGTTCAGACAGGGCCGCGAAGTTCTGGGCTTGTAGGTTGCCGCAGGCACAGGGGCGAAACAGGGGGCGGTAGTCTCGATCCCTTCGCACGCATGAGTTGCACGAATGGATGCCAATGAGGGCCCGCAGATGACGGTACAGGGAAGAATCCGTATGGCGATGCAGAAACAGGTGAAAGGATGAGCAAGTCCGTTGCGGCCCTGACCTGTGTGGCGTTCTTGCTAATCGGCGGTTGGGCGATAACGCGCGGACCTTTCGCCAGCGATCATCCGGAACGGTCTGGAACGACCACGACCGCAAGCGCTTCCGAAGATCGACGGCTCGGAGCGCAAGCACACGAGTCGCGTCGCGAGCCGAAGAAAGGCGTCAATCGAAAGGCTTTCCATACGCACGTCCCGCTGCCGCTGCCGCCGCCCAGCACACCTGTCGCGCAGCTTCTGCCGGAGCTGGACGCGCGCGCTCGCGGGGGCGACGCCGCCGCAGCCTGCAGGCTCGGGGCAGAACTCATGGAGTGCAGTGGCCTTCCCCAACGTGAGCGTGAGTTGCTCAATTACAAAGAGAAGATGCTGAAGCGAGAGCCATTGCCGGACCCTGAAAAAGAAAAAACACGACTTGCTTTGGAAGTGGACTGGCTGGCACGCAGCGAAGCGATGCTCGAGTCGAGCGAGAAGCACTGTGCGGGCGTCGACGAGAAGCACTGGATCGACATCTATGATTACCAACGCATTGCCGCAGCTTCCGGGCACCTCCCGTCCATGCGATTTCTGCTATTTCGCCCGGCACTGGAGCTGGATGTATTTGCGCAGATAGAGCAATACCGAAGATTTCCGGATGATGCACGACGTGTCCTGGAACGAACCGTTCGCGCCGGGGATACACGGGTTCTGGCGGGACTTCTGCGCGCACATCGAGTGCACGCGTACACCCGTCGATTCGAAATGCGCACCTATCAGGCGATGTTCCAGTCACCTGCCGAACTGGAGGTATACCTTGAAGTCGCCAGAATGGCGGACATCAGCGACATGCCTCCGACGCCTGGACAGACTCCGAGCGAGTCACCGCCGTCGCTCTGCCCTGGGGACTCGCGTTGTCCTGCCATAAAGCGGCGAGCCGAGTCCATCGTCGCCGACCTGCGGCGCAACTTGAACGACGTTGCGGCGTTCGACAGTAGTGGCCGTGGACAACCGACCTTTCCCGGCCAGACGTGCGAGCAGATCAACGAATCGCGTTAACGCGCAGTGGTGTGAAGGACAACAAGCGTCAAGTTGGAGTTTCCCCTGGCGACGCTGCCACGGTCGGATATGCGATCGTCGCGGTGGCGGCCTACGAAGTGCATCTCCTCGGCGTCAGATGGTCAGCGGCTGGCCACGGCGCGTCGGCACGTGTTGCACGAGGGTGCTCACCGATTGACTCGGCCTTCCCCCGTCGCCTGAAACTTCCCTGCGTCAGTGCGCAGCCTGCGCCTTGGATTCGCGAGGTGGCTGCGTCATCAGGCGGTCTGTCCAGGCGATGCCGATGGCCGAGAGGATGAAGATGGTGTGGATGATGGTCTGCCACATCACGCCGGCCGCGGTCACGGTATTGCACACGATGATGTTCTTGCCCGCCGCGGCCACCGCCGCCATCGCGGCAATGCCTTCGGCGCTGGCGCACAGCGGCAGGCCGCCCAGCGAGCCGGCTTCGATGAAGGTCTTCAGCAGATGGATCGAGCTGATGCCGATGATCGCCATTGCCAGCTTGACCTTGAGCACCGACGCATTGACGTGGCTGAGCCACTCCGGCTGATCGGGATGGCCCTGCAATCGCAGTCGCGAGACAAAAGTCTCGTAGCCACCGACGATCACCATCATCAGCAGATTGGAGATCATCACGACATCGATCAGACCCAGAACGATCAGCATCATTTCCTGCTCGCCGAGACTGACCGCGCCGGTCACCAGATGCACCAGCGCCTTGGCGAACAGCACGACGTACACGCCCTGCGCGATGATCAGGCCGAGATAGAGCGGCAGCTGCAGCCAGCGTGAGCTGAAGATGAGGGTGGGCAAAGGGCCCAGCGGATGATTGGTTGGCGTATTCAAGAGTGGTTCGCTTTCTGGCGGTGCGGCAGGCGGAGGGACGGACGACGTAGACCGGATGCGGCGAAGCGGCACCGGGATCGGTTATGGGGTATCAAGCGCTCGGGTTGCGCAGTGTCTGATCCGGAAACCAGCCACCGCGGGCGGCGCCAAGGGTAGAGATGTCGATCGCCCGCGTCCATTGCAGCGTGCAGTCCTGCGAGTCGAATGGCGAACGCCGCGAGAAAGCGCGAACGGGTTGCTTCGGCTCTGATCCTGTCGATCCCACGCCGATGCGTCTCAGTCGAGTTGTGCGCGCTGATCCGACAACGCGACGTGTTGCTGCTGCCAGTCGACCAGGCGCTGGCGCTCGGTTGCCACGACGACGGCGGGAGCGTTGGCGACAAAGGTTGCATTGCCGAGCTTGCCCTCGCACTTCGAGATTTCCACCGCGATGCGCGCGAGCTCCCGTCCGAGGCGAACGCGCTCGGCATCCAGATCGACCAGACCGGCAAGCGGCACCAGCAGCCTGAGGTTGCCGGCGACGCCTGCGGCTGAAGCGGGCGCCTCTTCACCGGGATCGAGCCAGCGGATGGACTCGATGCGGGCCAGGAAACGGATGGAAGCCGCGAGCCGCTCAACGCGTTCGCGGTCCCCGGGCGTGCCGTCCGCGAGCAGCAGCACCACGGCGCGTGCTGGCGACACGTTCAACTCGCTGCGGATGCGGCGCAGCGGCGTGATCACGTTCTGCAACCACGCGATGTGGGCAGCAGCGTCGGCGAAGTCTTCGGGAAAATCGTCCGCTCGTGGATAGGGGCGGCGACTGATGCTGTCGCCCTGTTCGCGATCGGCGCGGAAGCCGGCACGCGGTGCGATCTCGAACCAGATCTCCTCGGTCACGAACGGCATGAGGGGATGCAGAAGGCGAAGCGTGGACTCGAGCACTGAGAGCAGAGTCCGCCGCGTGCTGTCCGCCGCGGCATCGCTGGCTTCGCCCGCATCCGCCATCAGCGCGGGCTTGGCGAGCTCGAGGAACCAGTCGCAGAAATCGTTCCAGGTGAATTCGTACAGCGCCTGGGCTGCAAGATCGAAGCGATAGGCCGCGAGATGCGTCTCGACTTCCGCAGCCGTGGCCTTGAGGCGCGCGAGGATCCACTTTTCGGCATCCGTCACCGGCACAGCGTCGGCAGCCACGGTGAAGTCGGTCGC
Source organism: Lysobacterales bacterium (assembly GCA_038330365.1). GTDB lineage: Bacteria > Pseudomonadota > Gammaproteobacteria > Xanthomonadales > Ahniellaceae > JBBQNY01. The sequence continues at coordinate 35,850 of JBBQNY010000007.1, read as the reverse complement.
AGCATTCTCGGTGTGCATCAGCACGAAGCGCGCTGCGTTCCAGATCTTGTTGCAGAAATTCTTGAAACCCTCGCAGCGTGCAAGATCGAACTTGATGTCGCGGCCGTGACTGGCCAGCGACGCAAAAGTGAAGCGCAGCGCATCGGCACCGAACGCGGCGATGCCATCGGGGAATTCGCGGCGCGTCGCTTTGTCGATGCGGCTCGCCATCGCCGGCTGCATCAGTCCGGTGGTGCGTTTGGCGAGAAGTGATTCAAGGTCGATGCCGTCGATGAGATCGATGGGGTCGAGGATGTTGCCCTTCGATTTCGACATCTTCTGGCCTTCGCGATCGCGCACGAGGCCGGTGATGTAGGCATGCCGGAACGGTACGCGGCCGGTGAAATGGTCGGTGAGCATGACCATGCGCGCGACCCAGAAAAAAATGATATCGAAGCCGGTGACGAGCACACTCGAGGGCAGGTAGCGCTCGAAGCCGCGCGCCGCCATGGCATCGGCGTCGGGCCAGCCCAGCGTGGAGAAGGGCCAGAGCCCGGACGAGAACCAGGTCTCCAGCACATCGTTGTCCTGGCGCAACGCGACCGACGGGTCCAGCCCTGCACGTTTGCGCGCTTCCTGCTCGTCGCGCCCGACAAAGATGTTGCCTTCGTCGTCGTACCAGGCGGGAATGCGATGCCCCCACCACAGTTGCCGCGAGATGCACCAGTCCTGGATGTTGCGCATCCAGTGTCGGTAGGTGCTGATCCAGTTCGGCGGCACGAACTCGATGGCGCCGGATTCGACCAGATCCAGGCCCCGCGCCGCCAGCGTGTCCATGCGCACGAACCACTGGTCGGTGAGATACGGCTCCAGGATCTGGCCGGTGCGATCGCCGCGCGGCACCTGCAGTTTGTGCGGCTTGGCCTCGACCAGAAATCCCTGGGCCTCGAGATCGGCCAGCACCTGCTTGCGTGCGGCGGCGCGGTCGAGTCCGCGATACGCGGCCGGAGCCTCGTCGCCGATGGCTGCATCCGGCGTGAATATATTGAGCATCGGCAGTTTGTGGCGCTGACCGATCGCGTAATCGTTGAAATCGTGCGCGGGCGTAATCTTGACGCAGCCGGTGCCGAACTCGCGTTCGACATAGTCATCGCCAATGATGGGGATGGTGCGATCGCTGAGTGGCAGCCGCAGCGATGCGCCGATCAGGTGCGCGTAGCGCTCGTCTTCGGGATGCACGGCGACGGCGACGTCTCCGAGCATGGTCTCCGGTCGGGTGGTCGCGACCGTGAGGCCGTCCTCGTCGCCCGGCCCGCGGGTCGACGCATCGGCGAAGGGATAGCGGATCGACCAGAGGAAGCCGTCCTCTTCCTCGCTGACCACCTCGAGATCGGAGATCGCGGTCTTGAGGACCGGATCCCAGTTGACCAGGCGCTTGCCCCGATAGACGAGCCCCTCCTCGTGCAGGCGCACGAAAGCCTCGATGACCGCGTCGGATGGTGCCGGGTCCATGGTGAAGACCGTGCGCGACCAGTCACCCGACGTTCCCAGCCGCCGCATCTGGCGCTCGATGGTGTCACCCGACTCGCGCTTCCATTCCCATACGCGCTCGACGAACGCCTCGCGGCCCAACGCGTCGCGGCTGAGACCGGACGCGGCGAGATTGCGCCCAACCACCATTTCGGTGGCGATACCCGCGTGGTCCGTTCCCATCTGCCAGAGCGTGTCGAAGCCGCGCATCCGGTGATAGCGGATGAGGGCGTCCTGCAGCGTGTGCTGGAAAGCGTGCCCCATGTGCAGGGTGCCGGTGACATTCGGCGGCGGCAGCAGAATCGAGTAGGGCTCGCCTTCGCCGGTGGGCGCGAACAGGTCGTGTTGCTCCCAGTAGGCGTACCAGCCGGATTCAAATTGCGCGGGGTCGAAACTCTTGTCCATGGATTCGAAATCTTGGATTGCAAAGAGGAATTGTAGGTGCTCGTATCCCGCCTTCGTCGGCGCGATGTCGCTCGACGGTGAGGCTGCCCTCGCGCGCCATTCCAGCAAGGCCGCGCGCAGACGGAAACATGTAGGAGCGCGCTGGCGCGCGATGGCGTCATGCCAGATTGGAACGCGAGGCACGTGCGTGCATTGCGCCATCGCGCGCGAGCGCGCTCCTGCGAAAGCGGGGTGGAGGGAAGGAACGGAGAGTGCGTTACATGTCGTGCTTGGCGAGTTCCAGGCCGCGTTGCTGGTAGGCCCGCCAGCGCGCGCGCAGGGGTTCGCGCGCGTTCGCGTCCGCCGGTACGACTTCGAGCACGCGCGCGAAATCCCCGGTCACGGGCGCATCGCGCAGGTTGATGACCAGCGCGCGCGTGGGCGCATCGATCTCCGGTGGCACGATGAGGATCGGCGTGACCGCGTCGTCCTCGATTTCAGCCATGCCGGCGATCTGGTGGGGCAGATAGGCATCGGCATCGAACGACCACATCAGATCATCGAGCTCTTCAGCCTGCTCCGCATCGCGTACCAGCACCAGAGTTGGCTGCCCGCTCTCGTACGCGCGCCGCGCCAGTTCGCACACCAGCCGCAGGGGTTCGGCGCGGAAGCGCGGCTTGGCGATCAGGTAGAAGTCGGCACGCGCCATGCGGAATCAGGCGGACTGCCGCAGCAGCCATTCGCTCAGAAGACCCACGGGCCGGCCGGTTGCGCTGCCCTTGCGACCCTCGGTGCTGGCGCTGCCCGCCACGTCGAGATGGGCCCAGCGCTGGTTTTCGACAAAACGCGAGAGGAAACATCCCGCGGTGATGGCGCCGCCCCAGCGCGAGCCGAGATTGGTGAAGTCCGCGCTGACGCTGTCCAGCTGGCACTGGTAGTCGTCCCAGAGCGGCAGCCGCCACGCGCGATCCCAGGAGTCCTGACCCGCGTCGATGAGCTCATCGGCGAGGTCGTCGTGTTGCGTCATGAGGCCAGTGGCGTGAGCCCCGAGTGCCACCACGCAGGCGCCGGTCAGGGTCGCCACATCGATCACGGTGGAGGGCTTGAATCGATCCACCACATAGGTCAGCGCGTCGCACAGGATCAAGCGACCCTCGGCATCGGTGTTGAGCACTTCGACCGTCTTGCCCGAAAGCGTGGTGAGGATGTCACTCGGCCGATAGGCGGCGCCGTCCGGCATGTTCTCGGCCGTGGGCACGGCGCAGACCAGATTGATCGGAAGCTCCATCAACACGCAGGCCGCGAACGTGCCGAGCACGCCCGCGCCACCACACATGTCGTACTTCATTTCTTCCATGCCGGCGCTGGGCTTGATGTTGGTGCCGCCCGTGTCGAAGGTGATGCCCTTGCCGACAAGTGCCAGCGGCGCGGCGTCGGCGTTGGCGGCACCGTTCCAGCGCAGCAGGATCAGACGCGGCTTGTTGGCGCTGCCGTCGCCGACGGCAAGCAGCGCATTCATGCCGAGCTTGCGCATCTCGTCGGCATCCAGCGCCTCGAACGCGACGCGCGCATTGTCTTTCGCCAATGCTGCGGCCTGTTCCGCCAGATAGTCGGGCGTGCAGACGTTGGGCGGCATGTTGCCGAGTTCGCGCGCCAGGCGGATGCCAGTCGCGATGGCCTGCGCACGCGCGATCCCCGACGCGTCCGCGGAACTCCGGAAATCGACAGCGTCGAGCAGGGTGTCGTGCGCGGGAATCTTGCGCATCGCCTCGAACCGGTAATGCTCATAGTCGAAAGCGAGCGCCGCCTGGCGCAGACGCCACTCGGCGTCAGTGCCTTTCACGTCAACCTCGGCCAGATAGCAGAGCGCATGTCGTGCAGCACCGCCACGCAGTGCACGCGCCGCATCCCGGCAGCTGCGCACGAAGCGACCGCGGTCGAACTTGCGCATGTCGCCGAGGCCCACCACCAGCACGCGCGGGGTCGACAGCTCCTCGATTCCGGTCAGCCAGGCGTGGCGTCCGCTGCGTCCGCTGGCATCGCCATTGTCGAGCAGGCGGCGCAACGCGCCCTTGCTGGCTGCGTCGACTTCCGCGGCCGCGGTGGTCAGCGTGCCGTCTTCGAACAGGCCCACCACCAGCGCCCCGGCGGCGGCCGTGGCCGGCGAATCGGAGCTGAGACGGAAGCGGAGCGGGGTCAATGACATGTCTTTCATCCACTGTCGTGCCCGTGGCGTCACGGGTCGGGAAGGTTGGGGATTCGGGCTAAACTGCCCGCGCGCCGGTCACTGCGCGGGGCAAGAGCCCCAACGCCGCGCGGCAGCCCCGCAGTCTAACAGCCGGGTTTGCCGGTGCCCCGATGCATTCCGTCTGACGAGGTCGCTTTCGCATGCCGTCGTTCTGCTGCTGCAGTCACTACCCGCATCCCGACTCGCCGGTGGCGGTCAGCGCTGCCGGTGCGGCACTCGACCCCGTGCTCCGGGCGCGTCCTTGAGATTCGCGCCGCTGACCATCGACCGGCTCATCGGTCGCAACGTGCTGGGCGCGGTTATCGGTGTCTGGGTGGTGCTGGTGGGTTTCGACGCGTTCGTGGCGCTGGTGCAGGAGCTCGAGGACATCGGTCGCGGCTCCTATACCCTCGGCACGGCGTTGACCTATGTCGCCCTGACGTTGCCCCGGCGCTGCTACGACCTTTTCGGTGTTGCGGCGGTGATCGGTTCGCTGCTGGGGCTGGGGTCACTTGCGGCGACCGCCGAGATCACGGCGATGCGCGCCGGCGGCATGTCGCGATTGCGAATCTGTCTTGCCGTGGTGGGCTCGGTTGCGGTCCTGACGCTTCTGGTCGTCGTCATGGGCGAAACCATCGGGCCGGCAGGCGAACGCCGCGCTCAGTCGGTTGCAGCAGGCGCCAAGTCGCAGAACCGGATCGCTTCCGGCGGCGGCGGCCTCTGGGCTCGCGAAGGCGATGTGCTGATCAACGCCCGCTCGGGACAAAGCCGCGACGGCAGCCTGGAACTGCAGCAGTTGCGGATCTACGAATTCACGTCTGCAGGTCAGCTGCAGCGCATCTCGACGGCAGCGCGAGGCAGCCACGACGGCAGTAGCTGGCAGTTGCACGATGTGCTGCGCATGCGCTTTCTCAAGGATTCCGTCGAAAGCCGCAAGTTGCCCACACTGCGTTGGGCTTCGACCCTGGATCCGAAGCTGCTCAATCTCGGCCTGGTTCGCGAGCGCTATCTGCCGGTTGTCGATCTCATGTCGGGTATCGACTATCAGCAACGCAACGCGCTGCAGACGCAGGCTTTCCGCACAGCCCTCTGGGCAAGGCTGTTTTTCCCGCTGAACGTGTTGATGCTGGTGGTTGCTGCCGTGCCGTTTGCGTTCGGCTCGCTGCGTACCGGCGGCATGGGCAAGCGCCTGTTGATCGGCCTGCTGCTCGTGACCGGGTTTTTCTTCGGGCAGCGTGCCCTGGTCAATGTGGCCGACGTCTATTCCATCGATGTGCGCCTTGCCAATGCGCTGCCCTCGCTGCTGGTGGCGCTGCTGGCGACCTGGTGGTTCCGCAAGGCGGTTTAGGCTCTCGCGGCATCGATCAGGGTCGCGGGGCGCAGCCCTGCAATCGGCGGCATTGGCTTCAGGGCCAGCGCACCACGCGCGAGTCGACGACCCGATCCTGCAGGCTGCGTCGCGCCGGATCCAGCCACGCCATCAGCGTGCCCAGCCCGATCGGCACGGCACCGACGCACATCACAACGGCGCGCAGCCAGGCGTGGCGGGCATCGAGCAGTCCGCCTGCGTTGCGCTCCACGCGCAGCCGCCACGCGCGTGCACCGATGCTCTGCCCGCCGTGCCGCCAGGACAGCGCGAAATAGGAAAGCAGCACCAGCAGCAGCGCACCGCGGAAAAGCGGGTGCGCGGGATCGAGATTGCCGCGTGTGACCGCGAGCGCCGCGGCCGCAGTCGCGAACCAGAGCGCGATCACGACCAGCAGGTCGTAGATGCCGGCCACGACCCTTCTCCAGACTGGCGCAGTTGCGGCCGCTTCGAGCGGAGCGCGGGCATGAACTTCCGGGTCTTTGTTCGAATCGATGCTCATCGGCGCGAATGATAGAGTCGTCAACGACCCTCTGATCAATGTCACGCCGGCGTGCAGACAAAGCGGCCCAACCGACTGATTACAAAAGAACGAGTGATGAGCGGGAAGACCACAGACTTGCATCCGGGTCTTGCCTGGAAGGTCGGCAAGCGCGATGACGCTTGCACCCGCCTGCGGGTCGGCTGCACATCATGCCGTCGAAATCGCGCTGTCCGCCGGCAGGTCGTTGGATGAACCCCCGACGCGAACCGCTGCCGCCACCCAGCGCTGCAGATGCCGCCATCATCGAAGTATTCATTGAACAGGCGTGGTCGGAATCCGGGCTCGCAGCAAGCACGCAGCAGGCCTATCGCACGGATCTGCGCGCCTTCGCGGGCTGGCTCGCCGGTCGCGGATCGTCCTTGCTTGCGGCTGATCGGGCCGCAGTGCATTCCTGTCTCGCTGATCGACTCGGCGCCGGCTACCAGGCGCGCAGCAACGCGCGCTGGCTGTCTTCGCTCCGCCATTGCTATCGCCTCTGGCTTCGCCAGGGACGCATTGCGGCCGATCCGACCGCGCGCATCGAAGCGCCCCGACTGCCGCGCAAATTGCCGCGCCCATTGACCGAGCGCGAGGTCGAGGCCCTGCTGGACGCGCCCGACGTGGCCACGCCCGCCGGGATGCGCGATCGAGCCATGCTTGAGCTGATGTATGCCTGCGGACTGCGCGTCTCCGAGCTCGTGACCCTCGGCATCGACGCCTTGAATCTGCGCCAGGGTGTGGTGCGCGTGCGCGGCAAGGGTGGCAAGGACCGGCTCGTGCCGATGGGCGACGAAGCTCAGGCGTGGCTGTCGCGTTTTCTCGAAGAGGCTCGCCCCACGTTGCAGGTCGCCGGTGGCAGCGCCGCTCTGTTTCCGGGTGCGCGTGGCGCGGCGCAGACCCGGCAGGTCTTCTGGCGGCAGATCAAGCGCTACGCCGTGATTGCGGGCCTCGATCCCGGCCGACTGTCGCCGCACGTCCTGCGGCACTCATTCGCCACGCATCTGCTCAACCACGGCGCGGACCTGCGTGTCCTGCAACTGCTGCTCGGGCACACATCCCTATCCACGACCCAGATCTACACGCAGATCGCACGCGAAGGCCTCAAGACCCTCCATCGCAATCACCACCCGAGGGGGTGAGCCGACGCGCTTGCGCGCCACTGGCGCGCGCGTCGGCGAACGCCCAACACAGGAAGTGTTGGGCCGGATGCGACTTGGCGAGCGCAGGATGCGCAGAGCCTAGTCGCCTGCGCAAGGTCACCCACATCCCCATCGCGCCGAAACGCGCGCGTCGGCGAACGCCCAACACAGGAAGTGTTGGGCTGGATGCGACTTGGCGAGCGCAGGATGCGCAGAGCCTAGTCGCCTGCGGAGGGTGAGGCGGAGCTCTGGCGCGGAACTGCCGCGCCCCGCCGAACGCCGGAAACAGGATGTTTCCGGCTGGATGCGACTTGGCGAGCGCAGGATGCGCAGAGCCTAGTCGCCTGCGCAGGGTCGCGAATTCATGCCCGAGCCCACAGGAAGGCAAAGGGTCTCACCGCCGACTCCACAAAACGCAGTGCGGACCTTTGGCGCGATATTGACGCGCTCCGCCGAGCGCCAGAACGCAGGAGCCTGGACCCCGACATCGTCGGCGTGCTCTCAAGAGACGGCAGCGCAGCCGTTCGTGATGAGTGGCGCCCCGTCGAAACTTGAGTCAACCTCGGACCCTCATCCGGCGCTGCGCGCCACCTGACTCGCAACATCCTGTCGCTCGCCCTGCGGGCCGCCTTCGGCGTTCGCAGCTGCTCCTGCAGCTGCAGTCTCCCGGCGGGAGAAGGGGTTCAACGCCCCGCGAGTTGTGACCAGACTTGAGGCAAGCAGACTTTCCTGCGGCGGTCACCCGGCTCCGCCCTCCCTGGCCCGGCATTCGAGACCGCGCGCGGCAGTGCCGCGCAAACGCGGTCTCTCACCCGCACCGCCGGCCGCACATCTCTGACTACCGGATCCCCACCTCAATGCATGGCCCCGCCGCTTCTGCGAACATAGGCGGCTGCCGAACTTTAATGGGCATGTGACGGTCGGAAAGATCCGGACGCCGCGCCGCCCAACGAGGAAATCCCATGTCCAAGTCCCTTTCCCGCATCGCCGCTGCGGCGGTTCCCACAGCTCTGGTGCTCGCCGCGCTGATAGCTCCGGCCATCGCGCAGGAAAATCCGGCTGCCAATGCCCGCGCCGCCATCAAGGCGCTGGCGCCGGCGATGACGGTCGAATCGGTCGCTCCCGCGGCCATGCCCGGTTTCCAGGAAGTCGTGGTTGGCTCGCAGGTGCTCTATGTGAGCAACGACGGCCACTACCTCATCGAGGGTGCGGTGCTGGACATGAGAACCCGCGAGAATCTCACCGAGGCGCGCAAGGTCAAGGCACGCCGCGTTGCACTCGCCAAGGTCGGCCCCGGGGAGCGGATCAGCTTTCCCGCCAAGAACGAGAAGTTCAAGGTCACGGTCTTCACCGATATCGACTGCGGCTGGTGCCGTAAAATGCATCAGCAGATCGCTGACTACAACAACGCCGGCATCACGGTGGACTACCTCTTCTTCCCGCGGGCGGGATTGCAAGGCGATTCCTACAAGCAGGCGGTTGCAGTCTGGTGCTCGAAAGATCGTCGCGCAGCACTCACCCAGGCCAAGGCGGGCACGCCGCTGCCTGCGGCAGAATGCAAGAATCCGATTGCCGACCAGTTCAACCTCGGTATGAGGCTCGGCGTGGCTGGCACGCCCACGATCTACTCGTCCGACGGCATTGACATGCGCGGCTACAAGCCGCCGCAGGAGATGGCGTCGGCACTGGCGGCACTGGCTGCCCCGGCCGCACCTGCGAAGGCTGCGGCAGGCGGAGGTTCGCGCTAGCACACACGGCCCCTTTTCCGAGGCGCCTACGACCCCCCGGCTGATGCCGACGACTGCCGCCAACGCTTCGCCCCGGCAGACGGAGCGTCTGGCTCTCGGCGGCTTTGACGAGCTTTTCCAGAGACGCGCCTTTTCATGATTTTTCTGCAGGGCGCCGACGCGCTGTCCGGATTCCGGATGAATCGCATCAATGCGGAGCTCGAACGTTCGGGCGCCGGTCGATTGCTGCGCGCGCGCTGGCTGTACTTCGTCGAATGGGTCGAAGGCTGCGCGCCGGATTCCGCAGAGCTTGCGACGCTGCTGCAGGCCGAGCCGGATGCGATCGACAGCCCGCACGAGGCCTCGCTTTCCGACGCGTCCGCCGGGCGCACTCGACTCTGGGTAGTGCCCCGCCTCGGCACACGCTCGCCGTGGTCGAGCAAGGCAACCGAGCTGCTGGCAGCCTGCGGCATGGAAGGTGTGCGGGTGGAGCGGGGCCAATCCCTGCTGATCGAGGGCGAAGCGCCCGATGCGAACACGGTAGGCGGAAGAATCCTGCACGATCCCATGATTCAGGAACTGCTCCGGGATTCGGGACAACTCGGTGGCGTGTTCAGGGCCGGCGACCCTCGCCCCCTGGTGACGATTGAACTCGGTGACGACGCGCTGGCGCAATTGACGGCGGCGAATCACAAGCTGGGACTCGCGCTCTCGGAGGGCGAGATCGCGTATCTCGCCCGTCGATTCGCCGATCTGGGTCGCGACCCGACCGACGCCGAACTCATGATGTTCGCGCAGGCCAATTCCGAGCACTGTCGCCACAAGGTATTCAATGCCGACTGGACCATCGACGGCGTCGAGCAGCCACATTCGCTGTTCGCCATGATCAAGGCCACGCACCAGGCAACGCCGCAGCACACGCTGAGCGCCTACCACGACAATGCGGCCGTGATCGAAGGTGGGAGAGGCTTCCCGGTCTCAGCAGATCCGCTCACGCGCGTCTACGCACACGTCGATACAGCCCTCGATTTCGCGATCAAGGTTGAAACCCACAACCATCCCACCGCGATCGCGCCCCATCCGGGTGCGGCGACCGGGGCGGGCGGTGAAATCCGCGATGAAGGCGCGACCGGAAGGGGCGGAAAGCCCAAAGCCGGTCTCACGGGTTTTTCGACTTCGCACCTGCGACTGCCGGGTCTGGAGCGAGTCTGGGAAGCATCGCGTCCGCTGTCGCCGCGGCTGGCGAGCGCGCTGGAAATCATGCGCGACGGGCCGATCGGCGCCGCGGCGTATAACAATGAGTTCGGGCGCCCGTCCATCCTCGGCTACTTCCGTACCTTCGAGGCCTGCGGCGATGCGCCGGGCGTGACGCGCGGTTACGACAAGCCAATCATGCTGGCCGGCGGCGTCGGCAGCGTGCGCCGTGAGCACGTGGAAAAGCGTTCGCTGAAGCCCGGCGACGCAATCATTGTGCTGGGCGGACCGGCCATGCTGATTGGACTCGGCGGCGGCGCTGCTTCCTCCGTCACCGGCGGTGAGACCCGCAGCGCGCTCGACTTTGCTTCCGTGCAGCGCGACAACCCTGAAATGCAGCGGCGCTGTCAGGAAGTGATCGATCGCTGTATCGCGCTGGGCTCCGACAATCCCATCGCCAGCATTCACGATGTCGGTGCCGGCGGCCTGTCCAACGCGATTCCCGAGATCCTGCACGACTCCAATCGCGGCGGCCGCATCGCGCTCCGATCGGTTCCCAGCGACGACTCCTCTCTTTCTCCCATGCAGATCTGGTGCAACGAGGCGCAGGAGCGTTACGTGCTGGGCGTGCGCCCCGGGGATGTTGATCGCCTGCTGGAGTTGTGCGCGCGCGAGCGCTGTCCGGTGGCGGTGGTCGGGCATGCCAGCGAAGAGGAACAACTCGTCGTCGACGATGCGCTGCTGGGCTCGACTGCGATCGCAATGCCGATGGACCTCCTGTTCGGCAATGCGCCGAAGATGCAACGCGAAACCCACGCGCCATCACGAAGGCGTGCCGAGCCGGATGAAGCACTGCGCCAGTTGCCGGTCGCTGACGTGTTGATGCGCGTGCTGCGCCATCCGGCGGTTGCGCACAAGGGCTTTCTCATCACCATCGGCGACCGCAGCGTGGGCGGGCTGGTGGCGCGCGATCCTCTCGTCGGCCCCTGGCAAGTGCCAGTGTCCGATCACGCGCTGACGCTGCGCGACTTCGCAGGCTATGCCGGCGAGGCCATGGCGCTGGGGGAACGCACGCCGGTCGCGCTTGACGATGCGCCCGCTGCCGCGCGGCTTGCCGTTGGTGAGGCGATCACGAACCTGCTCGGCGCGCCCATCGACTCGCTTGAGGAGATCAAGCTGTCCGCCAACTGGATGGCGGCGGTGGCTCACCCCGGCGAGGATCTGAAACTGTTTGAAGCAGTGCGCGCCGTCGGCCTCGAGTTCTGTCCGGCGCTGGGCGTGTCAATCCCGGTGGGCAAGGATTCGATGTCGATGGCGACGCGCTTCGAGTCCGCACAGGGCGAGACGCTGCAATGCATCGCTCCGGTCTCGCTGGTGGTGAGCGCTTTCGCGCGCGTCCGCGACGTGCGTGCAGCGTTGACGCCGGTGCTGGATCTGGAGGCCGGAGCCACCCACCTGCTGTGGGTGGATCTATCCGCCGGCCGGAGCCGACTCGGCCGTTCCATTGCCGCCCAGGTAATGGTGCTCGAAGGCGGCGCGTGCGCCGACGTCGATGATGTGAACTCCTTGCGTGCGCTGTTCCATGCCGTGCGCGAGCTGCGCGAAGGCGGACTGCTGCTGGCGGTGCACGACGTGAGCGACGGCGGAGTGCTGGTGTCGGCGCTGGAGATGGCCTTTGCCGCGCGCGCCGGACTTTGCGTGCGTCTGGACGAAGTCCAGTCGAAAGACCCTGTCGGCACGCTCTTTGGCGAGGAGCCCGGCGTGCTGTTGCAGATCCGGGACTCGGATTCCGATGCAGTGCGGGTAACTCTGGGCGGGCACGGGCTGGTCGAGGCCACGCGTGTTTTCGCCAAGGTCGAGACCGGCGATCGCATCCGCATCGATGGGTTCGCGGCCACGCTCGCAGAATTTCCGCGCGGCGAACTGATGGCCGCGTGGCAGGAAACCTCGCACGCCATGCAGCGTCTGCGCGATGACCCCGCCTGCGCGGACGAAGAACGCAGGAACATCCTCGACAGTTGCGATCCCGGATTGCGCGCCGTCCTCGGATTCGACCCTGCCGACGACATCGCCGCGCCGTTCATCGCGCGCGGCGCCAAGCCACGCGTCGCGATCCTGCGCGAGCAGGGCGTCAACGGGCAGATCGAGATGGCCGCGGCCTTCGCCTACGCCGGATTCGAGGCGCACGATGTGCACATGAGCGACCTTGCGGCGGGACGCGTGCAGTTGCGCGACTTCACCGGGGTTGTTGCCTGTGGCGGGTTTTCCTGGGGCGACGTGCTGGGTGCAGGTCGGGGTTGGGCTACCGCCATTCGCGGGCAGCCGCGCGTTTCAGCGCAGTTCCGGGAATTTCTCGCCGACCCGCAACGCTTCGCGCTCGGCGTCTGCAACGGCTGCCAGATGTTCGCGGAACTGCGCGATCTGGTGCCCGGCGCCTCACATTGGCCGCGTTTCCTGCGCAATCGCTCCGAGCAGTTCGAAGCGCGCCTGTCGCTGCTGGAGGTGACGGAATCGCCGTCCGTGCTGCTGCAGGGAATGGCCGGCTCGCAGCTGCCCGTGGTGGTCTCGCACGGCGAAGGCCGCGCCGAATTCGACAGCGCCGAGCACGCCTCGCTGGCCCGGACCTGCGCACGCTTCGTCGACGCTCATGGTCGCCCCACCGAACGCTATCCTGCGAATCCGAACGGCTCGCCTCTTGGCGCGACCGCTTTTTGCAACGACGATGGCCGGGTGACGATCCTCATGCCGCATCCCGAACGTGTGTTCCGCACGGTGCAGATGTCCTGGCACCCACGCGAGTGGGGCGAGGATTCGCCGTGGATGCGCCTGTTCCGCAACGCCCGCGCGTGGGTCGGGTGATGTCGGCATCCGTCAATACCATCGAGGTCGATGGCGTCGCCGAGCCGGTGTCGCTCAAGACCTTCCTGCTGCAGGCGGTGCTCTGGCTGCCGCTCGCCTTCTTCCTCTGGTTCGTGTTGCGCACAGTAGCGGTGTTTCCCGTGGTGCGACTGGTGGGGGCGGTGCTCACGGGCTGGATGCCCGACGTGTTCGCCGGCGCGAGTCAGAATTTCCACACGATCGACATCGACACCCTGCTGCCGGCGCCTGGCCAGTTCGACGAGGCAGGCCGCCAGGGATTGATGACCCTCACGTCCAACGCCCTGCAGTACGCCTACGGCATGCCGGTCCTGATCGGCCTGGTGATGGCGACGCCGATGACCTGGTCGCGGACGTTCGTCCAACTGGCAATCGGCGCGGCAATCCTCATCCCCATGCAGGCCTTTGGCGTGACCACCGAGATCTTGAAGATCGTGGCTTTCGAGACTGGACCGCCCGGCACCGCCGCGCTGGCGGCACACGGCGTCGGACCCACGTCGATCGCGCTCGCCTACCAGTTCGGCTATCTCATCCTGCCGGCACTGACGCCGATCCTGCTGTGGATCCTGATGAACCGTCCTTTCATCGATGCGCTGCGCTTGCCGGTTGCCGTCGCCGGCAGGACGCCAGTGCTGTCGAGCGCTGTCCCGACCGGAGCGCGCGTGGATGAATGAAGTCGTGACGCCCGAAATCGCCTTCGAGGAAGAGACCCTCGGCGCCGTCGAGAAGCGTATCTGCGAGGAGCTGACCCGTCGCGGCCGTCTGCGCGAGGCGGATCTGACGCGTGCCACGCGCCTCTATGCGGAGAATCCCGAAGGCGGATTTATCGCCTTCATGACGCGGCTCGGCCTGCTGTCGGAGCGCGACGCCGCGGAGGGCGTCGCCGAGGTGATGGGGTTGGCACTGGTGTCGAGCAAGGAATTCCCGGACTCGCCGCCGGCCGGAGTCAATGTTTCCACCCGGTTTCTCAAGCAGCATCACGTCGTTCCGGTCCACGAAACCGATGAGGAAGTAACCTTGCTGGTGGCCGATCCGCAGGACAGTTTTGCGGTGGAAGCCTTCGGGCTGGCAGTCGAGCGCGTCATCGCGGTCAAGGTCGGACTGCGCTCGGAGATCGACGATCTGATCGAGCGCTTCTACGGTGCCGGTCGCAGCGCGATGGGGACGATCGTCGAGAGCGTCGGCGACGATACCGGCCGCGACGAGGACGACGTCGAGCACCTGCGCGACCTGGCGTCGGAAGCACCGGTCATCCGCCTGGTCAATCTCGTGATCCAGCGCGCGGTCGAGGCCAGGGCGTCGGACATTCACATCGAGCCTTTCGAGGCGCGGCTCAAGGTGCGCTACCGCATCGACGGCGTGCTCGAGGAGGTCGAGTCGCCGCCGGCAAATCTCACGGCGGCGGTCATCTCGCGTATCAAGATCATGGCCAAGCTCAACATTGCCGAGCGCCGCCTGCCGCAGGATGGTCGCATCATGCTGCGCGTGCAGGGCAAGGAGCTCGATCTGCGCGTATCGACCGTGCCGACCGCGCACGGCGAGTCCGTGGTGATGCGTATTCTCGATCGCGAGTCGATCGTGTTCGACTTCCACAACCTCGGCTTCACCGACGAGTTCCTGCCGCAGTTCATCAAGGTGCTGGAGCAGCCGCACGGCATCCTGCTGGTGACCGGCCCCACCGGCTCGGGCAAGACCACGACGCTCTACACCGCGCTGTCGCAGCTCAATACGCCGGACGTCAAGATCATCACCGTCGAGGACCCGGTCGAATACCAGCTCGAGGGTGTCAACCAGATCCAGGCCAAGCCCTCCATCGGCCTGGATTTCTCGCACGCCCTGCGCTCGATCGTGCGCCAGGATCCCGACATCATCATGATCGGCGAGATGCGCGATCTTGAAACTGCGCGTATTGCCATCCAGTCGGCGCTCACCGGGCATCTGGTGCTCTCCACCCTGCATACCAACAACGCCGCTGGCGGCATAACGCGCATGCTGGACATGGGCGTTGAGGACTACATGCTGACCTCGACGGTCAACGGCATCCTCGCGCAGCGGCTTGTGCGCATGCTCGAGCCGACCCACGCCGAGAAGTACGAGCCGCTGCCCGAAGTCGTCGAGGAATTCGGACTGCGCCGCTTCCAGCCCGAAGGCACGATCCATCTCTATCGTCCGAAGCCATCCCCGCTGACGCCGACCGGCTATCTCGGCCGCACCACGATCATGGAGTTCCTGGTCATGAACGACGCGATGCGACGGCTCGTGATGCAGCACGCGGGCATGGGCGAACTCGAGAACGCGGCGCGCGAGCACGGCATGCGCACCATGTACGAGGACGGACTGGTCAAGGCGATGGCCGGAGTCACCACCATCGAGGAAGTCCTGCGGGTCACGCAGGAAGGCTGATGCACCGTTCCGTGCGCAGGAATCACGCCGGCTCCGCTGCGGCCGCTCTGCGGGTGCCGGTGATGCCGTCGCCGCGGCTTGGCCACATCGCAACGGCGCGGTCGGCGGGCTGAGCCAATGCCCTCTTTCCGCTACAAGGCCGTCACGCCGGCGGGCGACACCATCGAGGGCATGATGGACGCCGCGACCGAGCGCGAGGTCATCGGCAAGTTGCAGGATGCCGGCAATCTGCCGCTGGAGGCGCGGGAAACGACGGCGGTAGACGGTGGCGGTCTTTCGACGCTGTTCCGACGCCCGGACATGGGCGCGGGCGAGATCCAGCGCTTCACGTTGCAGCTTTCCACCCTCCTCAAAGCGGGGCAGCCGCTGGATCGTGCGCTGCAGATCCTGATCGACCTGCCGGATTCCGAACGCAGCCGCCGCCTGGTCGAGCGTGTGCGCGAGTCCGTGCGTGGTGGTACACCACTCTCGACCGCACTGGAGCAGCAACTTGGCGTGTTCTCGCGCCTCTATATCAACATGGTGCGGGCCGGCGAAGTGTCGGGCACGCTGACGGACACGCTCAGGCGGCTTGCCGATTACCTCGAACGCAGCAAGACGCTCCGCGACAACGTCATCAGCGCGATGATCTATCCCGCCATCCTGGTCGTGCTGGTCATATCGGCGCTGGTGTTGCTGCTGGTGGTCGTGGTGCCGCAGTTCACGCCGATCTTCGAGGACGCCGGGCAGGAACTCCCCTTTGCGACCAAGGTCATTCTGGGTGCCGGCAACTTTCTCGGCAGCTGGTGGTGGTTGCTCGCCGCCTCCGGCATTGGACTCTTCTGGTGGTGGCGCAAACGACTTGCGACTACGGACGGACGCTTGTCCTGGGATGGGCGGATGCTGCGCATGCGGATGGTCGGTGACCTGGTCGGCAAGGTCGAGATGGCGCGGCTGGCGCGCACGCTCGGCACCCTGGTCAACAACGGAGTGCCCCTGCTGACGGCGCTTTCGATCAGTCGCAACGTGCTGGTGAACAGGGTGTTGGCGGGCGCGCTGGAACGCGCGACCGAAAAGGTGAAGACCGGTGACGGACTGGCGCATGCGCTGACGGCCGAGCAGACCTTTCCGAGACTCGCACTGCAGATGGTGGGTGTCGGCGAGGAATCCGGCGATCTGGGGAGCATGCTGCTCCAGGTCGCCGACACATACGATGTCGAGGTCAAGACCACCATCGACCGGCTGCTCGCGGCACTGGTGCCGGCGGTCACGATCCTGATGGCGCTGGCGGTGGCCGCGATCATGATGGCGATCCTGCTGCCCATCCTCAACATGAGCCAGGCAATCGAATAGAACTTCTGGAACCAGCATTAAACGGAGAGACACAACATGCAGAAATCACAACCCATCCCGACCCATGCGATGCGACTCGGCCCCGCCGCTGCGCGCGGTTTCAGTCTGATCGAGATCCTCATCGTGCTGGTGCTGATCGGCGTAGTCGCGGGCATGGTGGCGCGCAACGTCGCGGGCGGCCGGCAGAAAGGTCTCTACAACGTGGCCAAGTCGCAGGTGCAGCAGTTGTCCGGCAAGATCGAGGAATACGCGCTCGACGCGGGCAGCCCGCCCGAGCGGCTCGACGCGCTGGTGAGTCAGCCGGGCGACTCGTCGAACTGGAACGGTCCGTACGCGAAGGAGAAGGACCTCAAGGATCCCTGGGGTACGCAGATGCAGTACCGCTATCCCGGCGAGCACGGCGACTATGACATCTGGACCTTCGGCTCGGACAAGAAAGAGGGTGGCGAGAAGTACGCGAAAGATTTCGGCAACTGGGAGTAGGCGCCGTGCGCACCGCGCGCCAGTCGAGCTCGGGTTTCACGCTGATCGAGGTGCTGCTGGTGCTGATGCTGATCGCAATCGCGGTCACGTCGGTCTCGGTGTCCATCGCGCGCAGCCTGGGCGGAGCCGCGGTGCGCGGAGCGGGGCGCGACATGGTGGCGGCGCTGCGTTTCACGCGCGGCCAGGCCATCGTCGAGCGCAGTGAGAAAACCTTCGACATCGACGTCGAACACCTGAGCTATCAGGCTCCCGGCCGCCCGGCCGTCGAGTTGCCCGACGGGTTCGAGATGCGCGTCCTGACCGCAGCGCGCGAACAGACCGGCGAGGGCACGGCAGCGATCCGCTTTTTCCCCGATGGATCCTCCGGCGGCGGAGTGATCCGGCTGCTGCGCGAGGGTCGCGAGTGGGAGGTGGAGATCGCCTGGCTGACGGGTGAAATCCGCCTGCGCGAGCAGAAATCGTGACACCGCGCAGCCGTCGTCGCGACCTGCATTCCGGCGGTCCCGCCCGGATGGGTGGATTCTCGCTGCTTGAGCTGATCGTGGCATTCGTCGTGTTCGCGCTGGCGTTCGGGTTCCTGATGCAGATCGTGTCGGGCTCACTGCGCAATGCGAGGCAATCGGCCCACTACACCCAGGCGGCACTGCTGGCGCAGTCACGACTTGCCGAGATGGGGGCGGGAGAACTTCTGAAACCCGGCAGCGAGAGCGGCCGCTTCGACAATCGCTACCGCTGGCGGCTCGACGTGACGCCCGTGGAGGCGCCCGTGGCCGCCAACGGCAATATCGATGCCATGGCGCTGGAACTCATGCGTCTGGAACTCGTGGTCGAGTGGCGCGAGGGCGTGCGCGAGCGCGACGCACATTTCGTGACCATGCGCATTCAGCAGAAATCCGGGTGAGCAGGGTCCTCGTTCCGCAGCCATCTCGGCAGCGCGGTTTCTCGTTGATCGAGATCCTGCTTGCGCTGGTTCTGCTTGCCCTGCTCATGGGTACGGCCTACGCCGGTTTCCGGGCTTCGAACCGCGCCGTGGTGCGTGGAGAGGCCTCGATTGATGCCACCAACAAGATCCGGGTCACGCAACAGTTGCTGCGCCGGCAGATCGGCCAGGCCCTGACGCTGGGCTTTGATCAGGATTCGGGCACCGGACAGCCGGTGGTGATCGAAGGCCGCTCCGACGAGATCACTTATGTCTCCGCGCTGCCCGGCTATCTGGGCCAGGGCGGCGCCTACGTGCAGCAGTTGGCACTGGATTCGGGCAATGGCCGCGGTCGCCAGCTGGTATTCCGGCACGCTTTGCTCAATGGCTTCGACCCGAAGGATTCGAAACCCTGGGACGGCAAGCCGGTGGTGCTGCTCGAAGACGTGGGCGACGTCGAGATCGAATATCGCGGGCTCGACGACCAGGGCGAGCCCGACGATTGGACGGATCGCTGGGACAAGGCCCACGAGTTGCCGATCCTGGTGCGTATCAGTGTCGAGTTTTCGCGCGATTCCAATCTTGAGTGGCCACCCTTGGTCATTCCGGTGCAGCTCGGTGGGGACGCGGTGATCGGTGGCTCCGCATTGGCGCCTGGAGCCGCGCCCGTCACGCCACCACCTCCACCACCGGCCCCCAAGCCGTGATCACCACTCGGCGCCCGTGGGTGAAACCTCGATCGATCCCGGTGCGCGCGGCGCCCGCGCGCGGAGTCGCACTGCTGCTGGTGCTCTGGATCACTGCCCTTCTCGCTGTGGTGCTCGCCAGTTTCGCGGTGCTCGCGCGCACAGAGCTGCGGCAATCGCGCAATCTGTTTGACACCACGCGCGCGCAGCTGGCGGCCGAGGCGGGGGTGGCGCGCGCCGTATACGAGCTTAATCGGCCGGACCTGGCCACGCGCTGGGTGCCGGACGGCCGCGCCTACGCGATCGATTTCGAGGACGCCAAAATCGACCTCACGGTGCAGGACGAATCGGGCAAGGTGGACATCAATGCCGCAGATGGCGCCACCCTCCAGGCATTGTTTGCGCTGGCGGGAGCCGACGAGGACGCTGCGCGCAAGCTGGCCGCGGCGGTCCTCGACTGGCGTGATCCGGACGATCTTGTGCAACCCGAAGGTGCCGAGGATCCGGACTACGAGGCGGCTGGCCTGCCCTATGGGGCGGCCGACTATCCATTCCGGCTGTCAGCGGAAATCCAGCAGGTGCTCGGCATGGACTACGAGCTCTACAAGCGACTCGCGGACTGGATTACCGTCTACGGAGGCAGCGGTCAGCCAAACCCCTCGTTCGCACCGGCAGAGCTTCTGCCGCTGTACGCCGGCATGACTCCCGAGACCTCCCAGCAATTCGTCGCGCAGCGCCACGCGCTCGATCCGGCGCAGATGCAGACGAGTGCGCTCACCTTTCCCAGCGATGGGCGCAGCGTGATGGTCCTGAGTGGCACCAATACCTATACTGTGCGGTCGAGCGCGGCCTTGCCCAACGGCACGTCCGCCGCAATCGAAGTCACGTTGCGCATGAGCGGTGGCGTGGGCGGCCGCGCCTACAGCGTCCTCCGCTGGCGCGAAGCACAGACAGGTCTATGACAGCAGCGTCCACGCAAATGCAGCGACGATGGCAGACAGCGCGCCGACGCTACGCGGCGAGTTCGCTGCGTCGTTTCCTGGGCTGGTGGTGGAGCGAACTGCGGCCGCTGATTCCCGACGGGCTGCTGCGGGCGTTCGCGGATCGCCGCCGTACGCTTCTGCTTGCCGCCACGCCTGCGGGACTGCGCATCGAGACGCCGGGCCCGGCCGCGCCGGATCCCATCGAGATCGCCATGGATGAAGACGATCCAATGGTCTGGAACTCGATCGATCGCATTATCGATGGATTCGAGGAGCGCCCCCTCGTTGTATTCACCCTGCCTGCCCGCGGTGCGCTCCAGCGTGCGCTGACCTTGCCCGCGGCCGCCGCCGACAACCTCAACCAGGTCATCGGCTTCGAGATGGACCGGCAGACCCCATTTCGTGCCGAGCAGGTCTACTTCGATGCGCTCAGTCGTCCGACCGACAGCACCGGTCGCACGCTTTCGATCGATCTGCTGGTGGTACCGAGACCTGCGCTCGATGCCCAGTTGGCACGCTTCGGTGAGCACCTGCCGCCGCTCGATGTCGTCGATGTGGAAGGTGGCAGCGGCCCCGGCACCCGCGCCGGCTTCAATCTGCTGCCTCCGGAACGGCGCGCGCGTCGCGACCGCCGCCTGTTCTGGGCCGCCGCGGCACTCGGCGCGCTCATGTTGCTGTTGCTGGTGGGTGTGATGGAGCAGTCGGTGGTGAATCGCGAGAAAGCACTGGCGCAGCTGCAGGCAACAACCGATGCTTCGCGGCGCGAAGCAAAAAGCGTTGCCGAGCTGCGTCGCGGACTGCTCGACGCCGTCGCCGCTGCGCGCTTCATCGACGACGCGCGTTCACAGCGCCCGATTCTCACCGATGTCTTGAACGATGTGACCCGCAGGTTGCCGGACGATGCTTCGCTGCAACGCTTCGGTTTCGGCAACGGCGAATACACCTTCAATGGCCTGAGCGCGAAGGCCAGCGGGCTGATCGCGGTGTTGAAACCCTCGCCGCTGCTGGTGGCCCCACAGGTTCAGGGCTCCATTACCCCGGACGTGCGAACCGGCAAGGAGATGTTCACCATCGTGGCCAAATCGCCGGCCAAGGCCGCCGCCGACAAGCGCGCGGAAGCCGAGGAAGCAGCCGAACGTGATGGACGCAAGGGCAGGGGCAACTGACATGGATCTGCTGCCGCGCCCCGAACGCGCACGCCCGGTTGCCCTGGCCCTGGCCCTCGCGGCGCTCGGCCTCGCGTATCTCATCGGTGTGCACTGGTGGTTCACCGCGCCGCACCTCGCCATCGCCGAGGAAATGCGGGATCTGCGCGAACAGGAACTCGAGTATCGGCAGAAGTCCGCCGCGCGCGGCGACATTGAACGCCGACTGGCCGAGGTCCGTGCCACCGAGGCGAGCAGTGCGGCCTTCCTGCCCGAAGCGGATTTCGACGCAGCCGGTGCCGGGCTCCAGCAACGTGTCGACCAGGTCGTGGCGGAGTTCGCGCGCAGTGCGCAGACCTGCCAGGTGCTGAGCAAGACTCCGATGCGCAGCAACGAGAAGGAACCATTCGAGCGCGTGGTGCTGACGGTGCGCCTGCGTTGCAGCTACGAGGAACTCGCGCCCATCCTGCATCGCCTGGAAAGTGGCCAGCCCATGCTGTTCCTCGAGGAAACGCAGATCGCGCGCTGGGCCGGCTATCGCGATCCGCAGACGGGCAAGCAGCTCAGCACGCTGGATGTGCGCTTCAACGTCTACGGCTACCTGCGTAGCAATACGCCGACCGCGCGCGTCGCCGCCGAAGGCAACCCGACGTGACGCGCGCGCAGCGACTGCTGGTCGTACTCGGCAGCGCAGCAGTGCTGCTCGGTAGCCTGCTGCTCGCGCAGCGCTTCGGGCTGGGTGACGGCTTCAGTGTCGAGCCGCTCGCGAAAGTGGATCGCAAATTGCCTCCCGTGCCCAAGTCACGCCGCAGTTCGGGTCTCAAACCCTTCGCCGCATATGGGGAGCTGCTGGCGCGACCGCTATTCAACGAAGATCGCAAGCCGACGCCCATCGAGGAGGAAGCGACCGAAGCGCCGCAGGCTGCAGTGGCCTCGCTCGATGCGCAACTGACGGGCGTGATCCTGATGCCCAAGGTAAAGCTCGCCATGATTCGCGAGAATGCTACCGGCAAGGCGCTGCGCGTCCGCGTCGGCCGCGAACTCGACGGCGCACTGGCCGGCTGGAAGCTCGTGGAACTCGAGCCCCGGCAGGCCGTGTTCGAGGCCGAAGGCAAGAATCGCCAGGTGCTGGAGCTGGAGGTGGACCGCGCCGGCGCGCCGGCTCCGCCCCCACCTCCGGTGATCGGCGGTCCGGCGACGCCGACCGGAGTGCCGTCACCCGGCATGGCGCCGCCACGTCCCGGGACGCTCCCGGATACCAAGGTCCAGCCAAATCCGGGAACCGTGGCGCAGATTCCGCCGGCAGAGGCAAAGCCCGCGGAACCCGCGGATGGTTCAGCGGTCGAAGCCGAGCAACCCGAGGTCGCGGAGTCCATCCGGCGCCGCATCGAGGAGCGCCGCCGTCAGCTCCGCGAGGAAGCGGCGCGGTTGATGCAACAGCAGCCTCAGAAGTGATCGCGGCCGCCATGACCAGCTCCACACGCGGGTATTGCCGACAGGCAGCAGGGCAACTCCGCGCGCAGTATTCCGTTCCGGCCGTTACATTGACGGGCTGGGTTTCATGCAGGGGCCGCGCAGCTGTCGCCCGCATTGCACGCCAACTGGACTTGCTGGTCCGACCCACGGCGCATCGCGTCAGGAGTCGGCCGGCAGCAACGAGACGACTATGACTGCAGCTAACTCCTTTTTCCGTTCCGGGCGCGGCCTCTGCCTTGCGACGGCCTGCGCGCTGGTGACCGCGCTGGCCGGGTGCGTGCAGGCGCCGGTGCGCGGGGCGCCGGTGCGCGCCGAGCCACCGCCGTCGCCGGCAGCGGGTGTCGCCACGGTCCCGACGGCGCCCCCGGCTGCCGCCAACATGGCCGGGGCGCCCGCCGCGGCCGTAATGCCGGACGCCGGCACCGTTCCCGAAATCAAGGCGCTGCCGGTCGCGAGCGAGCCGGTGTCGCGCAACGAAGTGCAGATCGGTACGGGTCAATTCATCAATGCGCAGGCCGCGGCGCGGCGCCCGCCTTCCACTCCCGCCGGCGGCAACGTGGTTTTCAACTGGGAGAACGTGCCGATCCAGGAAGTCGTCAAGGCGATCCTCGGCGACGTGCTGCAGGAAAACTACGTCATCGCTCCCGGAGTTGCCGGCAACGTCACGTTTTCAACCGCGCAACCCATCACGCCCAATCAGGCCATGGGTGTGCTCGAGATGCTGCTCTCGTGGAACAACGCGACCCTGGTGTTTCGTGATGGACGCTACACCGTGACGCCGGTCGCGCAGGCGATTCCAGGCAATCTCACCCCGCGAATCGGTCCCGCCTCGGGCGCTCGCGGCTACGAGTTGCGTGTGGTGCCGCTGAAGTACATCGCGGCCACCGAAATGGAGAAGATCCTCGCGCCGTACATTCGCCCCGGTGCCGTCGTACGGTCCGACAATGCGCGCAACATCCTGATCCTGGGCGGCACACGTGCGGATCTCACCAACTATCTGGAGACGATCAACGTTTTCGATGTCAACTGGCTGAAGGGAATGTCGGTCGGCATCTTTGCGCTGGAGCAGGTGGACGCAAAAACCGTGGTGCCCGAACTGGAGAAGATCTTCGGTGACGCCGCGGGAACGCCGCTCGCCGGCATGTTCCGCTTCCTGCCGATCGAACGTACCAATTCGGTCATGGTCATCACCACGCAGGCTGAGTACCTCACGCAGGCCGAGCAGTGGCTCGGCAAGCTCGACCGTGGCGGCGGAGCTGCTTCCCAGCTGTTCGTGTATTACGTCAAGAACGTCAAGGCCACGGATCTCTCCGAGAAGCTCACGGAAATCTTCAGCAGCAGCGAATCCTCCGCCGCGCGACCCTCCGCGTCCATCGGCGCGGTGACTCCGGGAGTGGAATCCGTCGAGATCAACTCGCTCAACAGCGGCCGCAAGAAGGAGCGCGAGTCCAAGCAGCGCACCCGCGCCGTCAACCAGGCGCCGGTCGAGAATGCGCCGAACGCGCAGGCCGGGTCCGCGCGGGTGGCGTCTCCCGCAGCGGGTGGGGGCGGCGACGGCATCAGCATTGTCGAGAGCGACAATATCCGCATCACCGCGATCGAAGAGTCGAACGCGCTGCTGATCAAGTCCACCGCGAGCCAGTACGACTCCATCGAGTCGGCGATCAGGCGCCTCGACGTGGTGCCGTTGCAGGTCCACATCGAGGCGCGTTTCCTGGAAGTGACCCTGACGGATCGGTTCCGCTTCGGCGTGCAGTCCTTCTTCGAGAATTTCAAGGCGCCCGGAAATCCCCAGTTTCCCGATGGAATTGTTCGCGGCGGGCTGTCGAGCCTGGGCGGAAGCATTACGCCTTCCGGGGTCGCGTGGACCTTTCTCAGCGACAACGCGAGTCTCTTCATCGACACGCTGCAGAGCGAGGGCAATGTGGAGGTGCTCGCCGCACCGTCGGTAGTAGTGCTGAACAACAAGAGCGCCAACATCAACGTCGGTACCCAGATTCCGGTGGTCAGCTCGTTCATCAATACGGGCGGCATCGGCACCGATCCGAACAATCCGAACCCCGGTGTCGGCAACAGCTTCGTGCAGTTCCGCGACACGGGTATCACGCTGGACGTCACGCCACGCGTCAATCCCGGTGGACTGGTCTATCTCGAGATCAAGCAGGAAAAGAGCACTCCGGGCGCATCTGACACCGCCGTGGCGGGCAATGTCTCGGTCAACAAACGCACGCTTGAAACCGAAATCGCCGTGCAGAGCGGGCAGACGGTGATGCTGGGAGGATTGATCAGCGACGAGGCGGATCGCAGCAAGAGCGGCATTCCCGGACTCATAAAAATCCCCTTCATTGGGCCGATCTTCGGCAGCACCAATCGCAATCGCGTGCGCCAGGAACTGATCGTGCTGATCACGCCGACCGTCATTTCCAGCGCGCAGGAAGGCGACGACCTGACCCGCGAATACCGCGAGCGCTTCCGTCAACTCCGCCCGCTTTCCGACAAGGTCGAGGCCGAGCGCCTGCGCAGCAAGCAACGGGTCGAGGAAGCCCCCGCCCAGACCATCGAGCCCTACACGCCGTGATCCGACTTCGCAGAACCCAGAGGAATTGCCCCATGCCACAGATTTCCACCGCCCTTCAGGCGGTCCCAGCCTTGCTTGCTCTGCTGCTCGGCGCCTGCGCCAGTACCCCTGGCGCGCGCTCGCCGGAATCCGCGGCGCCTGTCGCCGCAAAGTCGGCATCTGCACCTGCGGCAGCCGCAGCCCCTGCGCTCGCGATGACTGCCGACGATGCAGCTGCCCAGGTGGCGATGAATGCGAGCTCGCCCCTGGTGCAGGAGGGGCAAGACCCGGTTTTGGCGGGCCCCGGAATCGACATCCGCAAATCGCCCGAGGGCTTCACCCCCTTGCCGGTCGCGCTGAAGACGCGCGCGGACCAACGCTGGAAGCTCCTGATTGAAGGCAAGGGCGAACAGGCGTACGACTATCTGACCGCGGGCGTGCGCTCCAGCATTGATCGGGAGGTGTACGCCAGTGACATGCGATCGCGACCGATCAAGTGGCTGCGCGCCGAGGCTCTGGACGGCCAGTGCGAAGGCGACTCCTGTTCGGTGCGCGTGCTGATCGACGTGAAATTTTCCATCCAGAGCAGCGGCGGCAAGGAAATGGAGACCGAGACCGCGATCACTGAACGCTGGATCCGGGTGGGCGACAACTGGTCGCATATCCCTGACGAATACCTCGAAGGCTTCGCGAAATAGGGCTCAGAAGTCGGCTCGCACCCTCCAGATACCCACCCAGTGGCCCCGCAGGCGGGTTTTGAAGGTAAAGTACCCGCTGGATGAGGCTTCGAGCAGTGCGCCGGGCGGCTCCAGGGAACTTTGTTGAACTCAGGCATTGCGTCCGGCAAAACATTCGCTTAACATCCTCAACGCTCGACTTACCCTGCCGGGGTCGCCGTCACAGATCGGCGCTGCGGATCGGGGTCAGGTGGTATGCAACAGCCCTGTACACCTTTATTTAGGAGTGTCCCAGATGAAAAGAAATAGCTTGGCGACTGCCACGCTTGCTGGCCTTATGGGCGCGGCGGGCCTGGCCATGACCGCGCAGGCGGTCAACCTGAACCCGGATGGCCTCGGTCAGGTACTGATCTATCCGTACTACACGGTCAATGCCAACAACAACACCGCGATCTCGGTGGTCAACACGACCAGCCGCGTCAAGGCCGTGAAGGTCCGCTTCCTCGAAGGTGCCAACTCGAAGGAAGTCCTCGACTTCAACCTGTACATGTCGCCGTTCGACGTGTGGACCGCCGCGATCTTCGCGACCGACGGTGCCGCCGGAACGGGTGCTGGCATCTTCCGCACTCAGGACACGTCCTGCCTGGTGCCGGATATCCGCAACGTCAACCAGCCCTTCCTGCCGTTTGCCTACACCGGAACGTTCCAGGATTTCCCGAACGGCAGCGCCAATGCAGCGTTCCTGGGTTCGCTCACGCGTACCCGCGAAGGCCATATCGAGCTGATCGAGATGGGTGAAGTGCGTCCGGGTACCGGTCTCACCAACCTCGCCGAGGAAGCGACCCACGTCAACGGCGTTCCCGCCAACTGCGCGGCGCTCGTCACCTCGTGGACGTCGGGATCGGGCGGCTGGTCCGCTACTCCGGCAGCAATCGATGGCCCGACCGGCGGTCTGTTCGGCAACGGCTTCATCATCAACTCCGGCAACGGCACCATGCACAGCTACGCGGCCGAAGCCATCGCTGGCTTCTACACCGTGGGCGACGGCCTGCTTCACAGCAGCCCGGGTTCGGTCCTTCCGGATCTGCGTCAGGCGCGTACGGGCGGCACTGCCGCAGCGCCCATCGCGGACGCCTTCGTGTTCGTTGGTGGTGGTGCCCAGATCCAGCAGGAAACCTTCCTGTCGGGTGTGACGCGTCCGCCGAACGCGGTGTCGCTGGTTTTCATGCATGACGCCATCTTCAACGAGTACAACACCGAGACCAATCTCGGCGCGACCTCGGAGTGGGTGATCACGTTCCCGACCAAGCGTTACTACGTCGACGTGGCAACTGATGCCCTCGTTACACCGCCCTTCACGGAAGCGTTCCGTGACGACGGTGCTTCGTGCGAAATCTTCGGTCTGAACTACTACGACCGCGAAGAGCGCACTCCGGGCATCATCATTGGACCGCCGCCGGTTTCGCCGCCGCCGCCGGATCCGACGATCCTCCTGCCGGCACTTTGCTGGGAAGCCAACGTGTTCACGTTCAACCAGGCCGCGGTCGCCAACTCGACCTCGCTGGCAACGCGTGCCTCGGGCATCTTCGGATCGCGCTTCGCGAGCAACCTGTTCACGCTCACGACGGGTGGTTCGACAGCGACGTTCCAGAATGGCTGGGCCCGTATGGGCTTCGACAACGACAACGACGGCACTGCGGGTCCGGACCATGTCCTGACCGCTCCGAGCGGCCGTCGCTACGTTGGTCTGCCGGCAATCGGCTTCTGGTCGACGAATTTCGTCAACTCGAACGCACAGCCGGGGCAGCTCGCGAACTTCTCGGGCAGCGTCCGCCATCGCGGCAGCCGCCTGGTGCTCGCACCGATTCCCTGAGTTCCAGCTTCACGGAACTGATGTAACAAGAGACCCCGGGCGCAAGCCCGGGGTCTTTTTTATGCGCGCGGAATCACACTGGCGGCTGAAGCCGCCGACCAGTGGCGCCGCCCCTTCGCCTGTTACTGGTAAGATCGCGTCAACTTCTGACGCTGGGACGCCTGCCCATGACCCCGTTTCGCCCTGTCAGCGCGCTCGCCGCGCTATTCGGCATTGCCCTGATCGCGCTGCCCGCGCTTTCCTTCGCGCAGTCCAGCCGCGTGATCATCAATCGTGGTGCGACTCAAAAGGCCTCGGTCACCCTGAGGGCTGACTCCAACGTCAATATTGATCCGATCAGTGGCAATGTGATTGTCGATTGCCAGCCGAGCGCGAGCGATCCGAACGAATGCCTGGATCCGATTGGAACCGGCGGCGGAACTCTTCCGCCTGCCTTCAGCATCGCCGGCAGCAACTTCTCCCAGACGCCGACGGCAGGTCTGTACCCGCCACTCACGACCTTCACTATTGCGCCAGTCGGGCTCAACGCTTCCTACGAGGCGTGCCAGCGCATCAGCACGGGCGGCGGCGGCAGTACGAACTGGACGGGCCTGACGGTGCCCGGCGCAGCGACGCTCAGCAACATTACGCTGCCCAATGAGGTATCAACGTACAACTTCTCACTTCGGTGCTTTGCCGCAACGGGTGCACGGACTTCCAATGTACTGACCTATGCCACCGCGACGGGCGGCGGCGGCACACTCCCGGGAAACTGTCCGACCGTGTGGACGGGCCAGCCCTGGGAGAATTTCACACGTTCCCCGACCACCCTGTTCACCCAGGTCCGGAACCAGGCAACCGGTGGGTTCCTGCAGGATTTCCCGCATATCAACGGACTTGGCGTCATTAAAGCCGGGCGCGGCGAAATCCTCTCCATCCAGTTCAGCGCCTCCGCGACCATCGACAACAATGGCAACGGCACACTCGATCCGGGCGACTTCAATGTGCTGCAGCGCGAACTCAACTGGATCGAATCGCAGAGCGGCGGTTCGGCCGTGCTCTCGCGGTCCTACATGACCATTTCCCGCTGTCCGGGAGATCTGCGCTTGCCTCCCGCAGACAACATTCCCGATCCCTCCGAGCCCACACTCAACCTGGGTTGCCGCAACTTGACCTTGGTCGGGAGTTCACGCTTCATCGTGGGCGGAATGGGCTACACCATCAACGGCACGCCCAACAATGATCGTTGCGCCTTGGCCTATGGTCAGACCTACTTCCTCAATTTCGTCACGGTCGATCCGCTCGATGGTTACCAGGCCAACGAGCACAACTGCATGGAGCAGGGATCGGATGGACGCTGCGGCGTGGCATTGCAGTCCCAGTAGCGCGCGAACCGACACACCACGAACCAGGGGCGAGCGATCGCCCCTGGTTTTTTTTGCCTGCTGCGAGCGGCTGCGAGGCAGAAAACTAATTGCGTCCGCCACGGTCGCAATCTCACCTTCATTTGACGGATTTCCCATGACTCCATCGCAACGATCTCTCACGGTCCTGGCCTTCACGCTGGCTGCCGCAGCTGTAGCGTCCTCGACGTTTGCCTCGGAGATTCCGGGGACCTCGGACGTGTTGGCCCGGCGCGGCGCTGCGGAAGTGACGGAAGCGGAAGTCGACACCCGGATGCGCGAGATTCCGGAACAGCAACGGGCCGGCTTCATCGACAGCGTCGAGCGTATCGACTCGATGATCAACCAGCTGCTCCTGGTCGAGCAGATGGCCAGTGAGGCTCGGAAGCTGAAATTGGACCGAACCGACGCCTTTCGGAGCGCGCGCGAGCTGTCCGAAAAGCGCGAACTCGCGCTGGCGTACCAGGAGTACACCTTCAACCACGCGCCCGCCTTCGATGCGGAGACGCTCGCGGCGGAGGCGTACGCCGCATCTCCCAAGAGCTTCTCGATTGGCGATGCTGTGGACCTGCGCCATATCCTGATCAAGACCGCATGCCGATCGCCCGAGGCGGCGCGCGCGCTCGCGGAGCAATTGCGCGAGCGCGCCCTGAAGGGCGAGTCGGTGGCAGACCTGGCGCGCAAATATTCAGAAGATGACTCTTCCGCCGCCGAGGGGGGTGTATTTCTTGACGTCACGCGCGGGAAGACAGTCAAGCCTTTCGAAGATGCCGCATTCGCCATGAGCAGCAGTGGTGAGCTGTCCCCAGTCGTGGAGACGCCCTACGGCTATCACGTGATCGAGATGATCGAGCATCGGGTGGGTCGCCCGGCAGAGTTCGACGAGATCAAGGAGGGCCTGATCGCCCAGATGCGTCAGCGCCATCAGTCGCGTTACCTGCAGGATCAGAGCGACCGTTTGCTGAATCTGCCCCTTGCAGGAAACCCCACGCGCCTGCAGGCCTTGCGCACCCGTTACGGCAACGCCGAGATCGTCGAGGATGCCGCCCGCAACCAAAAACTTCCGGCACCCCTGATGCAGCCCAGGAAATCAGCCATCGAAAAGGCCGAGGAATCCCTCACGCCTCGAGGCTGAAATGCATAGCGCAGGATCGCGTGGCATCCACCGGACTTTCGTGCGCACCCGCCCGCATCCGGAGAGCGTACGGCTTTAGTTGCAAACCGCAGGCAGGATCCGGCGCTCCTGGAAGCTGTCATCCTTTGCGGCTGCAGGACTTTCGGTATCGGTCCGGAAATCGTGCGGCGTGGCATTATTCAGAGGGTTTCCAGCTCTTTCCACTGTTGCGGATGCACTGATGCCGGCACTCCTGTCGATTGCCTCGACACGTAATCTCCAGCTGTTGAGGCACTTCACTGCGCGTGCCTTGCGCGCGCGGTTCGAGGGCACGTTGACCGGGCTGGGCTGGGCCGTGCTGCAGCCACTTCTCATGCTCACGGTCTACAGCGTCATGCTCGTGACGGTGCTGCGCGCGCGGCTGCCAGAAGGCTTCGACATTGGCTTCGTGCCATTCCTGGCCGCCGCGCTGTGGCCCTGGACGGCATTCACGGAAAGCCTGGTGCAGGGCACTACTGCGGTTACCGAGAACTCGGCTCTGCTATCGAAGGTGGCATTGCCGCGAGCGGTACTGGTGCTTTCGAAGGTGACCAGCGCTTTCCTTCTGCACTCGGTCGGCTTCGTGCTGGTGTTGTGCGTGCTGGCGGTGCTCGGTCACCCGCTGCAATGGTCGGGTCTGCCGCTGGCATTGTTGCTCATGGCAGTGCTGGGAGTGGCGGCAGCCGGACTCGCGTTGGCACTGGCGGCAATGCAGGTGTTCGTGCGCGACGTGGCCCAGATCGTGGGGCAGCTGCTGACGGCATGGTTTTTCCTGACTCCGATCCTCTATCCGCGCGAAATGCTCCCGCCGAGATTCCAGCCACTGCTCGATTTCAATCCCATGACCGCGTTCGTGGAAGCGTTCCGCTGGAGCCTGTTCGACGCCGGCCAGCCATCGATCGGCTGGTTGGCGCTGGTGGTTTTTCCCGTGTCGTGTCTCGCCCTCGGCTGGTTCGTGTTCCAGCGGCTGTCGCGGCACTTCGAGGATTTCCTGTGAGTGCGCCACTGCTGCAGCTTGAGGGCATCGGCAAGGACTACCCGCGCGTCGTGCGTCCATCGGATCGCATGCGCGCGATGTGGCGGTTGTTGCGTGGAGTGCCACAGGCCGATCCCGTAACCGTGCTCGACGGCGTTTCGTTCGAGATCCGCCCGGGGGAGTCGATGGCCGTGATTGGCGAGAACGGCGCCGGCAAATCGACGCTGCTCAAGATCATCAGTGGCGTGATCGCGGCGACGCGCGGAACGCTGCACCGCGAGGCCAGCATCGGGGCGCTGCTGGAACTGGGAGCCGGCTTCAATCCCGAACTGACGGGTCGGGCCAACGTTGCGATGGCCGGGGCCATCATGGGTTTCGGCAGCCGTGAAATCGCGACCAGAATGCGTGAAATCGAGGCCTTTGCCGACATCGGCCACTGGGTCGACGAACCGGTCAAGCACTATTCCAGTGGCATGGTTGTACGGCTGGGATTCGCGCTGGTCGCGGCCCGGCGACCGCAGCTCCTCATCACCGACGAAGTGCTCGCGGTGGGCGACGAGGCATTCCAGCGCAAATGCATCCGCTGGATCGAGGAATATCTTGCGGGCGGCGGCACGCTGCTGCTGGTTTCGCACAGCATGTTCCATGCTCAGAAATTGTGTCGCAGCGCCATCTGGCTCGATCACGGCAAGCCGCGTGCCTGCGGAGCGGTGTATGACGTCACGCAGCAGTATCTCGCCTTCCAGGAACGGAAGATCGCGGCGCAACAGGAAAGCCAGGTGGTGACGCAGAGCGGGCAGGAGTTCGAAGTCGCCGAAGTCGCCCTCAATGGCCACGCACAGGAAACCGCCATTGCGATCGATTGCGGCGACTCGCTTGAACTGCGCATCGACGTGCGTTCGCGTGACGGACGAACGCCTGGCGTCGCCGTCGGCATCGTCCGCGTCGACGGCACGCCGGTGTACGGAGTCACCAGTGCCATGTCGAATGCCCGGCCTCACCGTATCGAGGATGGCCTGTGGCGATTCATTGTGCAGTTCGATGAACTGCCCTTGCTGCCGGGCGGCTACTTCGCGCGCGCGCATGCACTCGACACCGAAGAACTGCGCCTGTTCGATACCATGGAGCGCACCTTCTCCGTGGGCGGAGAAAGCCGGGAACTCGGACTGGTGAGACTCGCACATCGATGGCTTGCAGGCACATGAGTGTGCGAGAGGTGACTCTCCCCACCGTGATTCTGCCCGTATACAACGGCAGCCACGTGCTGCCCGCATGCCTGGCCAGCCTGCAGCGCACGCTGCCGGATGCTGCGGAAGTCATCGTTGTCGACGATGCCTCGCCCGACCCATCGGTGCGCGGCATCATCCAGGATTTCGTGGACGGCGCACGCTTCACGGTGCGCTGTGTCCGCCACCCACGCAATCTCGGATTCGTCGCCACCGTCAACGAGGCGATGGCACTCACGCGCGGAGATGTCGTGTTGCTCAACAGCGACACGATCGTCACGCCCGGCTGGATCCAGTCGCTCGCGCGCTGCGGCGCTTCCGACGCGGCTGTCGCAACCGCCACTCCCTGGTCCAACAATGCCGAGATCTGCAGCTGGCCTGAACTCTGCCGCGCCGCACCGGTGCCGGCGGACGTCGATGCGATCGCTCGCGCGGTATGTGCCGCAGCTGGGGAGGACTACCCGGACCTGCCGACCGGCGTCGGTTTCTGTCTCTGGATTGCCCGCGCGGCGCTCGACGCGGTCGGAGATTTCGATGCCGCGACTTACGGTCGCGGCTACGGCGAAGAGAACGACTTCTGTCAGCGCGCAGCCGCCCACGGATGGCGCAATGTGCTCTGTGTCGATGCCTATGTGGCGCACGTCGGTCACGCCAGTTTCCAGGGTGAGAACCTGTCCCCGGGTGGCGTGAACCTCGCGCGCCTGCAGGCGCGCTACCCGCGGTACGAGGGCGACGTGGCGGCGTTCATCGCAGCCGATCCGCTCGCCGCACTGCGCGAGCGGATCCATTCAGCGCTGCAGCAGGACGGCCGCGCCGATCTGCGGAGCGCTGCCGCATGAGCGCGCCGCTCGAATTCACCGGTGAGCGCTTCACGCCCGAGTGCGTGCGCGAGATCTGGTACGAGCACATGCACCGCTATGCGTTCGCCGTACCGATGTCCCAGGGCCGTCGCGTGCTCGACGCGGCCTGCGGCGAAGGCTACGGATCACGCCTGCTGGCCGCGAGTGCGGCAGCAGTCACGGGCGTAGACATCGATGCGCAGGCCATTGCGCATGCGCGCGGCCGCTACGGGAACACGTCTTCGCTGAAGTTCGAAGTCGGTGACGCCACCGCGCTGGATGCGTTCCCGGACGCGTCTTTCGATCTGATCGTGAGTTTCGAGACCCTTGAGCATGTGCACGAACAGCAACGCATGCTCGCGGGATTCCAACGACTGCTGGCTGCGGGCGGGGCGCTGCTCATCTCGTCCCCGGACAAGGCGAACTACACCGACGCGACCGGAGTGAGCAACCCTTTCCACGTGCGCGAGCTGTATCGAGCGGAGTTCGAGAGCCTCCTTGCGGATTTCTTTCCGGTGCATCGGTTATACGCCCAGAAGCTGCTGTTCCAGGGCGCGCTTTGGCGGATCGATGCCGATTCGCGCAGCGTGCCGGGGGAATTCGCTGCGGCCACACTCGAAGCCGGAGACACCGAAGTGGTGCACGGGATGCCATACCCGCCGCTCTACTATGTTGCGGTCTGCGCCATGGACGAGGCGTCGCTTGAGACGCTGCCACAACCAGCGCTCCACCTGTTCGGGGATCGCAGCGAGTCGGTTTATGCGCACTACAACGCGGAGATCGCCCACATCATTCGTGCAGGGCATTTGCTCGAGGAACGCGCGCGCCGCATCGCCGAGCTTGAACTCCAGTGTGAGAGCCTCGAGCGTCAGCTGGAGCAGAACCGTGCAGGCCGACCCGGCACCTGACGCGTCGCCGGTCCGGTCGCCAGTGCACCTTTCGGAACGAACGATAGTGTGCGCCGACACAATGACCGGGCTGCCGA
Organism: Lysobacterales bacterium; assembly: GCA_038330365.1. Classification (GTDB taxonomy): domain Bacteria; phylum Pseudomonadota; class Gammaproteobacteria; order Xanthomonadales; family Ahniellaceae; genus JBBQNY01. Next base: position 1,809 of record JBBQNY010000007.1, on the reverse strand, counting down.
TGCGTCGTATCTCCAGCCGTCCACGTGCGATGCGGGATGAGCGAATTCCTGCGGCAACACGATGAGCGGCCTGTCGGGCGACGTCGATCGAATGCCGGATGCAGAGTCGATGCAGCCTGACTCGATTGCCGCGATCGTGGTCGCCTACCGCAGCGCCACCACCATCGACGAATGCCTCGACAGACTGCGCGCCGCGTCCGCCGTCACGCGCATCGTGGTTGTCGACAATGCCTCCAATGACAGCAGCGCGACACAGGTCGCCGCGCAGAGCGACAAGGACGCTCGCGTCCAGCTGTTGCGCAACGCGACCAATGCGGGATTTGCGCAGGCCTGCAACCAGGCGGCAGAGCGTTGCAGCGAACCCTGGCTCGCGTTCGTCAACCCGGACTGCATGCTGGAGACGGACACCCTGAGTCGTTTGCGCGCCGCCTGTGCGAGCGTGGAGCGTGCGGGTCTGGTGGGGGCGGACCTTGTCGATGGCGCCGGGCTGCGCGATCCATCCGCGCGCCGGCGCGATCCCGATTTGCGGCGCATGCTGGCGGGCGGTGGGCGACGCCAGAGCGTAGCCGTGGCAAGGGATGAGGCCATCTCGATGCAGCCGGTGGACGCGGTCTCGGGAGCGCTGATGTTGATGCCGCGGGCGCTGTTCGAGTCCATTGGCGGCTTCGACTCGCTTTACCGGCTACATGCCGAAGACCTTGATCTGTGCCGCCGTGTACGCGAAGCGGGGCATGGCGTCTTCGTCGCGAACGAAGTGACCGCGCTGCATCTTCGCGGCGTGTCCTCGCGCAGCCGGCCCTGGTTCGTCGAATGGTGCAAGCACCGGGGTATGTGGCGGTACTTCCGCAAGTTCGAGGGACGCGCTGCGCCGGCGCTCATCACTGCGGCTGCCTTCATCCTGATCGTCGGGCACTACGCCATCGCAGCGCCACGGGCATGGCTGCGCAGCCTGGCGTCGCAGCCACGGATGATCACGCGTCAGCGATAGCGGTTGATCTCGTCGCAGAGGCTCAATGCGGCGCGACGTGCGGCGTCGGCGTGGTCATCCCCATTCGAGGCGTATAGGATGCTGCGCGATGCACTCAGCATGAGACCCGTGCCGGCGCCATCCAGCCCACTGCGGAGCGTCGCCTCGACATCGCCGCCCTGCGCGCCAATGCCGGGAACCAGGATGGGCAGGTCACCCACGCGCGCGCGGACCGCGGCGAGCTGCGCGGGCCAGGTGGCACCGACCACGAGCGCACAGTTGCCATGCGTGTTCCACTCGCCGGCGACGGCGCGCGCGACCCGCAGAAACAATGCCTCACCGTCGACTTCCAGATCCTGGAAATCCGCGGCGCCGGGATTGGAGGTGCGGCACAGCACGATCACGCCCTTGTCGGCCCGATCGAGAAACGGCTGTGCGGCGTCCTGCCCGAGCCAGGGATTCACGGTCACGGCGTCGGCGCCGTAGCGATCGAAACACTCGATCGCGTAGCGTTCGGCGGTGCTCCCGATATCGCCGCGCTTGGCATCGAGAATCACGGGAATGCCGGGATGCGCCGCATGGATGTGCGCAATCAGTTTCGCAAGAGCATGTTCGGCGCCGAGCGCCGCGAAATGCGCGAACTGGGGTTTGAATGTGCAGACGTGCGGAGCCGTCGCATCGACGATGTCGCGGCAGAACGTGTAGACGGCATCCGGATCGCCGGCGAGGCCATCGGGAAATCGCGCGGGATCCGGATCCAGCCCGACGCACAGCAGCGATCCCGACGTATGCCAGCGCAGTCGGAGCATCTGCATGAAGCTCATGGAGCGGATCCGTTCACG
>JBBQNY010000006.1:0-41549 GCA_038330365.1 Lysobacterales bacterium | reverse complement strand
CATCGATTCCATGCAGCGTGGTGACTGCCGCGCGCAGCTCCAGGCGAGGGTGACCATTCGGCAACCGCTCGTCGCCGTCAATGTAGAACATGGAACGCGTCGTGGGATCGCGGAGCAAGTCCAGCAAGGTGTGTCCGTCTGCAATGCGCTCGTCGTTCGCGTTGGCGCCGCTCATGCCCGCACGCTCCGCATGGACGCATTGCGTCGCGTCGTGCGCGAGGCAGGCAACCGGACAGCGGGGATGGCCTTCGGGCCACCGTTGCGCTCTGTCCAGCCTGCAGGATCAGCGGACCAGTCGAGCAAGTCGCGATTGCGGAAAGCGGTAACGCCCGCGGAAAGTCTGGTCGGTGCTGGACAACGGGATTCACGCGACCAGCGCCACAAAGTGGCCTCGCAGATGCCGAAGAGCGACGCAACCTGCGCAGCGCGCGAATAGCCGTCCGGGTTCAGTGCCTGCGTCGGGACAGCTGCGACGATTGTATTTGCCAGCGCTGCATTGGACCGTGCCATGTCATCACTCCCTCATAGACTTAATTGAGGGGTGAGGATGGAATCTACGCACGGGACGGGTCTATCGGAAGAATCGCCTTGCCATTCTTCGGCTAGACATCTGCTACCCGTTCATTAGTGCGATCTTCTCGTAGTCACCATCGCGCATAGTCCGCGCAGCTTTCAGATGATCCGCGATCGCCTTTTGAGCGTTGCGCCCGTCGCTGATCTTGCTCGACTTGAACGGGATCAGCTCGCGAGCTATATCCGCGTGCGGCGTTCCGGCGGCGTCGGCATCGAGCACGCGCAGTCGGACAGGAAACAGCTCCCGCTGGAATTTCGGAGCTCCCAGCGGCGTGATATTTCGACGCCGTGCTTCGCATGCAAATTGCGCTCGAAGTAGCCGCAACTGCTTATCGATCGGTTGCGTCAGATCCATTCTGAACTCGATTTCATCGTTCTTCGGCGGTCTTCCAAGCATGTCTAGCTCGGCCGTTTTTGACGCCAATGCGTTCCCCTCGCAGAGAGTGCCATCGAAGGCGAGGCTTCTTCTATTTCCTCGGTCTTCCCACCACCATCCGGCTCTCCGTGGGTCGCGCGCTTTCGGGTTGTTCATCCAGTACCGCCGATAACCTTCGCTGCGCCTCATCCACTCCCAGGCCCACAGCCCAAGCGAAGCAGAGGGCGGCAAGTACGCGTCGAGGTTCCGCCAATCGGGAATTCCCCAGTCGCTGTTTGAGTTGTAGTCCATGTCGGTGGTCATGCCGCACTCGCTTGATCGGGGCGCACGCTGCCGCGCATCGAGTCGAGTTGATCGGCCCACCACTGCATCATCTCGGCGCGCTGTTCCAGATAGGCCGCCTTGTTGTAGGTGCCGCGAATCTTGTCCGGATCGCCGTGCGCGAGCTGGCGTTCGATCCAGTCGCGGTTGTAACCCTGCTCATTGAGCGCCGTCGATATCAGGTGCCGGAATCCGTGCATGGTCTGCTTCCCCCGGAAGCCCAGCCGCTTGAGTAATCCGTTCACGGAGCCATCCGAGATTGACTTGCGCGGATCGTTGCGACCAATGAAGACGTGCTCAAACTTGCCGCCGACCGCCTGCAGGTCGCGTAGCATCGCCACTGCCTGCGTCGGCAATGGCGTCGAATGCCGGTAGCCGCGTTTCATGCCCTCGCGATCCTTGTCGATCAGCCAGAGCGCCTTGTCCAGGTCGAGTTCGGACCAGCGAATCGTGCGCGTCACGCCCGGCCGGTTCGCCGTCCACAGACTAAGGCGCAGGGCATTCTTCACCATCGGCGAACCGGAGCACGCGTCGAGTTTGCGCAGAAAGTCCGGCAGGTCCGCGATCGCCAGGTGCGGGTAATTTGTCGCGCCCTGCGATGGCAGGGTGACCGAACCCAGATCGCGAACCGGATCGGCGGTGGTCCAGCCGCTGCCGCGCGCGTAGCTGTAGATCGACCCGATCCACTGTCGCGCCTTTTTCGCCACGTCAGGCGCTCCACGATTGGCGAGCTTCCGCGTGAACATTGCCAGCTCATTCGTGGTGATGCTGGCCAGAGGGCGCCGGCCCAGCTTCGGCAGCAGATCCTTGTCCAGATACTCCCGCACTTGCTCACTTGTCCGCCGCGCCCATGCGGCGCTGCGAAACTCGAACCACGCATCCGCCGCCTCGCGGAAGGTGTGGGCCGCAGCCTCGTGGCGGTTGATGACGTCCTGCTTTCGGACTTCGGCCGGATCGATACCCTTGGCGACTTGGGTGCGAAGCTCATCAGCCAGTGCGCGCGCTTCGACAAGCGACGTATCGGGCCAGGGCTGACCCAGTGCGAGTTCCTTTGCCTTGCCGTCCATGCGGTACCGGAAGCGCCAGTACTTGGCCCCCGTGGGCATCAGCAACAGGAACAGGCCCCTGCCGACCGTGCGCTTTGCCTTCTTCGCATCGCTGCCTTGTGGGAAGCACGCCTCGCGGACTTGGCGCTCGTTTTTCAGCGGCGTTTCAGGGGTTCTAGCCATTTGAGGGGTACGAATCTAGCCGGAAAGGACTTGAATTATGCGCTCAGTTCCAAATTGCGGCAAGATCGAACACGATTTTGAGGGGTACTGGAGACGTTTTGAGGGGTACAAACCGGCTTTTTACCCCTTATCGTTGGCGCGACTTACTGCAAGGTCATGCAACGCGGTGCAACGCGAAAGCCTGCTTTTTCAGGGGTTCGGGCACAAAAAACCCCGCATATAGCGGGGTTTAAGGGGTACTCCAACAAAAAACCCCGCATTTCGCGGGGTTTTAAGGGTGTTTCGTCGCTTCGTGAGCCTTACCGCGACCTACTGAAACGACCTTGTGGCTGGGAGACTAGGATTCGAACCTAGATAAACAGAGTCAGAGTCTGTTGTCCTACCGTTAGACGATCTCCCAATTTCTGGTCTGACAGCGGGCTCCTGCCCGAGACAGACGAAACAGGCCCGGAGCAAGTCCGGTCCCGTCTCCGACACGGCGATCGCGCGGCGATCCTCGTGCGGCAAAACCATCCATGGTTTGCGAATCGGGGAACCCTCGCAGCGGGATTGTGACCGCCTGCGGATGCAGCGGGACCGGAGCGAAGTCCGGCGCCGCCGCAGGAAATCAGCGCTTGGAGAACTGCGAAGCGCGACGGGCCTTGTGCAGGCCGACCTTCTTGCGCTCAACCTCGCGCGCATCGCGCGTCATGAAACCGGCCTTGCGCAGCGGCGGCTTGAGATTCTCGTCGTACTCGACCAGTGCGCGCGAGATACCGAGGCGGATCGCGCCGGCCTGGCCCGTGGTACCGCCGCCCCCGACTGTCACCTTGATGTCGAAACGATCCGACATTTCGGTGAGGACCAGCGGCTGGCGCACGATCATGCGCGCAGTCTGGCGACCAAAGAACTCGTCGAGCGAGCGGCCGTTGACTTCGATGTTGCCCGTGCCCGAACGCAGGAAAACCCGCGCTGCGGAAGACTTGCGACGGCCGGTGCCGTAATTCTGCTGCATTGCCATGTGCGACTCTTCCTCAGGCCTTGAAGTCCAGCGCCTGAGGCTGCTGGGCGGTGTGCGGATGCTCGGAACCCTTGTAGACCTTCAGCTTGCGGAACATCTGGTGACCCAGAGTGTTCTTCGGCAGCATGCCCTTCACGGCGATCTCGATCACGCGCTCGGGGTGGGCCTCCATCATGTCGCGCAGCGAGAACGTCTTCAGATTGCCGACGTACCCGGTGAAGCGATGATATTTCTTGTCGTTGAGCTTGTTGCCCGTGACGGCCACCTTGTCGGCATTGATGACGACCATGTAGTCGCCGGTGTCGACGTGCGGGGTGTAGATGGGCTTGTGCTTGCCGCGCAGCCGGCGCGCGAGTTCGGTGGCCAGACGGCCCAGCGTCTTGTTGCTGGCGTCGACGACGAACCAGTCGCGCTGCACGGTTTCGGCCTTGGCGCTGATAGTGGTGGTCATGAGTGTCTGCCCGCGAAGGCGGGTCTGGTCAGGCGAAAGACCGCGGACTATAGCCGAGCCGGCCGGGGCGGCGCAAGATCCGCGCGGGAGGCGAAAGCTGTGGGCGGATCGCCGGGGGACGTCGCTTTCAGGCAGCGCTACCTTGGCCGGGTCCGCTGCCGCTAAGCTCGAAGCGACCCTGCCCTGGAGCCCGTGATGACGCAGCGCATTCTCAGCCTGCTGGCACCGATGCTGCTCCTGTCCTGTGCCGGCACTGCAGCGGATGCCGATTCGGTAGTGCTCAAGGGCCAGCGATTTACGGTCGAAATCGTGAGCACGCCCGAGGAACAGCAACGTGGCCTCATGTTCCGCGACGACTTGGATGCCGATGCCGGCATGCTGTTTGTGTATTCGGCGCCGCAGCCGCAGCAATTCTGGATGAAGAACACGCACCTGCCGCTCGATATCCTGTTTTTCGACGACAAGGCGCGCTATCTCGGCGCTCAGCTGAATGTTCCGACCTGCCGCAACGACCCCTGCCCGACCTATCCCGGACCGGCGCCGGCACGTTATGTGCTCGAGCTCAACGCAGGCCGCGCTGCTGCCCTCGAGCTCGCACCCGGCGACGTCATGCAACTGCCCGCGTCGCTCGGCATGAAGAAGGAGGTGCCGAACTGAGCGGCCACGCCGCGCTTGATCGCGGCGCCTGTCACCCCCATCCAGCCTCGACACGCCGGAGAACACGATGACCGTACGCAGTCGAACCTCGCCCGAATGGCCGCAACTCTCGCGCATGTCCGATGCCGATGTGCCGCTGTGGGAGACCGCGCTGCTGATTGCGCGCGACGAGTACCCGGATCTCAACATCGAGAGCTATCGGCGGCGCATGGCGCGCATGGGCCGGCGTGCGATGGCGACGATCAACGCCCTGCCGGACATCAACGACGTGGCCGAATGCACGCGCGCGCTCAACGACTTCGTGTACGGCGAGCTCAGGATGACGGGCAACCACGACGACTATCACGACCCCCGCAACAGCTACCTCAACGAGGTGTGGGATCGCCGCACCGGCAATCCGATCTCGCTCGCCGTGATCCACATCGAACTGGCGCGAAGGGCAGGAATTCCGCTTGAAGGAGTGTCTTTTCCGGGTCATTTCCTGGTGCGCCTCGCAACCGAGGACGGCATCCTCGTCATCGATCCCTTCAATCGCGGGCGACCGCTGGACGCAGACGAACTCAAGCAGCGCGCGCGCCCCCATGTGGGCAATCAGGAACTGCCCGACAGCGAGCTGCTCGACCTGCTGGCGCCTGCGAGCAATCGCGCGATCCTGGCGCGGATACTGCGCAACCTCAAAGGCCTCTACTCGGAAAACCAGGACTGGGCGCGTGCCCTTCGCTGCACCGATCGCCTGGTATCGCTCGACGATTCACAGCCGCACGAGCGCCGCGACCGCGGCCTCATGTATCTGAAACTTGGCCATCTGGAGGCCGCGCGGCGCGATCTCGATGCCTATCTTGCGACGCGGCCCGAATCGAGCGAAGAACGCGACGCGGCGCGTCTGGCCCTGATCGAGGCAAGCGCGACGCGCGTTTCGGTGCATTGATCGCCTGGCCGCCTGCGCCTGCTCGCAAGCGATCAGGTGACCGGCAGCATGTCGAAGTCTTCCTTGGTCACGCCGCAGTCGGGGCAGGTCCAGGTCTCCGGCACGTCTTCCCAGCGTGTGCCCGGGTCAATCCCCTCTTCCGGCAGGCCGAGCGCTTCGTCGTAGATAAAGCCGCAGACGACACACATCCACGTGCGATAGGGGGCCTGCGGGGTATCGGCCTGCGTTGCGCTCATATCGTTTCCATCGGAAATCCTGCGCGCATTCTCGCAGCGCCCCGCAGGATCGCAAAGGCGCACTGATGTCACCAGCGGACGGCACCTGGCGGCGCGGTCTCTATTTCGTGACGCCCGACGGGCTTGACGAGGCCGAGCTGTGCGCGCGCACGCGGGAAGTGATTGCCGGCGGCGCGGTTTTGGTGCAGTACCGGAGCAAGCACCCGGATGCGGCCAGGCGGCATCGGCAGGCTGTCGCCGTGCTCGGCGTGACGCGAGCCGCCGGCGTACCGCTCATTGTCAACGACGACTTGAGGCTGGCCCTTGCCGTCGGCGCGGATGGCGTGCACCTCGGTCGCGACGATGGCGACGTCGCGCGCGCCCGGCAGACTCTCGGCACGAAGGCGATCATCGGCGTCTCCTGTTACACGTCCCTGGCGCTGGCGCGCGATGCGGCGGCGAAAGGCGCCAGCTACGTGGCCTTCGGAGCCATGCATCCCTCTCCCACCAAGCCTGCCGCGCCGCGCGCGGACCCGGCGATCCTGTCCGCGTGCGCCGGGCTCGGACTGCCGCGGGTGGCGATCGGGGGCATCACCCCCGACAATGCTCCAGCGCTGCTCGCAGCCGGCGCCGATCTGCTCGCGGTGATCTCCGCGTTTGATGCCACCGCCGATGCACGCGCGATGGCTGCGCGCTTCGCCGCCCTTTTCACTGATTCCGGAACCCGATCATGAGCCGAAACACCGAACTGTTTGCCCGTGCGCAGGAGCTCATGCCGGGCGGCGTCAACTCGCCTGTCCGCGCCTTTCCCAGCGTGGGCGGCAACCCTTTCTTCGCCACGCGCGCGAAGGGGGCGATGATCTGGGACGAGGACGGCAACAGCTACATCGACTACGTCGGCTCATGGGGGCCCGCCATCGTCGGTCACGCGCATCCGGATGTGCTCGCGGCCGTCACCGACACGGTTGCGCGCGGTCTCTCGTTTGGCACGCCTTGCGCGCTCGAGGTGACGATTGCCGAAGTGATCACGCGCATGGTGCCCAGCATGCAGATGCTGCGCATGGTGAACTCCGGCACCGAAGCGACGATGTCCGCCATCAGGCTCGCCCGCGGCGCCACGGGACGCTCGCGCATCGTCAAGTTCGAGGGCTGTTACCACGGGCACTCGGACGGGTTCCTGGTGCGCGCGGGTTCGGGCGCCCTGACACTCGGCGTACCGGATTCGCCGGGCGTACCCAAGTCGCTGGCAGATTTGACTTCCACCCTTCCGTTCAACGATTTCGAGGCAGCGACAGCGCTCTTCGACGAACAGGGTTCGAGCATCGCCGCGCTCATCGTCGAGCCAATCGCGGGCAACATGAATCTGGTGCTGCCGGCGGACGGATTTCTGGCGCATCTGCGCAGTCTCTGCGATGCACATGGTGCGCTGCTGATCCTCGATGAGGTGATGACGGGCTTCCGGGTCGCCGCCGGCGGCGCGCAGTCTCTGTACGACGTGACTCCAGACCTGACCACGTTCGGCAAGATCATCGGCGGCGGCATGCCGGTGGGTGCCTACGGCGGACGACGCGATCTGATGCGCCAGATTGCCCCGACCGGACCGATCTATCAGGCCGGAACACTGAGCGGCAATCCGGTCGCCATGGCGGCGGGGCTCGCGACGCTGCAGCTCGTGCAACAGCCCGGCTTCCACGCTGAATTGCAGCGCAAGACGCGCCTGCTCAGCGACGGTCTTGCCGCGGTTGCGATCGAGGCGGGCGTGCCCCTCTGGTGCAACTCCGTCTGCGGCATGTTCGGCATGCATTTCACGTCCATGCCCGTCACTTCCTTCGCGCAATCGATGGCCGGCGACGAAGCGGCCTTCCGGACCTTCTTCGCTGCCATGCTGCGCCAGGGCGTGTTCCTCGCGCCTTCGCGCTTCGAGGCCGGCTTCATGTCGGCCGCGCACACGGAAGATCACATCGCGCAGACGCTGGACGCTGCCCGCGTCGCCCTGCGCGAGGTGGCCGCCGCATGAAGCCCGCCACGCGCGCGGTTCACGCAGGCACCTTCGTCGACGAGTACACGGGTGCAGTCGCAGCCTCGATCGAACTCAGCACCACCTTCCGCCACGCGGCCGATGGCACGCGGTCACCTGCAGGCTTCGAGTACATCCGCGAGGACAACCCCAACCAGCGCCAACTTGAGAGTGCGCTTTGCGCGCTCGAGGACGGCGCCTCGGCGCTGGCGTTCGCGTCCGGCATGGCGGCGGCGGCCACCTGGCTCGATGCACTGGAGCCGCCGGGATCCGTGTTGATTCCAAAGGATGTCTATCACGGGGTACGACGCTATGCCCGCGAAGTGCTTGCGGCGCGCGGCTTCGAGATCCGCGAGGTCGACTTTTCCGATCTCGGTGCAGTGGAGGCTTCGATCGACGGTTCGACACGCGCGCTCTGGTGCGAGACGCCGGCCAATCCGCAGCTGACGGTGACCGACATCGCAGCGGTGGCGATACTGGCGCGAGCAAAAGGCGCAAAGCTCGCGGTCGACAACACCTTCGCCACGCCACTCCTGCAGAGTCCACTGGCGCTCGGCGCCGATGTGGTGATGCACTCGAGCACCAAATATCTCGCCGGTCACAGCGATTCCCTGGGGGGCGCACTCGTGTTTGCGAGCGACGATGATTTCGCGCAGCGCGTGCGTGATCGCCGCACGCTTGCGGGGGCCGTGCCCGCGCCCTTCAATGCCTGGCTGACCCTGCGTGGCATCCGCTCGCTCGCCGCGCGCATGGACTGGCACTGCCGCAATGCACAGGCGCTGGCCGAATGGCTGGTAGCGCAGGTCGACATCGCCGCCGTGCTCTATCCCGGGCTGCCGGACCACCCAGGGCACGCTGTCGCCGCCCGCCAGATGCACGGTGGCTTCGGCGGCATGCTTTCGGTGCGTTGTCGCGGCGGGCGCGAGGCGGCGATTGCCATTGCCGGTCGGCTCCGCATTTTCGCCAATGCCACGAGTCTGGGCGGTGTTGAGAGTCTGGTCGAACACCGCCGCTCGGTTGAAAGCGCGGGCAGCAATACGCCGGACGATCTGCTGCGCGTGTCGGTCGGAATCGAGCACATCGACGATCTCATTGCCGACTGGAAGCAGGCGATCGCAGGCTGAGTGCTCACTGCTGAAACCTGCGCGATTGCCGGCTCAGTCGAGGAACAGATCCGGCAGCAACGCCTGACCCGGCTGCACGGCGTAGGGCGCAAAGTCAGTAACGCCCGCTGCGCGCAGCACGTCTTCGTCGATGAGGAACTGACCGCTGCCGGATGCCGCGTCGCGCGTCAGCACGGCGTGCGCGGCGTCGGCCATGATCGCGGGCGTGCGGCAGCGCGCCGGATCGATTCCCGGAATCATCTTGAGAGCGTCGGTGGCAATGATGGTGCGCGGCCAGAGCGCATTGATGGCGATGCGTCGTTCGGCGAATTCCGCAGCGAGCCCGAGCGTGACAAAGCTCATGCCCATCTTCGCAAGTGTGTAGGCCACGTGCGGACCCCACCATTTCGGCGCCAGAGATGGCGGCGGTGCCAGCGTAAGGATGTGCGGGTTGGCCGATTCGAGCAGATGCGGCAGGCAGATCTGCGCGCATAACCAGCTGCCCCGCGCATTGACCTGTTGCATCAGATCGAATCGTTTGAGCGGTGTGTCGAGCGTGCCCTGCAACCAGATTGCGCTGGCGTTGTTGACGAGGATATCCAGCGCGCCGAAACGCTCGCGCACCGCCGCGATGGCTGCGCGCACCTCGTCTTCTTCGCGGATGTCGCAGCGGATCGGGAGTGCCTGCCCTCCGGCCGCTTCGATGGCGGCGGCCGCGCTGTGAATGGTGCCGGGGAGTTTCGGGTTGGCGACGTCCGACTTGGCGAGGATCGCCACATTGGCGCCGTCGCGCGCCGCGCGTTCGGCGATGGCAAGGCCGATGCCGCGGGAGGCGCCGGTGATGACGAGCGTACGACCCTGGAGCGATGTGTTCATGCGGGAATTGTAGAGGCGAGCCACGCAAAGAGTGCGTCCCCACCTGCAGGAGCGCGCCCGCACGCGATGGCGCATGGAAATGCGGAGCGAAACCCCATGGCTCGCAATCAAAATCCAATGTAGGAGCGCGCTCGCGCGCGATGGCGGCATGAAAATGCGGAGCGTAGGCCCCACGGCTCGCAATCAAAATCCAATGTAGGAGCGCGCTCGCGCGCGATGGCGGCATGGAGATGCGGAGCGTAAGCCCCGTTGGTAGATGACGCCATCGCGCGCAAGCGCGCTCCTACAAGCGCCGAAAAAGGTGGCGTTACAGGTGCGCGCTCAGGGCGCGCCGCCGCGGCCTTCGTTGTCCTGCCAGTGCAGCACGCGACGCGTCACAAACCGATATACCGGCTTCACGGTCGCGAACCAGAGCGCGCGGTACCAGGATCGACGTTGCAGCAGGCGCCGCTCAATCGGGGTCAGGCAACCCGGGCAATAGGTGCGCTTGTGCTTGAGCAGGTGCCGCAGGGCTTCGCGTGCGAACAGGCGCATCCGCCGGGAGCGCGGTGCGCCAAACATCGCCAGTTGGAAATCGGTGAGTGCAGGCTGTCCTTCCGGGGTGACCAGCCAGTTCGGCTCCTTGGCGAGATCGTTGTGGCTCACGCCCTGGCGATGCATGTCGCGGAGCAAACGCCAGGCACGTCGATAGAAAGCCGGATCACGGGGCTGCGCCTGTTGCATGGGCGCGCCTTCGAGGTAGGTGCGCTTGAGCACGCGCCCGTCCCAGGACAGCACCCGGGCGAAGCCGGTCAGCCCTTCGAGCTTCCGGAGCGCGCGGGCTTCGCGGGCGGCGACCATGCGCGCGATCGCTCGCAGCCACCAGCGCGCCTGCGTGGTGTCGCGTTCGATGTGTTTGCGATCTCCCGAATCCACCAGCGTCACCGCGCCGAAGGCATCGGCCTTGAGTCGGTGGCGCGTCACGCTCAAAGCTGCGCGAGCAGAGTCTCGGCAAGCCGGGCTGTGGCGGCACGCGAGGCTCCGCCCGATTCCAGCACGAGGATATTCTGCCCCCGCCGGGCGATCACCTGGCCATCGCCGGGCGTCGCAGGATCGAAACCGGCAGCCACCGCTTCATCACCAATGCCGGGCAAAGGCTCGGGCACGAGCTTGAGCGCGTACTCGAGCCCCGTGACCGCGGTCCTGAAATAGGCGCTGCCGCGTTCGGCGATACCACCCGCGGCCAGCGATGCGTCGTTGAACCACATGGCGCGTACCGCCGTGTCTTTGCCACTACGCCAGACGCAGCCAGCGGCACGCGGCACCCCATTCTCGGCTGGCAGCGTGGTTGCAATCACCGTCGGAGTGGCGAGCAGGGTGGCGACACGCGCGTCTGACAAACGCTCGCAAAGACCGTCGGCAGCCGTCAACGCCGGCGGCAGTTCGATGCTCTGCGCGCCGGGATCCGCGGCGACGGTGGAAATCGCATCGCCTGGCGCACGCTCGCGCAGATTGCGGTCCCACACCCACCAGCCCGCACCCACCAGCAGCACGGACAGCACTACTGCCGGCAGCAGCCGGTTACCACCCGAAGATCTGCGCCGCCGTGCCATACCGATCAAATCCTGCTTGAGATTCGCCGATTATGCCGGAGCAGCGCCCTCTGTTTTTGTGAGGTGCGACAAGGACGCCGCGTGCTGTTCCCACTGCGATCCTGCGAAGGCTTCGATCTGCACGCGCAGATGCTGTCCGGCGTCGAGGCAACGGACATTGACATCGATTCCGTCGGGATTGGATCGCGGAACGTAGAACGACTTGATTCCACAGTGACCGCAAAAGCGGTGGCGTGCGACACCGGTGTTGAAGCGGTACTCCACCAGTGCATCCTCGGAGCATTCGAGTTCAAAGCGGGATCGCGGCACGATCAAGTGCAGGAATCCCGTCATCCGGCAGATCGAACAGTCGCATTCGAGCGCAGTGACCGCACGCGGAGCCCGGACGCGAAACCGAACGCGTCCGCAGTGACAGCCACCGGTCAGGATGTGCAGTTTGGGCTGCTGCGGTTCCATGCATCGCAGTATCTCGCATAGACTCCGGTGCCGGGACAGCCGGCGGCCACGGCGGCTCCACTTGCCGTTGCTGCCGACCCGACTGCCAGTGAGGACGCGCGCGTGCCCATCGAAGCCTGGTATGCCCTCTCGGCGCTGCTGATCCTGGTGGGGCTCGCCGGCACCATCCTGCCGGCGCTGCCCGGCGTACCGCTGGTCTTCGCGGGAATGCTGCTCGCGGCCTGGGCCGATGGATTCACGCGCGTGAGCGTGATGACGATCGTGGTCCTGGGCGTCCTCACCGTGCTCGCGGTGGTGCTCGAATACGTGGCATCCGCCATGGGCGCCCGCCGCGCGGGGGCAAGCTGGCTGGCATTCGCCGGTGCCGGCGTGGGCGTGCTGGTGGGCGCCTTTGCCGGTCCGGTCGGACTGCTCGTGGGCCCGTTCGCGGGCGCGGTGATCGGAGAATGGCTGGCGACCCGGAACCTTCCGCAAGCCACCCGTGCCGGGGTCGGCGCCGCGATCGGCTTCATCGTGGGCACGGCCGCCAAGCTCGCGCTCTGCTTCGCCATGCTCGGTCTGTTCGTCACCGCCCTGCTGCTCGACTGAACCGAACGCAGCGGCCGGTGCAACGCAACTTGACTTGCGTCGCCCGGCAGCCCATCTTCGAGTTCGATCCCGTCAGTTTTCCGGAGCCGTCATGCCGACCGCAAAAACCGCCCCCGTTTCGGATTTGCAGTCCGCCGCCTTCGATATCCCCGGCGTCGCAGACAGTCTTTCTGAAGCACGCGATCGACTCGTGGAGGCCGCGAGCGCTGCGGGCAACGCGCTCAGGGCCGCGGCCGGCGGGGCCGCCACGGTGGCGCGCGACGAGCTCGCGGATGGTGGTGAGCAGGTACGCGACTCGCTCGGCGAAGCAGCAGACGCAAGTCGTCAGGCGGCGCTGTCGGCCAAGCTCACCGCCGAGGACCGTGTCGACGAGCTGGTCACGCAGGGGCGCCAGATGCTGCAGACGGCCGAGGATTTCGTGCGCGAACGTCCGGTGGCTTCCCTCGGCATCGCGGTGGCGACCGGGTACGTCGTCGCGCGTTTTCTGCGGCGGCGGCGCCGCGACTGACGGCATGAGTGGACTGCCTCCGCCCGAACCTTCCGACAGCGAGCGCGACATCCTCGACGATGTGCGCGAAATCGCACACGGTGTCATCGGCCTCTCGCGCACTTCGCGACAGTCGCTGCAGGATCTTTCGCAACTCGCCAACGCCGACTGGCGGCTCTCGCGCGGCGCGCTGACGCGGTTTTTTCTCTACGCCGTGCTTGCTGCCGTGATGTTGGGCACTGCCTGGCTGTTGACGATGGCGTTGGCGGTGTACGGGCTCATGTACGCGGGCGTCGGCTGGGGCCTCGCCCTCGCGCTGCCGTGTTTGCTCAGTTTCGCCATTGCCGGGACGCTGGGGTGGATGGCGCAGGATCGCTTGATGCTCGCCAGCATGGATACGACCTGGCGACAGTTCGTGCTCATGTTCAAGAAATCCAAGGGCTTCGAGAAGGAGCGGACCGACAATGCGCCTCGCTAGACTCCGTCGCGACGTGGCCCTCGCCGAGGCCAACCTGATCAACCGGCGCAGTCTCGTGTCTGCGGATTCCGCGCGCCTGGTGGCGGCGGCCCGCGCTGCCGCTACGCCCTTGCGCGTCAGCCTGGGTGGGCTTTCCCTGGGTCTGCTGCTCGGCAGTGGTGGCGGCCCACGCACGCAGATCGGCAATCAGACGCTCGGCGTCGCGATCACTTCGACCATCGGGCTCGTCGGTGAAATCGTGCGCCAGGTCACCGGCAAATCCCCCGTCCCTCCGGCCCAGACAGCGGCCGGCGCGGCGCACGACGGCGAGATCGAATAGCCAGAACCGCGTTCCAACGCGTGCTTCCACCGCTGTTGTAGGAGCGCGCTCGCGCGCGATGGCGGCATGCAGGGAAGTGCCGAACACGCGTCGATCCGCCATGACGCCATCGCGCGCGAGCGCGCTCCTACACGGACGCGACGAGTTCGACCCGGGCGAAGTTGCGCTTGCCGATCTGCAGGAGTGCGGTGAATCCTGCGACGAACACGCGGGACGCATCCTCGATGACCTCACCGTCGATGCGCACGGCGCGCTCGCGCAGCTTGCGATTGGCTTCCGAATTGCTCGATGCGAGGCCGGCCGCAACCAGCAGTGCCGGCAGACGCAGGCCTTCGGAACCCGCGTCGACGCGCCGCAGCGGGACGCTCGATGTATCCGCTCCACCGCGCACAACGGCGTGCCATGCGCTCACCGCTTCATCGGCTGCAGCGGCGTTGTGAAAACGAGCGGCGAATTCCCGCGCCAGCGCGAGCTTCACATCGCGCGGATGCAGCTGGCCTGCGGCGACTTCCGCCTGCAAGCGCTGTGCAGCCTGGATGTCGATGTCGAAGCTCAGGAGTTCGATCCAGCGCCACATGCGGTCGTCGTCGATCTGCATGGTCTTGTTGACGATATCGATCGCCGGCTCGTTGATGCCGATGTAGTTGTCGAGCGACTTCGACATCTTGGCTTCGCCGCGGATGCCTTCGAGCAACGGCAGCGTCATCACCACCTGCGGCGGTTGCCCGAAGTGCTCCTGCAGGGCGCGACCCATGAGCAAGTTGAATTTCTGGTCGGTGCCGCCGAGCTCGACGTCGGCAGCAAGCGCCACCGAATCGTAACCCTGTGCCAGCGGGTACAGGAATTCGTGAATCGAGATCGGCTGCTGCGCTGCGTAGCGCTTGGCGAAATCGTCGCGTTCGAGCATGCGCGCCACGGTCAGCAGTCCTGCAAGCCTGGCCATATCGACCGCTGACATCCTGCCGAACCATTCCATGTTGAAACGGAGTTCGGTCTTTGCCGGATCGAGCACCTTGTAGACCTGGTCGGTATAGGTGCGTGCATTCGCCTCCACCTCCTCGCGCGTCATTTGCTTGCGGGTGACGTTCTTGCCGGATGGATCGCCGATCATGCCGGTGAAGTCGCCGATCAGGAAAATGGCCGTGTGACCAAGATCCTGGAATTGCCGCATCTTGTTCAACAGCACGGTGTGACCCAGGTGCAGGTCGGGCGCGGTCGGGTCAAAGCCGGCCTTGATCCGCAACGGGCGACCGGTGGCCAGGCGGGATTCGAGCTCCTCACGCTTGAGCACCTCCTCGGTGCCGCGCGCAAGTTGCACCGGCGCGTCAGCGGGTCTTGAGCCGCTCAAAGCGGCACTTCCGCAGACGCTCCGGCACGGTTATCGCGCCGAAAGCGGGGCTTGAGGGCGCATTTGGAGACGAGGATCACAGTATTATTCACGTTAAATTCACGTTAAGAGAAAGGCCTGAAAACCTGAACAACAACAAGGGTTTGACGGTAGGTGCTGAGGCTGGTTATGGTACGGCGCCTGTAGTCGATCGGGTCCGCCGTGACGAATTCTTCACCGAGTCGCCTTGCGCCAGTTCAAGCCCGCCTACGCGCGGTGCTCGATCGACCCCCGCCTTCGCTGCAGAACAACTCCCGGATTCGAAAATTCGCCTGCACGCTGCGCAGCATGATGCAGGGCGAACGTGCGGTCGTCGGTGGCGTCTCGCTGACCTTGGTGCTGCTTGGATTTGTGGTGCTTCCCGGATGGGCCGCCGTGGTCGATCCAGCTACAGGCCCGGCCGCGACCCGCATGGTATCCGAGCCGCTGCCGCTTCCTGCAACCACTGCGACCCACATTGCGCGGCGCCAGCGCCAGGCGCAGGCCGAACTGGCCGGCGCCGTCGGCGATGCGGCCGCCTTCGACTGGAAAACCGTCACCGTGTCCTCCGGCCAGACGATGGGCGGGATTTTCAACGATCTTGACCTGCCCGCTTCACTACTGAGCCGCATCATTGGCAGCAGCCCGGAGAACGCGCGCCTGACGCAGATCCGTCCCGGTCAGGAGTTCCGCTTCCTGCTGCGCGGCGATGGTGACCTCGCCGCCATGCAGTTCGAATCCGACGAGGCCACGCGCGTGGTGCTGCACATCGACGAGGAGCGCATCCGCGAGGAGCGCATCAAGCGCGAGGTCGAGCATCGCGTGCAGGTCGCCGCCGGGCGCATCGAAGGCTCACTGTTCGGCGCTGCGGATCGCGCGGGCGTGCCCGATGGCGTGGTGCTGAAGATGGCCAAGGCGCTGGGTTACGACATCGACTTTGCGCAGGACATCCAGCCTGGCGACCAGTTCGAGGTCGTGTACGAGGAAATCTACTGCGAAGGCGGCAAGCTGCGCGACGGCGACGTGCTGGCCGCGCGCTTCATCAACCGCGGCAAGACTTATTCCGCGGTGCGCTACACGGCGCCCGACGGAGCGGTCGAGTACTACGCGGCCGACGGCCGGCCGCTGAAGAAGTCGTTTCTGCGGACTCCACTCGAGTTCACGCGTATCAGCTCGCGCTTCACGTCCAACCGGCGTCATCCCATCCTCGGCCGCATGCGCGCGCACCGCGGAGTCGACTACGCGGCACCGATGGGTACGCCCGTGCGCGCCGCAGGCAACGCAGTGGTGCAGCTGCGTGGCGTGCAGTCGGGCTATGGCAACGTCGTGATCCTCAAGCACGACACCAAGGTCACCACGCTGTACGGACACCTCTCCCGCTTTACCGCGTCCCTGCGCAACGGTCAGCGCGTGCGGCAAGGCGAGATCATCGGTTACGTGGGCAAGACCGGCCTTGCGACCGGCCCGCATCTGCACTACGAATTCCGCGTCAGCGGCGCGCACCGCGATCCGCTGACCGTCACCTTGCCTGAAGCCGAGCCGCTGCACGGTGCGGCGCTTGCGCGCTTCCAGAGCAACAGTCTGCCGCTCATCGCCCAGCTCGATCTGGCCGGCGAAGTCGCGTCGGGGCGTCGACTCGCGCAACGCTGAGTCCCGGCGAATGCCGGGGGGCCGGGAGGCGCAGACAAACGCTCCGGGCTCGCTACCGGATGACGGGGATGGCCTGTTCCTGGGAATGATTTCCGGCACCAGTGCCGACGGCATCGATGTGGCGCTGGTCCGCTTCGAGGGTGAAACGACGCTGCTGCTGCACGGCGCCACTTACCCGTATCCCACCGAACTCCGCACGCTGATTCTGGATCTCTCGCAGGCATCGGGACAGATCAAGCTCGACGACTTCGCAGCACTCGACCAGCGCATTGGCACCCACTTCGCCGAAGCTGCGCTGTCCTCGCTGGCTGCAGCCGGAGTCACTGCGGAGTCGGTCCTCGCCCTGGGCTCGCACGGTCAGACCTTGCGCCATCGTCCGCACGGGCCGCATCCCTTCACGCTGCAGGTCGGAGACGCCAGCGTCATCGCCGAGCGCACCGGGATCCGCGTGGTGGCGGACTTCCGCCGCCGTGATGTCGCTGCCGGTGGCCAGGGGGCGCCGCTGTTGCCGGCGCTGCACGCGGCCCTGTTCGCCGATGCGGACAGCGACGTCGCGGTTCTCAATCTCGGCGGTATCGCCAATCTCACCCTGCTGCCCCGGGCGGGCGGCGCGACGGGGTTCGATACCGGCCCCGCCAACTGCCTGCTCGATGCCTGGTCGATGCGCCACCGCGGCACGGCCCATGACGAGGGCGGGACATGGGCGGCGAGCGGCACGGTGGCGCCTGCATTGCTCGAGTCGATGCTGGCGGAGTCCTTTTTCGCCTTGCCGGCCCCGCGCAGCACCGGGCGCGATCGCTTCCATCTCGGCTGGCTTGATCGACTGCTGCCAGCGGGGAAATTCGATCCGGCAGACGTGCAGGCGACGCTACTCGAACTCACGGCGCGCACCATCGCGGAGGCCCTGAAGTCGGAACTGCCGGATGCCGCGCGCGTGCTCGCCTGCGGCGGCGGCGTGCACAATGCCGCCCTGATGCGGCGCCTCTCGACGCTCGTCTCGCCAGCAGCCCTCACGACAACGGACGCATACGGCCTCGACCCGGACTTTGTCGAGGCGGCCGGCTTCGCCTGGCTTGCACGGCAGACACTGCTTGGTCGTCCCGGCAATGTGCCTGCGGTCACCGGTGCCCGCGGCGCGCGCGTCCTCGGAGCCATCCACGCCGCCTGACGCGGCGATGGTCGATCAATACGCAGGCCGCCGCGCCGCGCGCACGAATGGGCTGCGGCAGTCGCCGGATCGGAAAGGGTTTATTCGTGCTTGACCTTGGGTCGCGCAGGGGTGACGTCTTCGGGCAGACCCTCGAAAGCATCCATCGCCGCCCGGAAGGCAGCGGCCTCGTCCGCATCCCAGGTGCCGCCGAGCCGAGCGATATCCTGGTGCGTGGGGGTCACGACGACTTCGGCCCGATCCTCGTGCACATTGAGGCCACGCTCGATCAGGTCGAGGATCACGTCGTTGAGGGACCAGTTGCGATCGCGCGCCAGCGCCTTGATCTGCGCCGCCGCGGTATCACTGATGCCCTTGAGCATGAAATCGAGCAATGCGGACCTCTCCCGCCACCAGACCCGATGCTAGCGGTTCGTGCGACCGGTGCAAGGAACTGCGGTCAGGAGGATGCGGCAGCCGTCGCGCGGCGCGCCTCGAACTGCGCCGCATCGACTTGCCGTCGCATCAGCCAGACCAGGACCACCCCCGGCGCCGCCACCACCAGCGAGAACAGGAAAAATGTCGGCCATCCCACCTGTTCGGCGAACACGCCAGCGAACGGGCCGACGAAGACGCGCCCCAGCGAGGCGAACGCGGACAGCAGGGCGAACTGCGTCGCACTGAAGCGTGCGTTGCACAGGCTCATGAGCAAGGCGAGCAGCGCCGCCGTACCCATGCCGCCACTCAGATTGTCGATACCGATCACGGCCAGCAGCATCGTGTCCATGGGCGTGGGCGTGTCGAGGGCCACGATCAGCAGGTTGAACGCCGGCACCGTGATCGTGCCCCATTCCCCCCTGCCCGCGACGGCGAGCAGGTAGAAGCCATAGTTCGAAACGAGCTGCAACAGTCCGAAAGCGACCAGCGCGGACGCGAGTCGGACGCGCAACATGATGAGGCCCCCGAGCAGCGCGCCGACGATCGTCATCAACAGCCCGATCGACTTGTTGGCGAGCCCGACCTCGAGCTGCTCGAAACCCACGCCGCGGATCAGGAACGGCGTGGTCAGGCTCATGGCGAAGGCATCGCCCACCTTGTAGAGCACGATCATCGCCAGGAACGCCCACGCGTACGGCGCCGAGAAGTAACTGCGGAGCGACTGGTTGAGGGTGGTGAAACCCAATCGACGGGCCGCAAAAAGCCCCAGACTCAAGGCGCCGGCGATCTCCGCCACGACAAACACGAGTCGCACCCAGCGGTCCTCGCTGTCGCCGTCGAGACCCAGCAGGATCAGCAACCAGCGCGCCGCAAGATATCCAAGCGCAATACCACCGAGCATCGCGACGAAGCCGAGCAGTTCCCCACGCGCTCCCGAATTCGCCACGGGCCGCGTCCAGCGTACGCGGGGCAGCGCAAACATCGAGTACACGGCCGCTCCGACCATGATCGAAGCCATCACCGTGTAGACGCGGGGCCAGCTCTGCCACTGCTGCGCCCAGACCAGGGTGATGCCGCCGGAGATCACCATGGCGACCCGGTATCCCAGCACCGTCAGCGATGCGCCCATGCCGCGTTCGCGCGGTTCAAGCAGGTCGCTGCGGTAGGCGTCGATGACGATGTCCTGCGAGGCGGATACAAACGCCACCAGCACCGCCAGCGCGGCGAACAGCATCGTCTGCTGGCCGGGGGAAAAGTGCGCGAGCGCGAACAACATCCCGGCGATCGCCAGCTGCGTGAGTACGATCCAGCCGCGACGACGCCCGAGCCAGGGCGGCTCGAAGCGGTCCATGAGGGGCGCCCACAGGAACTTGAAGGTATAGGGCACCGCAACCAGTGACAGGAAGCCGATGGTCGCAAGGTCGATTCCCTCGACGGTCAGCCAGGCCTGCATGGCGCCGCCGGTCAGCGCCAGCGGCAATCCCGAGGCGAATCCCAGCACCAGCACGCTGACGAAGCGGTGCAGGGAGCGCGCGCGCGAGTCCGGAGCTTGCGCGGGCAACGTCGCGGGCGTGGCCTGCGGGGCGCCGTCCGGAAGGTCGACGGGTGGCGCGTCCGGCGGGCTCAAACGAAGTCCAGCTGGTAGGGCGCGTGATCGGAGAATCGCGGCTCGGGGAAAATGCGGCACGCGCGCAGCGTGCTGCGCAGCGAAGGCGACACCAGCTGGTAGTCCAGGCGCCAGCCGACGTCTTTTGCGCGCGCGCCACCGCGCTGGCTCCACCAGGTGTAGTCGCTGCCTTGCGGATGCAGCATGCGATAACTGTCGACGAACCGCGTCGGGTCCGCGCCGGAGTCGTCGACCAGTCCATTGAGCCAGTCGCGTTCCGCCGGCAGGCAACCGGAGTTCTTCTGGTTGGATGTCCAGTTGCAGATGTCGAGTCGGCTGCGCACGATATTCCAGTCGCCGCACACCACGTAATCGCGCCCGCTCGCCAGCCAGCCGCGGAATATCGGGTCGATCCAGTCCATCACCTCGAACTTGAATCCCTGCCGCACGTCGCCTGACGACCCTGACGGCAGATATAGCGACACCACACTCAGATTGCCGAACCGCGCCTCCATGTAGCGGCCTTCCTCGTCAAATGCAGGCCAGCCCAGCTGTGTGCGGATCTCGTCGGGCTCCTGCCGGGAATAGATGGCGATCCCGCTGTAGCCGCGGCGCGTGCTGGCGTCGCCTAAGTTCGCGGTGTAACCGCGCGGCAGAAAATCGGGAATCCGGAGCTGGTGCTCCTGTGCCTTGGTTTCCTGCACGCACAGCACGTCGATGCGCCGTCGCCGGAACCATTCGAAGAACCCCTTGGCGGTGGCCGAACGCAGGCCATTGGCATTGAAGCTGACGATGCGCATGCGCGCCAGGGAACCTCTGAGTCTGCCAGCGCGCAGCCTAGCGGAGGAGTGCTCCACTCGCGATCCTTCCCGATCGCAACGCCGCGGCGACTCGATATGATGGGCGCATGCAGCATCACCGCCAGGAATTTCTGGAACGCGCGGTGCAGCGCGAGGCGCTGCGCTTCGGCTCGTTCACACTCAAGTCCGGGCGCATCAGTCCGTATTTTTTCAATGCCGGTCGGCTCTGCCACGGCAGCGATCTGGCCAGCCTGGCTCGCGGCTATCGTGCGGCGCTCGGCACGGCAGGCATCGCCTTCGACATGGTGTTTGGTCCCGCCTACAAGGGCATCCCGCTGGCCGCGGCACTCGCAATCGAATGCGATGTGCCTTACGCCTTTGATCGCAAGGAAGCCAAGGACCATGGCGAAGGAGGGACGTTGATCGGCGCGCCCCTCGCCGGTCGCGTACTCATCGTCGATGACGTGATCACCGCCGGTACCGCGATCCGCCTATCGATCGACAAAGTGCGGGCTCAGGGCGCCGAGGTCGCTGGCATCGCGGTTGCGCTCGACCGGCAGGAGCGCGGTCCCAACCGTCTGTCAGCTGTTCAGGAAGTCGAGAGCGACTATTCGCTGCGCGTGGTGTCCATAGCTTCGCTGTCTGATCTGATCGAGCTGGTTGGCACCAATCCTGCTCTGCACCAGCATGCCGCAGCAATGCAAGCCTATGGCGAGCGCTATGGTGTCGCCCTGGCCCCTTCCGGCCAGTAACCCATCCAGGAGAATGCGCGGAATGTCGCGAGTGAATTGGAGTATTTCTGCCGGTGTGCTGCTGCTGGTCTGGGCGGCGGGCGCCGCAGCCGAAGGAAAGATCTACAAGTGCCGCAACGCCGACGGCGCCATCTTCTATTCGAACTCCTACGACGCCAAACATTGTGCGGGCGGTGGCGCGCAGATGAATGCCGACGGAGTGCCGATCCGACGCATCGCGCGACAGAAGACTGCTGCCGAAATCGCTGCGGAGAAGCGCGCGGCAGAAATCGCGGAACAGGAAGCAGCCAGACGCGAGGCGGCCGAGATGGCCGATCGGGCATTGCTGGCGACCTTCGCCAACGACAAGGAACTCTACAATTTCTATGCCGAGCAGATCTCGATGGTGGACAGCGAGCTGCAGGCCGGTCACTCGACATTGCAGAGCCAGCATCGCAGTCTCAGCGCCTTGCTGGGCGTGGCTGCAGACGCCGAGCGCGCCAACAAGCCGGTGCCGGTGCGCATTACCGGGAACATCAAGCTGGCACGCGAGCAGATGAAGATGCAGCGTGACCACATGGCGGATCGTCGGGTGCGTCGCGCGGAACTCGAAAAGGAGCGCGATCTCAAGATCAAGCGCCTGCACCTGTTGACCGAGCGGAACCGCAAGCGCCGCGAGGGCGTCAGCCCCTAGAAATCACGATCTCCGACGCGAGCATTGCGTTGGAGCGCCGATTGCGACAGCTGCGACAGCTGCGACATCGTGCTTCTCGGGAATGAACGCCAGTCGCTATCGGTTGACCACAACACTTGAGTCCATCAGGCGACCAGGATCGCAGGGCTCATGTCTGGGGCGCGCAACGCGGGTCAGAACGGCAGACGGAGTTTGGGATCCACGGCCAGCAGTTGCTTGCGGAAGTGCTCCTGGATGCGAATCAGTGCCGCAGCGCTGTCGGCTTCGAACCGCATGACGAGTACGGAGGTGGTGTTCGAACTCCGCACCAGACCCCAGCCATCGGGCCAGTCGGCGCGGATGCCGTCCAGAGTCGTCATGCGCGCATCCTCAAAGGTTGCTCGCCTGGCAAAGGACTCGACAAAGCGGTGCGTGCGGCCCTCTTCCATCGGCACCTTGATCTCGGGCGTGCTGACCGCGTTGGGCAACTCGGCGAAGACCTCAACTGCGGGCCGGTCCCCGCCGGCGATGATCTCGGCCAGTCGGGCGCCGGCATAGATGCCGTCGTCAAAACCGTACCAGCGCTCACGGAAGAAGAAATGCCCGCTCATCTCGCCGGCGAGTTCCGCATCCTCCTCCCGCATCTTGGCCTTGATGAGCGAATGGCCGGTCTTCCACATGATCGGGCTGCCGCCGTGACCCAGAATCACCTCGTGCAGCTTGTTCGTGCACTTGACGTCGTAGATCACGGCTCCGCCCGGCACGCGACCGAGCACGTCGCGGGCAAACAGCATCAGCAGGCGGTCGGGATTGATGATGTCGCCGTCCGCGGTGACCACGCCGAGGCGATCCCCATCGCCGTCGAAGGCGATGCCGATGTCGGCGTCGAACTGGCGGACGCTGACGATAAGGTCCTGCATATTGGCCGGATCGCTCGGATCCGGGTGATGGTTCGGGAAGTTGCCGTCGATCTCGCAGTTGAGCGCCACAACATCGCAGCCGATGGCCTCGAGCACGGCTGGCCCGACTTCGCCCGCCGCCCCGTTGCCCGCGTCCACCACGACCCGGAGCTTGCGCTCGACCTGGATATCGGAGGAGATGCGATCGATGTAGTCACGACGCACGTCGATTTCCTGCAGGCCCCCGGAGCCCGTCGCCAGGCGCGACTCGACGATGCGGGCGTACAGCGACTGGATGGCCTCGCCTGACAGGGTTTCGCCGCCCAGCACAATCTTGA
Organism: Lysobacterales bacterium; assembly: GCA_038330365.1. GTDB lineage: Bacteria > Pseudomonadota > Gammaproteobacteria > Xanthomonadales > Ahniellaceae > JBBQNY01. The sequence goes on along the minus strand of JBBQNY010000006.1, from coordinate 18,235 downwards.
AACCGTTGTGATCGGGCGGATTATGGCTACCGGTCAGCATCACTCCCGAGCCCGCATTGAGGTGATACGTGGCGAAATAAAGCACGGGAGTCGGCACGAGGCCGATGTCGATCACGTCGCAGCCGCTCTCCCGCAGCCCGCGGATCAGGGCTTCGACGAGTTCCGGGCCCGACAGCCGTCCGTCGCGACCGACCACCATTTCGCGCAAGCCGCGCGCGCGCGCTTCCGATCCGATGGCGGCGCCGATCACGCGCGCTACATCCGCCGACAGCGTGCTGCCCATGACACCACGGATATCGTAGGCGCGGAAAATCGATCGCTCCACTTGCGTGGCGAATGGCCGGCTTGCCGGATCACCCGACGCGGTCGCAGCATCGGCGTCCGTCTGGTCCTGAGCGTCCCGCGACGCAGCCGCCGCCGCCTTGGCCTTGACCGCGTCGTGCTGCCCATCGACGCCCGGAGCGCGCACCGCGTGGACATCCGCCGGCATGACCTCGAGCCCACTCAGGTCTTCGACACGCGCTCGACGCAGCTGGTGCACACGCCGCACGCGGAACGCAGCGAACGCTGCCGCAGCCAACACCGCGGTCCAGATCCACAACGACAGTGCCGAGCGATCCTTCAGGGCAGGCATCACGTCCGCAACCTGGAAACTGGATTCATGCAGCCCTGCAACCGCAAGCTGCGAGTCCGCGACGGGCACCGAGAGGCTCTCCTTGAGGTCAGCCGAGGGACCTGTGGCCGCGACCACCAGATTGCCGCCATGCACCTGTTCCTGCCGGAGTTCGAGCCTTGAACCCGCAGTGGTCAACCCGGAAATCCCCGCGGAGACTTCAGACAGCGGCAGATCGGCATACAGGATTGCCAACAACCGACCATCACGCAGGATCGGGCGCGCCTGAACCAGTCGCCAGTCTTGATTGCTGCGCCGCACCTGAACCGGCGCCCGGCCTTCCATGTCGCGTGCCTCCGACAGCACCGCGGCCCGAGTGAAGCCGAAGCGGGAAAAATCCGCCGCATCCAGCACGGGAATGCCCGGGGCGTAGATCTCGATGACCGCATCCTCGCCATAGGCAGCGCTCAGGCGCGTGCCGGCAGACTTGCGGCTCGTGAGCGTTGCCGCGTCCAGCGTGGTGATGCCTGCGGCCAGCCCATCGAGCTTGCGCGCCACGTCTGCGACATGTTCGCCGACCTTGGCCGCTGCAGCGGTGGCGGCTGTCTGTGATGCTTCGATCGCACGCGCGCTGGAGAGATTCTGCATCGCCTGCACCGCGAACGCAGCACCCAGAAACGCAAAAAGAAACATCAGCGCGGTGGCCGCAAGCATGACTGCCGGTACGGCAACGGCGGCTTCCGTGGTTTTTGCGGAACGGGGGCGTCTGGGTTGCTTCATTGAGTTCCTGAATGACCGAAGCCGCCCGAACCCCGGACGCTGGCGTCGAATGCCGCAACAACTCGAAAGGAAGGCTGCGCCACCGGCACGATCAGCAACTGTGCCACACGATCCCCGGGACTGATGGTAAACGGCTCGCCACTGCGGTTCCACAGCGACACCATCAGCGGGCCCTGATAGTCGGAATCGATGAGGCCGACGCTGTTGCCAAGAATGATGCCGTGCCGATGCCCAAGACCTGATCGCGGCACGATCAGGCCGGCGTGTCCGGCATCGCCGATGTGAATCGCGACCCCGGTCGGCACCAGCGCGGTCGCATCCGGAGACAGCGTCAGCGCCTCATCGAGCGCCGCGCGCAGGTCGACGGCGGCGGATCCTGCGGTCGCGCACTCGGGCAACGGCCACTCGGTGCCGATGCGCGCATCGAGTATGCGGAGCGCAATGTCGATCATGCTGCGTGTTCACTGCGAGTGGCGAGGCGTTCGGCCACGAGCTCGATCAGTTGCGTGGCGAGCGCGTCCTTGTCCATCGAACCATAACGGCGCTCGCCCCCGGGCCACAGCGCAAGCGCCTCGTTGCGGTCGATCTCGAAGCCCGAATCCGCTCGACCCACCGGGTTCGCGACAATCAGATCGAGGCCCTTCCGCTCCAACTTTCCGAGCGCGTGCGCGCGCAGCGACTCCGTCTCGGCGGCGAATCCCACCACCAGGGCGGGTCGCGCGGCACTGGCAGCGACTTCGGCCAGCACGTCCCGGGTCGGCTCGATCTCGATCGTCAGTCCCGCGGCATCCTTCTTGATCTTCTGGGCGGCAAGCCGGGACGGACGGTAGTCGGCAACCGCTGCGTTGGCGATGAAGACATCGACACCCGAAAGTCGAGCCATGACCGCGTCCAGAAGATCGGCTGCGCTGCGCACGTCATGACGGGCAACACCCTGGGGCGTTTCGAGCGCGACGGGGCCTGCAATCAACGTGACCTGGGCGCCGGCAGCGCGCGCGGCGCGCGCCAATGCGAAGCCCATGCGCCCCGAGCTTCGATTGCCGATGAAACGAACCGGGTCGATGTCCTCGAAGGTGGGGCCGGCAGTGACCATCACGTGCCGATCGCGCAGCGGCAGCTCTGCCACATCGTCCCTCGCGAACCCGGAAAAACCAGGGATATGGGCAAGCCCCGCCGCGATCGCGACCGGCTCGGCCATGCGCCCCGCACCGGTATCGCCACAGGCCTGGCCGCCGGAGTCCGGCCCGATCAGGTGGGCGCCGCGCGCGCGCAACAGCGCCACGTTTGCCTGCGTGGCGGCATGCGACCACATGGCCTGGTTCATCGCGGGTGCCAACACCAGTGGTGCGCGCGTTGCCAGCGCCAGCGTGGTCAGAAGGTCATCGGCAAGCCCGTGCGCCAGGCGCGCCAACAGGTCGGCGGTCGCAGGCGCGATCAGGACAACGTCAGCCCAGCGTGCGAGTTCGATATGCCCCATCGCGGCCTCGGCCTCCTCATCCCAGAGGGACTGGCGCACGGGATTGCCGCTGAGCGCCTGAAACGTCGCGGCCCCCACGAATTCTCCCGCGCGCGACGTCATCACGACGCGGACGTCATGCCCGTGCTCGCGCAGCCGCCGCACCAGATCGGCGCTCTTGTAGGCCGCGATGCCGGCGCCGACACCGAGCACCACGTGCCGCCGCGCCATTGCGTTGTCTTCGGTTTCGATAGTCACTGTGGTTGCGTGTCCGAAATTTCGCACGGATTATTGCATCGGCTTCCTACCGGTACGCGCGCGCGCCGCCGATGCCACTCCTGATGCGCTTCCTGCACATTGCGTGCCATGTCAACCGCGATCAACCACTGGCCCGTCCGCGAACGGCCCCGGGAACGCCTGCTGGAGCATGGCAGCGGCGCGCTCGCCGATGCCGAACTCTTGGCGGTCCTGCTCGGTACGGGGAGCAGGGGCCGGGATGCCGTGTCGCTGGCGCGCGGACTGCTCGCCGAGTTCGGTTCGGTGGGCGCCCTGCTGGCTGCAACGCCTGAGCGCGTACTGAGCATTGCCGGAGTCGGCGTCGCAAAGTATTGCCTGATCAAGGCCGCCGGGGAGCTGGCGCGTCGTGCCCTGCATGAAGACCTCGTTCGCACGGGTGCCCTGTCGGATCCCCGCCAGGCGGCGGACTACCTGAAATCGCGTCTGGCACACCGCTCACGCGAAGTGTTCGCCGTGCTGTTCCTCGATACGCGGCACCGCGTGATCGCCTTCGAGGAAATGTTTTTCGGCACGCTGGATGGCGCCAGCGTGCATCCGCGCGAGGTCGTGTGCCGTGCGCTCGCACTGTCGGCGGCCGCGGTGATCGTGGCGCACAACCACCCGTCGGGCGTGGCCGAGCCGAGCGCTGCGGATCGACATCTGACGCGCCAGTTGACCCAGGCGCTTGCGCTGGTCGACATCCGGCTGCTGGATCACTTCATCGTGGGTGACGGCGAACCTGCTTCGCTGGCGCAGCTCGGCATGCTCTGAGAGCAGCGTTCCCGGCGCATGAGCGTCTGCCTCAGCGTCGTGGAACGTCTGGGCGACGCTCGCGATGGCACGCATCCGCGCTTTCGCTTCCGATCCCGGCGCGAACGCCTATACTCGCTCTGCATCACGACCGGGGACGCGTGAGGACTCGATGATTCTTAGAATGGAAGCGGCTGCGCAGTTCCCTGCGGATGCCGTCGAGCTGCAGATCCCGGACGCCGAGGCTGCACGGGCGCTGCTGGAGAAGGGCCGCCCCGATGTGCTCGATGTCATCCGGGCGCGGCGTTCGCTGTATCACGACGCCTACGGTCCCGATGCCGCCGCGCATCTCGAACGCACCGAGCGTGCGGTCGTGCTTGGAGTCGCGCGGCTCGCCGTGCGCCACGGCACGCTGGGCCGGGACTTCCACGCGTATCACAACGAAGACCATGCCCTCGAGATCCTTGATCGGCGGCTCGGCCAGGTCATCGACACGCTCGGGGTGCAGGCGCTGCCAGGTCGGGACTGGCTGGTGCTCTCGCTGTTCGCCACCTGCCACGACCTGCGCCAGCGCGAGGACCAGCATTATCACGACGGTATCGGTTCGAACGAGCTGGCGAGCATCGCCGAAACCCATCGCATCCTCGATGCCACCGGCTTCGAGCGCGAGCGTGACAGCGCATTGTTCGACACCACCGAAATCATGATTGCCGGCAGCACCTTCGATCCCAGTCCGCGTCCGCGCGACTCGACCAGTTTCAACACCGCCGAGGCAACACGCGCCGGCGGCGCACTGGCGCCGAAGCTTTCCGCGCTGCTCGATCTGCGCCAGCCAACCTGGCACGCGCAGCCTGCCCTGGCCCACGCGCTTTATCTCGCGCAGTTCGCTTCCGACCTGGACACGGCGAATGTGGGCGAGGATTTCCGACATCTGACGGAAAGTGCGGAGCGCCTCGCAACCGAGCGGGAAATGCGATCGGGCCGCTCACTCGAGGACACTGCTTCGGGCGCGCCCGTGCTCGGCTTCCTTACCACCGGGCAGGTCAAGTACTTCTTTGAACTGCATCACTTCTGCTCTGACCTCGGCACGCAGGTCTTTGCGCTCGGCAAGCGCGACAACGCGCCGCGCGTGCGTCAGCTCGCGGGCCAGTTGCAGGACAAGTTCGGAGCACTGCCGGAAGGCAGCTTCACGGGCGCCGAGGTGATCGCCGCACAGCAGGCCTTCGCTGGCGCCTGAGTGGCCGGCAGCATCCGCGCACTGCGACGTTACTCGCCCGGAGCGCGGCAGCATGACTCCCCAATGAAAAGAGGCCGGCGCACTGGGCGTCGGCCTCGGTTCCACACTCAGGGGAGAGCCTGATGAAGCATCGGGTTCATCGCCCGACGACCTGACGGATCGATTGCGGTGATCCGGCCGGCATATTCAAGACCGCCGAGTCCGCTGCAAGTTCCGCGATGGCCTCGCGGCTGCACCGCCGATCAGCGGGTATCCCCTGCGACAGCCATCGTTGCACGGCCGTCGCAGGGGGCTGAGCTGCTTAGAGCGAACCCGGAACCGTCCAGCCCGCCGCCCAGTCCTGCGAGGAGGAACTGAATGCTCCCTTGTAGGTGGTCGCCTCGAAGAAGCCGTCGCCACCGGGAACGCTCAGTGCGGGAGCTGTCAGCTGGCCCGCACGCGGGAAGCGGCCGTCCAGCACGGCATTGAGGTCGCTGCCCGCGGTGTTGTTGGCGCCGGCGTTGTACCAGGCCTGGACCGTGATGGGCGGATTGGTGACCGCACTGTCATCCCTGAAGTTGGTGGCGCAGGCCACGTGACTGCCCGTAATCGTGGTGGGCGCGGTGGCGACGGCGGTGTAGGTGGCGGCGTCGTTGAAGCGCAGGCACGAACTGGTGAAGTTGCCGCCGATCACGCTGTGGAAATAGCGACCCGAAGAGCCACGACGCAGGCGCATGCCTTCGACGCCACCGCCACCGACAACGGTGATGTTGGCAACCTTGGGCTGGGTCCGGGGGCTGGCGTCGAAGTTGCCACCCGAAGCCTGGTTGTCAGACTCGATGCCGCGGCCATCGGCGGTATCGAGGCCGTCCGCATCCTGGCGGATATAGACGAACTGGATGTTGCCGCTGAAGCCGAAGTCGAAGTCGAGATTGTCGTCGTCGGCACCCGTGGCGACGAGATGGCGCGCATTGACGGTACCGCCAAACCACTCGAAAGCGTCGTCGGTGCCGTTGTGCGCCTGCACATAATCGATGACCGTGCCGTTGCCGACGCCGCCGAAGGTCAGGCTGTTGAGCTCCCTGTTTGGCGCGATGGTCTGGCCGGCATTGCGGATCTGCACATAGCGCATGACGCCGGAGGAATCGCTCGCATTGCTGCCGCCGAATACGATGTTGGCGTCGGCCTCGAACGAAACCGTGCCGCCCGGCGTTGCCGCCGTATTGACGGGTGCGCGGCCGGCGAGGAACACGCCCGCCCACGAACCCGGCGTGTTGACCGGACCGTCGAAGATGATCGGCTGGTCGACCGTACCATTGGCGAAAATCTTTGAATCAGGATTTATGACGAGGTAGTCGGATGAGCCGCCCCGACCCCGCAACACGGTTCCCGGATCGATGGTGAGCGTGCCCACTGAGGGCGTCGCAGCACCGATTGGGGTACCGACCTGGACCTTGCCATCAATGAGGTAGGTGGCGTTTGCTGGCAGGCGCACGTTGCTTGAGATAATTCCGGAGAGCACGCAGGTCGCCGCAATGCCGGTGGCCGCCGTGGTACCCGCCGGACACGCGGTGAACGCAGCCACATCGGTGCAACCAGCGGAAGGAAAGATCGGAGCCAGATTCGCGAAGTTGGTTGCCGGCAACCCGTTCGCGGAAGCGTTGGGCGTGAAGTTGATCTGCATGCTGCGGCAGGAGTTGATCGTCACCGCGGCGGTACCGACGATGGTGCCTTCGCCCGGCGCAGGCGGCGTGAATGGCAGACCGAAATTGCCACCTCGAAAGGTGCGCACCGGTACGGACGGGGCGAACGTCTGCCCCACGCCGAAGTCCTGCTGGATGGTCACCCAGAGGGGGTTGCCGGCTGTGTCATAGGTGAAAAATGCGCCGAAGAACGTCGCACCCGTGGCGTTCGGGACAACTTCCATCATGAGTCCCCGGCCGTTCTCGTTGTTGTTGATCCAGAGGCCATCGAACGAGTCGTTCAAGTTAACTGCGTTCGCCGAGCCTGCCAGGGCGGCGGCAACGGCAAAGCTGAGAATTCGGATATTGCGCATGGGAAAACTCCAGGGATGAAGGCGGGCGCACGGACCATCCAGTGCGATGCCGGCCACCCTAGAGGCCGTCCATGACAGTCCCGGTTGCGAACGACTACAGTTTCGTTGCAGGTGGGTGAGAGGCAGCGCTTGCGCGCCACTGGCGCGCGCTGACTCGAACGCCCGGCCATGGATGGCCGGGCCGGATTACCGCCGCAGGGAAGCCTGCTTGCCTCAAACTGCGTCGAAGCAGCAGTCTCACTACGCGCCGAACACCATGGCGCAGGGCCGGGAACCCTCACCCCAACCCCTCTCCCGGTGGGAGAGGGTCTCGATCATGGACGCCTGCTTGCCTCAAGCTGCATCAAAGCAGCATCTGCACTTCGCGCCGAACTCCACGACGCAGGGCCGGAAACCCTCACCCCAGCCCCTGTCCCGATGGGAGAGGGGCTTGTTCGTGGACGCCTGCTTGCCCAGCGTCACATCGAAGCAGCCGTTCGCTCGCGAAATCACACGACTACTGAAGCGCCCACCAGCGGCAAAACTCAGAACTCCGGCCGCCACTCCAGGCTCATCAGTACTTCGCGTCCGCGGTTGTAATTGCGGGTCGAAAGACCGCCCTGGGTGTACTCGACGTCCGGGTCGAGCAGATTGCGCAGGCGCAGCTTCCAGGACCATTCGCTGGCGAACTTGTGCGCATACACGAGATCAAGCTGGTTGATACCTTCTTCGTAAGTATCGGGGGCCCCGAGCGTGCCAACCTGCGAGACGCGGCGACCGAAGCGGTTGTAGAGCAGCGTCGCCTCGTGATTGCCGTCCGGGCTCTGGAAGCCGAGCTGCAGGTTCACCAGATACCGCGACTGACCCTGCAGCGGTCTGACTGAGTTGGTCTGGATCGACTGGCTGGCACCGAGCTCGACCTCTGAATCGATCCAGGCATAGTTGGCGCCCACGAAAAAACTCTCCCACGGAAATCCATCGCCGCCGAGCCCGCCGAGCCAGGTATCCCCAAGAAAATCGAGGTACTTGAACGCTTCAAGCTCGAAACCGTAGTTGGTTGCCGCATCGGCGTTGGCGTACGAGAGCAGGTCGCCGGTACCCGGAATCGTGATGCGCTCGATCGGATTCTGGAACTGCTTGTAGAAAAGCGACGCGGCGACGATCTCAGTCGGCGAGAAGTAGTACTCGTAGCGAAGGTCGACATTCTGGATGTCGGCCTGCACCAGGTCCGGATTGCCGATCGCTTCCGCGTCGAGCAGCGGATCGGTGAAGGGCGCAGGCGAGAGTTCGCGGAAATCGGGTCGGGAAACGGTTTCCGCATAGGCGAAGCGCCATTGCGAATCCGAATTGGGCAACCAGGTCACGGCGACCGACGGCAACCAGTCGCGATTCTCGAGATTGGCGACGATCGGCTCGGCAGCGCCGTTGATCGAGAACGTCGTTACGGTCTGCTGGTTGTCCTCGTTGCGTGCGCCAAGCGCGAAACGCCAGTGTTCGCCCAGCGTCACGTCGGCGCTGGCGTAGAAGCCATCGAGACTCTGCTCCGCGAGGTAATTGTCGGTGCCACGCGTGACTTCGCGCAGGAAGAAGCCATCGGGCCCGATAGTTCCGGCATTCAGGATCGCGTCCACGCTTTGCGAACTGCGCAGAATCGGGTCGTTGCCCAGAGGTCCGTTCACCAGGAACTGGAAACGGCGGATGGCGGAGTTGCGTTCGCGATCCAGCAAGCTGCCGCCGGCGCTCAAGGTGACGTAGTTGTCGCCGAAAACGAGCGGCAGTTCGGCGCGCAGTTGCGCTTCGTCCGCCGCATCGTCCAGATCCGAAAACGAGATCTGGTTGCTGCTGGAACTGGTGGAGAAGCGGAAGACGCCGCTGTTCTGGTCAAGGTCGTATCGATAGTCGCGCGTGATGGGCGCTTCGCGGCCGGCGCGAGACAGCGTGTACTGCCAGTCGAGGTTGAGACCTGCCAGGGAAGGGAACGCGTGCTGGCCCGAAAGCTGGTGGGAACGCAGTTCGTTTTCTTCCCACTCCAGACGCGTGAAACGCGACTGCTGCTCGATGTCGCCGTCGAAGAATCCCTGGTCAATGCGCACCTCGTCCTCGGTCTGGCGCACCAGCAGATTGGCGAGACCAATCCGATGGTCCGCGTTGATCTCCAGCCCCAGATTGACGAAAGCGCCGAGCTCCGCCGTGCGCTCGGTCTTGTCGCGCTCGAACGCCTTGCTCGGCACCAGATCGGAAGTGCCCTGCACGGCAAACGCTGCCCGCTGCTCGTCGAAGGTGTTGTCCCACTTGTGGTCGAAGCGAAGCGCCGCGAGCGCGCCAAACCGCATATCGCCGCCCAGGCTCCATCCGTTGCCGACGGCGCCGGCGAACGTACCGTTGAGCGGCAGTGAATCCGAGCGCGTATCGAAACCCCGGGCAGCGAGGTCTTCGCCGAATGTCTCGATCTGTGCCGGCGTGAAGCCATCAGGGTTGAAGGGCGTCTGCGGGGTGATCTGCACGCCGCCGGCGATTGCATCCGCGATGGAGTCTGGAAGTTCGCGTGCACCGTTGTCAAAGCCGGTCCAGTCGCGATCGCCGCCGTCGTATCGAAGACCGTCCTCGAACGTGGTCCCATCGATGTAGCCCAGACCAAACGATACCTTTGCGAACGGCCCCGTCGGAACCGCACGGGTGCGCAGGCCAATGGTCCCTCCCGCAAACTCGCCCGGCATGTCGGGCGAATAACTTTTCTGCACGACGACGCCTTCCAGCATCTCGGTGGGAAATAGGTCGAGCGGCACCACGCGACGCGTGGGGTCCGGGCTCGGGATCTGGGCGCCGTTGAGCAGCACGCTCGAATAGCGCTCGCCGAGGCCGCGTATGTAGACGTACTTGCCGCTGACTAGTGACAGACCGGTTACCCGCCGCAACGCCGCACCGGTGTCGGAGTCGCCGGCGCGCGAAATCTGCTCGGACGACAGTGTCTCGGTGACCTGCGCGCTGGCGCGACGTTCATCGAGATACGCCGCCTGGTCGTCTCTGCGTTGCGCCTGGCCCGTGACCGTCACGCCTTCGAGCGTGGTCTCGTCTTCCGGCACCTCGTCGACCACATCGACTCCGGCCATCACGGGAGTGGCCGCAGCGGCTTCGTCGCCCACGGCCGCGATGGGTTCGGGCGCCGCTTGCGGCGCGAGGTCGATGGTCCGCTCGCCCTTGAGATTGCTGCGCAGAGTGTAGATCGGCGCCCGGCCGGGCGTCAGCGAAGCCGAGATCTGGACTTCCTCGCGATCCGCCAGCTCAAGCTCGAAGCTGAGCAGTTCCTCCGCGCCGCGCTTGAGGCGAAATGCGTGCGTGCCGGGCTCAGCGCTGGTACCCACGGCACCGTTGGCACCGGTGGCGCCTGCAGGTCGCTCGTCCACCACCAGTTCGATGGCTTCCTGGGGCTTCGCCTGTTCGTACACGTAGATCCAAACGGATGCCGGTTCGGCGTGGATGCCAAAGGTGGCCAACATGGCCAGCGCCAAGGGCGCCAGACGGCGACGGTTGCTGTGCATGACTTCGATTCCAGAGGATTGGGTACGGGGCGCGGCAGGGCCGGGGCGGCCAGCCGGGGAATGGAGGGTCTGGCCGGCTCGCGCAGGAGGCGACCTCGATCACGTCAACGAGGCAGGGCCGTGTGCCGCAGGGCCTCACGCCGTGGCGAAGGCGCGTCCGCCGCCCGCAGGACCTTTCTGGTTGCGCACTCTATGTCCGCGCAATTGCAGATTTATGACCTCGCGGGAAGCGCGGCTCCGAGTGGGCGTCCAGGGCGAGCGTGCATGTGCGTAGGCGCGAGCGCGCCCTGCCCCTAAACTAGGGGGTCCGCCCCATTCTTGAGACCTTGTGAAACAGCATCTGAGGGAGCTCGTCCACGGCGCCATCGCCGCCCTGCGGGAAGCGGGCGAGTTACCAGCAGGTGACGAGCCTGGTTCCGGGACGGAAAATGGTTTCGAGGTCGAAATTGAACGCACGCGCAATCCCGCTCACGGCGATTACGCCTGCAACGCGGCGATGCAGCTGGGACGTGCGCATCAGCGCAACCCGCGCGCGCTGGCCGCGGCACTGATCGCACAGATTCCGGCTTCGAGCCAAGTGGCTTCGGTGGAGATCGCCGGCCCCGGCTTCATCAATTTCCGCCTCGACCCTTGCGTGCGTATCGATGCGTTGATCGCGGCGCACGCGGCCGGTCCCACCTGGGGCTTTGCCAGCGCCGGGTCCGGGGAGAATCTGCTCGTCGAGTTCGTTTCCGCGAATCCGAACGGTCCCCTGCATGTGGGCCACGGTCGTGGCGCAGCCTACGGCGCCAGTCTGTCCAATCTGCTCGAAGCCGCCGGTCATCGCGTGCAACGGGAGTACTACGTCAACGACGCCGGCCGCCAGATGGATATCCTCGCGGTCAGCGTGTGGATCCGCTATCTCGAACAGTGCGGCGAGGTGCCGCCCTTCCCCGACAACGGCTATCGCGGCGATTACGTCAACGACATCGCCGCCCGACTGCGCGATGAGCATGCAGACGCATTCCGGCATCGTGCCGCCGCTGTTGTCGATGGCCTGCCGGCCGATGAGAGCACAGGTGGCGACAAGGAAGCGTACGTGGATGCGCTGATCGCGCGGGCACGCGCACTGCTCGGAGCGGAAGACTACGCGCGCATACACGCCGCCGGCCTGCACGACTGCCTGCACGACATCGAAGCCGATCTCGAGGGGTTCGGGGTTCGCTACAACCGCTGGTTCTCGGAGCAGTCGCTGGCGACGTCGGGCGCCATCGACCGCGCACTCGATCGCCTGCGCGCAGGAGGCCACCTGTTTGAGCAGGACGGCGCGCTCTGGTTCCGCGCCAGTGCGTTCGGCGACGACAAGGATCGCGTCGTGGTGCGCGAGAACGGCGTGACGACGTACTTCGCCTCCGACATCGCCTATCTCAACGACAAGTTCGAACGCGGATTCGATCGTGCGCTGTATCTGCTCGGATCGGATCATCATGGTTACGTCGCGCGTCTGAAAGCCGCGGCGCAAGGGCTCGGCATCGATCCCGAACGCGTCGAGGTTCTGCTGCTGCAGTTCGCGATCCTGTTCGAGGACGGCAAGCGGGTGCAGATGTCGACGCGGGCGGGATCCTTCGTGACCTTGCGCCAGCTGCGCGAGGACGTCGGCCGCGACGCCGCGCGCTGTTTCTACGTGCTGCGCGGGCACGAACAGCACCTCGACTTTGATCTCGACCTGGCACGCTCGCAGTCGAACGAGAATCCCGTGTACTACGTGCAATACGCCCACGCGCGCATCAACGCGCTGTTCCGGCAACTACTCGAGAAAGGCCTCGCCTACGACCCTGGTCTTGGCGCAGCAGCCGCGTCGAGACTGACCGAACCGCAGGAACGCGAGTTGCTCGACATGCTCATGCACTGGCCCGACATACTCGCCAGCGCGGCCGCCAATCGAGCGCCGCACGCGGTGTTCGCTGCCTTGCGCGAGCTGGCGGCGGCGTTCCATGCGTTCTACAACGCGGTGCCGATTCTCGGTGCGGCTGACGAGGACATCCGCCACGCGCGGTTGTATCTCTGCGAAGCGCTGCGCCATCCGATTCAGGGAGGGCTCGCCTTGCTCGGCGCCTCCGCGCCGGAGAGCATGTGATGGCCCAGAAGCGTCCTCGTCAGGCGGCGTACCATGGTTCCAGCGAACGGCGCGTGCCGGCCTGGCTGCTGCTGATCAGCGGATTCCTGGTGGGCGCTCTGTTCACGGTTTTCGTGCCGTGGCAGAACGCCGTGCCGTTTCTTGCGGCCCCCGTGAAGCCGGTGCCCAATGCCGCTGCCACTGCACCGGCCGAGACCGATCCGGGTGTGGCAGCGGACTCAGCTCCGGCGCGCCCGAAGTACGACTTCTACACGGTTCTGCCGGAACTCGACCAGGTTATCCCCGACGCCGAATTGATTGAGCAGGCGGCCGCGCCGCCGCCGCCACCGAGTGCCCCCGCCACAGCGCCGGGACGCTACTTCCTGCAGGCGGGCTCGTTCCGTTCGACGACGGACGCCGAAACCATGAAGGCGAAGCTCGCGCTCTCGGGCATGCGTGCCGCCGTGACCTCAGTGAACATCAACGGCGAAACGTGGTTCCGGGTGCGGGTCGGTCCCTACGACAACGCGCAGGATCTCGATGGTGCGCGTCGCCAGCTCGGCGCCGACGGCATCCAGGCGATCGCGCTCAAGGAAGCCGCGCCGCCCTGATGTAGTCCACCCGCAACCGCATCGACGGGGAACATTCCGGCTTGATGCGTATTGTGATGCGACTCATTCTCATTTACAGTCCGGTTTACCTGGTTCGAGTCTCCGGAGTGTCATGGCATTCTTCGCTTCACCTGCCCGCGCGGGCTGTTTCGGCGCGGCGGCGCTCTTCTTGTGCCCGCTGTCCACGACGGCCACCGCGGACGAATACCAGTGGCTCTGTGCGCGCGGCGCCGACACGCTCCCTCAGGGCGCATGGGAGCTCAACGCCAGCAACATCAACCGGCGGCACAAGGACCCGGGCGACTATCCGTTCCACGATCTGCGCGCGGAAGTCGAATACGGTGTGGCGGACCGGTCCAGCGTGTTGGCCGAGGCCATATTGTTCCGGCACGAACACTCCGGCGAGGATCCCGCGCAGGTTCGTGGCGACGGATTGCCGTTCTCCTACAGTCACGGCGACCGCAACTTCGACGGGCGCGAAAAGGTCCACATCGGTCTCACCGTCGCATTCGACCTCGGATGAAACGCGCTCCGGACCCGCGCTCCGGCATGAATCGGCGAGAGCTCGTGACGGGCACCGCCGCGCTGCTGTGCGGCCTGTTCGCGTGGCCGACGGCGCGGGCGGAGACGTATCTCTCGGTGGAGCAGGCTCAGCGCCTGATTTTCCCGGGACGCACGCTGACGAGGGTTCCCGTGGTGCTGGACGCAGCGCAGCGACGGCGCATCGCGACGGTCTCGCACGAGCGGGTGCGCCAGGCGGAGCTTCGCGCCTGGAAATCGGACGCGGGGGAATGGTTCATCGTGGACAACGTGATCGGCAAGCACGAGAACATCGACCTGGCGGTCGGCCTCGACAGCCAGGGCCGGGTCACCGGCATCGAGATTCTCACCTATCGGGAAAGCTACGGTTTCGAAGTTCGAAACCCGCGGTGGCGTGCGCAATTCCGCGGCCGCGACCACAGCCGGTTGCTGAAGCTCGACGATCCGATCCGCAACATCTCCGGCGCGACGCTCAGCTGCCGCCACATCACCGACGGCGTCAATCGTCTGACCCATACCTGGAACGAAGTACTGCGCTCGCTGTAGCCGCGCCGCACTTGCCGACCTGGAAAACTCTGCACGCATGCCCGCCATCCGCCGTTGCCAACCGCTGCTTGGAACCCGGGTCGAGATCGGCCTTGCGGGCGCCTGCAGCGAGGACGCGCTGCACGGACTTGCGAGCCTCGCCTTTGCGCGCATCCGCGCGCTCGAGGGCGCGCTCGGTTTCCACCACCCCGACAGCGAGCTTGTTCGCGTGAATCGCGGCGCGGCTGCCCGTGCGCAGCCCATCTCGCAAGACATGCGCGCGGTGATGACGGAGGCCTTGTGGATGAGCCGACTCAGCGACGGCGCGTTCGACGTCTGTGTGGCGGGCCCAATGGTTCAAGCAGGGTTGCTGCCCGACACCTGCGGCCACGTTGAGCCTGGCGGCGACTGGCGCGACATTCACCTCGACACTGCAGGAATCCGCTTCGCCCGACCGCTGCTCATCGATCTCGGTGGAATCGCGAAAGGCTACGCGGTCGACTGCGCGTTCCAGGGCATTCCCGCGGAGATCGATGTCTGCATCAATGCCGGGGGCGACCTGCGCATGCGTCCCTGGCGCGGTGTGACTATCGGTGTTCGCGTTCCAGACGGTGAACATGTCCGGAGTTTCGAGATGCGCGACGCGGGACTCGCAACCAGCATCGGCCGGCGCGGCGCGCATGCGAGCGCGATCCTTGATCCGGCATCGGGCACGGCCAGCTCTGATCCACGCAGCTATTCGGTATGGGCCGCAACCGCCATGCGTGCGGACGCCTTGACCAAGGTTGCCTGTCTGGCGCCGCTTGAGGTTGACTGGATGCGGTTGGCCGGCGGCCAGGCAAGCTCGCTGGACACGTTCGGCTGCACCATGGAGTTGACCGAGGCGTCTGCCGTGCCCAGCGTGATACGCGCATGATGCGCCTGCGATTTCCGGTGTGGCTGCGCCGCATGTTCTACGCGGTGCTCGCGACCAGCTGGATCACGGGCATCACGTTCTTCGTGCTTAGCCGCTGGCTCCAGGTCGAAGGCGAATTCGGACCCGAAAAGCACCCGTGGCAGTTTCCGGTACTGCAGATCCATGGTGCTGCGGCCTTTCTGATGTTGATGGCCATTGGCAGCCTGCTCACCAGCCACGTGCCGTCCGGCTGGCGTACGTTCCGCTCGCGCCGGCTCGGCATCACGCTGGTGACGGGGGTCAGCTTCATGGCGATCTCGGCGTGGGTGCTCTATTACGCAGCCGGTGAGAACCTGCGCCCGATCATCGGCAATCTGCATGCATCCGTGGGGGTCAGTCTGCCCCTGCTGCTGACTCTCCATATCTGGCACGGCCGACGGCATGCCCGCGAACGTGCCGCAGCGATCGGAATGACTCCAGCACGCAAGTCGGCACCAGCGACCATCCAGCCCCGGAAGTCACTCAATCTCCAATCAGCACGCCGGCGATAAGTGCCCCGAGACTTATTCGAAGCCGTCTGCAAAAATTTCCTGCGCGAAAATGCGCGAGAGAGGGACGTTGTTCGGACTGCCCGAGACCGTGGTTCGCAGATCGCCGACATAGAGCTCGCCAGCGCTGTCTTCGCCGAAGCTCGCCGTGGCGAAACCGGGCAATGGGGGCAACGCGGATGCCGTCCAGCCGCCGCCGGGTCCCTCTGTAGCGATCCAGAATTGTCCGCTGCAGTAATCGGCGAAGAAGTACTTGCCTGCGAGCGACGCCGCGGCGCCGCGGTAGCGGTATCCACCGATCACGGAGCACGCGTTCGGGTTGGCGCTGCGCGTGTAGAACAGGATGGGTGCGGTGAATCCGGCCGTGGCGCACGAGCCACCCCCGAAATTCGCCGTGCCCTCGCAGCGGTTCCAGCCGAAGTTGAGGCCAGTCTGCGCGCTGCCAGCGAAGCTCACCTCTTCCTGTACGGCCTGTCCGACATCGCCGATGAAGAGATCGCCGGTGACACGATCAATGCTGAAGCGGAAGGGATTGCGCAATCCATAGTGCAAAATCTCGTCGCACCCATTCTGCGCGTCGCCGCCGGCAAAGGGGTTGGACTTGGGGATGGAATACATCGCCGACCCTGCGCCTGCGGTGCCGACCGGCACCGCGGAACACAGCTGGTTGCTGCCAGCCGGCGTCGGCTGGTCAACATTGATACGGAGCATTTTTCCGAGCAGCGCACGCGAGTCGCCGTTGCCGCCGGAATTGATGAAGTTGGCATCCACCGTGCAATTGCCCGTATTCGTCAGCGTGGCGGGATCCAGCGTCTGCGCGCGGTTGCACGGATCGCCACCACTGCCGCCGTCGCCGCTGGCCGCATAGAGAAATCCATCGAGCCCGAAGTGGATTTCACCGCCGTTGTGGGTGTTGAAATCTTCAGCGATCCTGAGAAACGTCACGGCGCTGGCCGCGTTCGCAACATTGTCATCCTCCGACGAGCGCGTGTAGCGGGTAATGCGCGCATCGCTGTTGCTGTCGGTGTAGTAGACGAAAAAGTAACCGTTGTTCGCATAGTCCGGGTGGAACGCCAGGCCGAGCAGGCCGCGCTCGTCGCCGCCGCTGCCGAAGTAGCCCAGGCCTCCCGGCGGCGCGCTGCCGTTGCTGCTGAGATCCAGGAACGGCGTGGCGCGAGGCACGCTGGCTCCCGCATCGAGGACGCGGATCACGCCATCCTTGGCCACCACGAAGAGACGTCCATCGCCCGCTCCTGCACTGCGCACCGCAACGGTCTGTGGAAAACCGCGCGCCACAACGCGAACCAGCACGTCTTGCGCCCACAGCGGCGGCGCAGCCGCGATCGTGACGAGCAGGGATGCGAAAACAACGGCAAGAATTCGGGTCATGGGGAGCATGAAGAGTGCATTGCGAGAGTTGCGGCGCAGCGCAACAGTGTGCGCTTGCAGCATGAACTTGCCGTGATCCGAGTGCCACCACGGGCCTGTCAGGGGCTTCAGGGACCCTGCGGCCCTCCGTGAGATGCGCGATCGAGCGCTGTCGCCAGTCGCGCTCGGCGGACGTCGGATTATTGACGTCGAAATAGTCCAGGAGCATGAACGGCGCAAGCTCTCCGCGAGCGGCGCGACGCGCACGGGCGAAGGCGGCGCGCCATGCGTGCGGGATCGAGGGGACCCGATAGAGTGTTTCGAGGCCATCCCATAGACGCTGGAGCGAGCGCACGTCACGTTCCTGCAGCGGAATCGAGTCCTGCGGGGTGAGTCCCAACGCCTCCGCCGTGAGCGGTCGAGGGGTCGGCTTCTCGCGGTGCACCTGTAGAAATGCCTTGAGTGCGACCGCTAGATCGGCGGCGAGCACCAGCGCCTGAATCGTCCCACCCTCCACGCGGATCGACTGTATCCGTGCTGCCGGCGCGGGGGTGAATGCGGGCGGGCTGGAACCCTCCGGTGACAGCATGGCCGGGAGACGCACGCGATCAATGCCGAAGGTGAGCGCGGCCCAGCGGAAGAAATAGAGCCAGGGTGCTGGCGCGATCCGCACGGCGCGCCACATCACCTCGGGCGCCCCGAACGCCTGCGTCGGCTCGCCCGTTGTCGCGAAGTGCCAAAGCAGCCCAGCGGCGCAGCGGCGCAGATCGTCGCCACGGGCCTTGAGCTCCGATGCCAGCCTCTCAACCAGCGCCACAGGATCGAACGTGCCGCCGGTGGCCATCCCGGCGCGCACCCGGTCCGACAGTGTGCTGCGGTCGATGACCTCCATGCCGCACGCGTGCACGGCTTCCACCGCAGCGGCAATCCCGAAGGCCAGATCGACCGCGAGGACGGGGAGGAGATACGCGGCGGGGCCGCCCGGACC